>JBJMIO010000001.1:0-5018 GCA_045806765.1 Marmoricola sp.
CGGACTCCTTCTCGCCATGTTCGTCGCGATGCTCTCCAGCACCGTCGTCTCCAACGCTCTCCCGCGCATCGTCACCGACCTGCACGGCAGCCAGTCCGGCTACACCTGGGTCGTCGTCGCGACGCTGCTCACCATGACCGCCTCCACCCCGATCTGGGGCAAGCTGGCCGACCTGTTCAACAAGAAGGTCCTCGTCCAGACGGCCCTGCTGATCTACGTCGCCGGCTCCCTGATCGCCGCGACCGCCCCCTCGATGGGCGTGCTCATCGGCGCCCGCGCCGTCCAGGGCCTCGGCGTCGGCGGCCTGACCGCGCTGGTCCAGGTCGTCATCGCCTCAATGGTCCCGCCGCGCGAGCGCGGTCGCTACTCCGGCTACATCGGCGCGGTCTTCGCCGTCGCCACCGTCAGCGGTCCGCTCATCGGCGGTGTGCTGGTCGACATCCCCGGCCTGGGCTGGCGCTCCTGCTTCTACGTCGGCATCCCGATCGCCGCGGCCGCCTTCGTGGTGCTGCAGCGCAAGCTCCACCTCCCGGTGGTCAAGCGCGCGGTCAGCATCGACTACCTCGGTGCCACGCTGATCGCCGCCGGCGTCTCGACGCTGCTCATCTGGGTCTCGCTGGCCGGCAACGACTTCGCCTGGGCCTCGACCACCTCCTACCTGCTGGTCGGCCTCGGGGTCGTCGTGCTCGCTGCGGCCGTGTGGGTCGAGGCCCGCGTCGCCACCGAGCCGATCATCCCGGTCCACCTCTTCGCCGACCGCACCACCGCGCTGGCCACCACCGCGAGCGTCTTCGTGGGCATCGCGATGTTCGGCGCGACCGTCTACCTCTCGCAGTACTTCCAGATCGCCCGCGGCATGAGCCCGACCCACGCCGGCCTGATGTCGATCGCGATGGTCGGGGGCCTGCTGGTCTCCAGCATTCTCAGTGGCCGGATCATCACCCAGACCGGACGCTGGAAGCGGTTCCTGGTCGGTGGCATGGTTCTGGTCGTGACCGGTCTGTTCCTGCTGAGCAGCATCGACGACACGACTCCGCTGGTCGTCGTAGGCGCCTTCATGGCGGTGCTCGGGGTCGGCCTGGGCGCGACCATGCAGAACCTCGTGCTCGCCGTGCAGAACAACGCCTCGGCCGCCGACATGGGTGCGGCGAGCTCGCTGGTCGCCTTCTTCCGCTCGATGGGCGGCTCGATCGGGGTCTCCGCGCTCGGTGCGTTGCTGAGCTCGCAGGTCTCCGAGAAGGTCACCACCGGTCTCGCCCACCTCGGCATCAGGGCCACCGGGTCGCAGAGCCACGAGATCCCGGACCTCTCGGCCATGCCGGCACCCGTTCGCGGTGTCTTCGAGCACGCCTTCGGCGCAGCGACCGGCGACCTCTTCCTGGTCGCCGCCCCGCTCGCGCTGCTCGCGCTGGTCGCGGTGCTGTTCATCAAGGAGGTCCCGCTGCGCACCACGTTGGCCGACGAGACGGTGGCCGAGCAGCTGGACGACCTGGCTGCTGAGGTCCGCGGGCCCCGCGGCGGTGTTCTCGAGCCGGCGGTCGCCTGATGGCCGGCGGCGAGGGCGTCGAGCGCGAGGAGGCGATCCGCGGGCTCGAGCACGAGCTCGGCCGCCTGCTGCGCCGGGTACGACGGGGGCTGGCCGACCGGGCCGTCCTCGTCGACCCGGCGCTCAGCGCCACGGCGTACCCGCTGCTGGTGACGCTGGCCGAGATCGGTCCGCACCGTGCTGCCGAGCTCGCCGAGATGTTCGCGCTCGACAAGGGCGCGGTGAGCCGGATCGTGGGTCAGCTCATCGAGCTCGGGCTCATCGAGCGCTCCCCGGACCCCGCCGACGGCCGCGCCTCGATCCTCAGAGCGACCGACGAGGCCCACCGCAGGCTCGCCCGCCTGGCCGAGGTACGCCGCGCCGAGGTCGACGTCCGGCTCTCCGCGTGGGATCCGAGCAGCATCACCGAGCTGGCCGATGGCCTGGCTCGGTTCAACGCGGCGATCTCTGACTGAGAGCGCCGCCGAGGGATGACCTGCGGTCTAGACGCTCCGCACGCAGCGCATTCCGGTTCGCTAGCGTTTCGCAGGTGCGAACCACCTCCTCCCGTCTCGTGCGCGCCCTGGCCCTCCTGGCCGTCGTGCTGCTCTCGGTCGGGTACGGTCCTGCCGCTCCTGCGAGGGCCGCGGCAGCCGGTCAGGCGGTCATCGCCGACGAGCCACCGCCCGACTACGACGGCGACGGGGTGCCCGACGTCTCCGACAACTGCCAGTTCGTGGCGAACGCCGATCAGTCCGACTCCGACGGTGACGGCATCGGTGATGCCTGCGACGAGCCGCCTCCGCCGGACGCCGATGGCGACGGGGTCTCCGACGACATCGACAACTGCCCTTCCTTCTTCAACCCCGACCAGCTCGACAACGACGGCGACGGGCTCGGTGACTCCTGCGACGACTCGCCCTACGGCTACGACCCGGGTGGCGGTGGCGACAGCGACGGTGACTCCTACACCGATCCGACCGACAACTGCCCCTCGATCTACAACCCCGACCAGAGCGACGCGGACGGCGACGGGATCGGCGATGTCTGCGACGACACCCCGAACCCCGACTACGACAGTGACGGCATCGCCGACTCCTCCGACAACTGCGAGTTCGTCGCCAACTCGGACCAGGCTGATTCGGACGGGGACGGGATCGGCGATGTCTGCGACGACACCCCGCCCCCGGTGGTGGACACGCCCCAGGACGCCGACCACGACGGTCGCCTCGATGCCGCCGACAACTGCCTGAGGGTCTACAACCCCGGCCAGCTCGACCGTGATCACGACGGCATCGGGACCCGCTGCGACCGCCGGGAGCTGCCCAGCTGGATGGCGCAGTGCCGCGCGCAGCGCTGGCAGTACTGGTACTGGTACGGAGGCACCGCTCGCTTTGCGAGCAGCACGGCCTGCTTGCGCTACCTGCGCAACCACTGATCCGGACTGAGGTCCTCTACCGGGCACAGCGTGCACAACGGACGAATCGGACATACAGTGGTCCGATGGTCCCGAACGACGCGCCCGAGGGGGACGGCGCAGCCAACCTGCTCGACGCCGTCGTGCAGATGAGTGCGGGCTTGGATCTGGGCACCGCGCTCGACCGCCTTGTCAGCGCCTCCTGCGCGCTGACCGATGCGCGCTACGGCCTGCTCGGCATCATCGACGACGACGGCGGGATCTCCGACTTCGTGCTGCACGGGATGCCTGATGAGGTGCGCGAGCAGATCGGGCACCTGCCGACCTGGCACGGGCTGCTCGGTGTCCTGCTCGAGGACCCGAGGCCGATGCGGCTCGACGACATCGCCGAGCACCCGCGCGCGATCGGGCTGCCCGACGGTCACCCTCCGATGTCGACCTTCCTGGGCATGCCCGTCCTGGTCGACGGTGCCGTGTTCGGCAACCTCTACCTGACCGAGAAGGCAGGCGGCGAGCAGTTCACCGCCGAGGACGAGGCCGCGGTCCAGACGCTCGCACAGATCGCCGGCATGGTGATCGCCAACGCCCGGGTGCACGGCATCAGCGAGCGACGCCACCGGTGGCTGGAGTCGAGCATCGCGATGACGCACGAGCTCCAGCGCTCGAACGACGTGATCCACGCCCTCGGCCTGGTCGCCACCCGGCTCTGTGCGGTCGCCGAGGCTGCGTACGTCGTCGTGGTCGAGCACCTTGACGAGGTGCCCGCGCTCGTGACCGCCGACAGCGGCGAGGCGGACGTCTCCGCGGCCGACCTGACCGGGGTGATCGAAGCGGCCGCGCCGGTGCTGACCAAGGCTTCGGTGCTCGGCGAGGTGATGGCGCTGCCCTACGAGGGCGCCACGCTGTTCGTCGTACCGCTGCCCTCGCGCCTGGTTCCAGGCCACAGCCTGCTCGCGGTGGTGACGGCCCGGCGCCTGGGAGCCGGTGCCGTGGACGGCGACGTGCTGCGCGCCTTCGCCGACCAGGCGGCGCTCGCGCTCGACCGCACCCAGGGCCTGGTCGAGCGTCAGGAGCACATGCTGGTCGCCGACCGCGACCGGATCGCGCGCGACCTCCACGACACCGTCATCCAGCGCGTCTTCGCCACCGCGCTCCAGCTCCAAGGGCTGCGCCGCACCGTCGAGGACGACACGGTCCGCCAGCGTCTCGACGACGCGGTCGGCGAGCTGAGCACCACCATCCGCGACATCCGCTCGACCATCTTCGAGCTGCGCCACGACGCCGGCGCCTCGCTGAAGTCGGAGATCCGGGGACTCGCCCGCGACTACGTGCCCGTGCTCGGCTTCGCGCCGTTCGTGCGGATCCGCGGCCCGGTCGACGCCACGGTCACCCCGGAGGCCGCCGACCACCTGATCGCGACCCTGCGCGAGTCGCTCTCCAACGTCGCGCGCCACTCGGACGCCGACGCCTGCGTGGTCGAGGTCGAGGCCGACCGCGACCGCCTGCTCCTCCGCGTCGCCGACAACGGTGTCGGCATCGGCACCGCGGTCAGCGAGAGCGGCCTGCAGAACATCCGTCTGCGCGCACTCGAGCTCGGCGGTTCGTTCCGCATCGACTCCGACGAGCCTTCGGGGACCGTCATCGAGTGGCAGGTCCCGCTCGCCTGAGTCGGGCTCAGGCCTCGGGGAGCCAGACCTTCTTGGCCAGCAGGAGTCCGTCGCCCACGGGAAGCAGGACCGGGACCAGCGACTCGTGCTCGTTCACGACGCGGCACAGCTCGCGGATCGCGGTCGTCTCGGGGTCGCGCTGGGCGGGGTCGGCGACCCGGTCGTGCCACAGCGCGTTGTCGAACGCGACGACGCCGCCGGGGCGCAGCAGGCGCAGGGACTCAGCGAGGTACTCCGGGTACTCCTGCTTGTCGCCGTCGCAGAACACGATGTCGTAGTGCGCGTCGGTCAACCGGGGGAGGACCTCGAGCGCAGCACCGGGGATCAGCCGGGCGCGCTGGGAGGGGATGCCGGCCTCGGTGAAGGTCTCCTTGGCGAGCCGCTGGTGCTCGGCCTCGGTGTCGACCGA
>JBJMIO010000002.1:0-18264 GCA_045806765.1 Marmoricola sp.
CCATGGGCGTCGAGATCAAGATCGAGCACCTGACGAAGTCGTTCGGGAAGGCTCTGATCTGGAGGGACGTCACCCTCACGGTTCCCGCGGGTGAGATCTCGGTGATGCTGGGCCCTTCGGGTACTGGTAAGTCGGTGCTGCTCAAGACGATCATCGGGTTGCTGAAGCCTGATGAGGGTTCGGTGGTCATCGAGGGTGTCGACATCGCTTCGTGCCCGGAGAAGGAGCTCTACGAGATCCGCAAGCTGTTCGGGGTGCTGTTCCAGGACGGTGCGATGTTCGGCTCGATGAACCTGTATGACAACGTGGCGTTCCCGCTTCGTGAGCACACGAAGAAGTCGGAGTCGGAGATCCGCAACATCGTGATGGAGAAGATGGACCTGGTCGGTCTTCTCGGTGCCGAGGACAAGCTGCCTGGTGAGATCTCCGGTGGTATGCGCAAGCGTGCTGGTCTGGCTCGTGGGCTGGTCCTGGATCCGGAGATCCTGCTCTTCGACGAGCCCGACTCGGGTCTGGACCCGGTCCGCACCTCGTTCTTGAACCAGCTGATCATCGACTTGAACGCGCAGATCGACGCGACGTTCCTGATCGTGACCCACGACATCAACACCGCCCGCACGGTCCCGGACAACATCGGCCTGCTCTACCACAAGCACCTGGCGATGTTCGGGCCCCGCGAGATGCTGCTGAGCTCCGAGGAGCCGGTGGTGCGCCAGTTCCTCAACGCCCAGCGCGTGGGCCCGATCGGGATGTCGGAGGAGAAGGACGCCGACGAGCTGGAGGCCGAGAAGGACACGGACCTCCCCCCGCTGCCCCCGATCCCGCTGCAGCAGGACCCCTCCTCGGGCATCCCGCGCCGCTCCCAGCGCGCCGCCGGCGAGTGGTGCCGCGACAACAACGTCACGCCCCCTCCGGGTTCGTTCGGGCCGGCGGTGCCCGTGACGAAGGTCCCGCTGGCCGTCGGCGCCTGACGGCTGTACGGAGAGGCTTCTCTGCAATATAATTGAACTTCGATTAAGGAGTTCTCATGAGTGCCTCCCCCGCACCGCGCTCCTGCTTGAGCGTGCCCGGCTCGTCGCCGAGGATGCTCGAGAAGGCGGTGGCCTCGGCAGCCGACGAGGTCGTCATCGACCTCGAGGACGCCGTCGCCGCCGACGCCAAGGACGCAGCCCGCGAGGTGGTCCTCGCCTTCCTCGCCGATGTACCCGTCGAGCGCCGGATCGCGGTCCGCGTCAACGGTGTCGGGACGCCGTGGTGCCACGCCGACCTGATCGCCCTCGGCGCGCTCGCGCGTCCGCCGGCCTCGGTGGTCGTCCCCAAGGTGGAGTCGCCCGGGGACGTCGCGTTCGTCGAGCGGCTGCTGACCGGGGTGACCGGGCTCCCTGCCGGGGCGGGCATCCGGCTCCAGGCGCTCGTCGAGTCCGCCGCCGGCCTGGTCGCGGTCGAGGACATCGCCGCCTCCGGCGCGAGCCTGGAGGCGCTGGTCCTCGGGTACGCCGACCTCGCGGCCAGCCTGGGGCGCGACCCCGCGACCGCCCCCTGGGACCCCGCCCGCGAGCGCCTGCTGTGGGCGGCCCGGGCCCACGGCCTGCGCGCCGTCGACGGACCCCACCTCGGCACCGGCGTGGACGAGGCCTTCCACGCGGGCCTGAGCGCGGCGGGGCGTGCCGGCTTCGACGGCAAGTGGGTCATCCACCCCCAGCAGCTCGACGCGGTCAACACCGCCTTCTCCCCCGACGACGCCCAGGTCGACTGGGCAGAGCGGGTCCTTGCTGCCCTGGCCGACGGTGAGCAGCAGGGCCTCGGCGCGGTCGCGCTCGACGGCGCGATGCTCGACGAAGCGGTCGCCGTTCGTGCGCGCCGGCTGCTGGACCGGCACGACCTGGCCCGCGCGGGGGTGGACCGGTGACCGACGCGCGCGGACCGTACTTCGACGAGCTCGAGGTAGGACGCGTCTTCGCCGACGCACCCGGGATCACGCTCACCGAGGGCGGGGCGGCGGTGCACCGGTCGATCGTCGGCGACCGGTTGCGGTTGGCGCTCGACCACGACCTCGCGGAGCGGGTGACGGGGCGCGCCGGGCTGGCGCACCCGGCGTACGTGTGGAACACCGCGATCGGGCAGTCCACCCTGGCGACCCAGCACGTGCGGGCCAACCTGTTCTACCGCGGGCTCGCGTTCCACCGGGCGCCGTACCTCGGCGACACCCTGACCACGACCACCGAGGTCGTCGGGCTGCGGGAGAACACCCGGCGCGAGGGGCGTCCCGCCACCGGCCTGGTCGGCCTGCACATGGTCACCCGCGACCAGCACGACGAGCGCGTCCTTGACTTCCACCGCTGCGCGATGCTGCCGCTGAGCGACGCCTCCGTGGAGACCGGGCGCGCGGACGACCTCGACGGGCTGGGGGCTGGCACCAGCGACACCGGCTTCGCCGATGCGTGGGACCTCTCGGCGTACGTGCTTCGCGACCCGGTGCCGAGGCTCGCGCCGGGCGACGTGATCGAGGTGGTCGGTGGCGACGTCGTCAGCTCGGCGCCCGAGCTCGCCCGGCTGACCGGGAACCTCGCCCAGGTCCACCATGACGGGCGGACGGCTGGAGGGACCCGGCTCGTGTACGGCGGGCACACCATCGGCATCGCGCTCGGTCAGGTCGCACGGGCGCTGCCACAGCTGGTCACGGTGCTCGGCTGGCAGGGCTGCGACCACGTCGGCCCGGTCCACGAGGGCGACACCCTGCGCAGCTCGGTCGCGGTCCTCGCCGTGCGGCCGCGCGGCCACGGAAGCGTCGCGGACCTCCGCGTCCAGGTGGCCGCGGACGGCGAGGAGCAGTCGCAGCCCGTGCTCGACTGGCGGTTCACGGCGCTGGTCACCGGCTCCGGAGGCTCCTGACCCTAGGATAGAAAAATGGCACGCAAAGCAGCAGCAGCCCCCGACGGACGCGGGAAGACCGCCGACGGCGCCGGCGAGTCCAAGTCCGCCCGCACGCGGACGCGCATCCTCGACTCCGCCGCGCACGTGCTGAGCATCAAGGGGTACGCCGGCATGCGGCTCTCCGACGTCGCGGACCACGCCGAGCTGCAGGCGCCCGCGATCTACTACTACTTCCCCTCGCGCGAGGACCTCATCGAGGAGGTCATGTGGGCCGGCATCGCCGACATGCGCGACCACCTCGCCGAGGTGCTGTCCAACGCCCCGGCCGGCGCGAGTCCGATGGACAAGATCATGCTCGCCGTCGAGGCTCACCTGCGCCACGAGCTCGACATCTCCGACTACACCACCGCCTCGATCCGCAACGCCGGTCAGCTGCCGGAGAAGATCCGCAAGCGTCAGGTCGCCGAGGAGGCCCGGTACGGCGAGGTGTGGCGCAAGCTGTTCAAGGAGGCCGCGGCTGCCGGCGAGATCCGCGAGGACCTCGACCTCTACATCGCCCAGATGCTGGTCTTCGGCGCACTGAACTGGACCGCGGAGTGGTGGAACCCGAAGCGCGGCTCGCTCGAGACGATCGTGGCGATGGGACAGAGCTTCGTGCGGCAGGGCCTGGCTCCCGCCGGTGCGAAGCCGAGAGCCGCGAAGAAGCGCTGACCCGCCGCATCAGGCGAACAGCGTCACGCCTCCGTTGGCGTTGATCGTGCAGCCCGTGACGTAGGCGCTGTCCGGTCCGGCCAGGAAGACCGCCACCCGGCCGATGTCGCCCTCGGCATCGCCGAAGCGCGGGATCGCGAGCTGTGCCTTGAGCCGGGCCTCCTCCTCGGGCGTCGAGGACAGGTAGACCGCCGCCGAGTCGCTGAGCACGTACGGCGCGATCGCGTTGACCGTGATGCCGTGACGTCCCCACTCCTTGGCAGCCGCCCGGGTCAGTCCGCCGATCCCGGCCTTCGCGGTGATGTAGGCGCCGAACCCGTCCAGGCCCTGCACCTCGGCTCCGGAGCGCAGGTTGATCACGCGGCCGCCGTCGCGCAGGTAGGGGAAGCAGGTGCGCATGAAGGCGATCGTGGCGCGCGGGCCTGCCCGGTGGGCCTCGTCGACCTGCTCGTCGGTGATCTCCTCGAACGGCACGGCGAAGGAGGACGTCATCGCGTTGTTGACCAGGACGTCGACGGTCCCCCACCGGTCCACGACCTCGGCGACGGTGGCCTCGACCCGGGCGGTGTCGGTGATGTCGCAGACGAACGCGGCCGCCTCACCGCCGGCGGCGACGATCGCCTCGGCGACCTCGCGCGACTGCCGCTCCCGCACGTCGACCACGGCGACCCGGGCACCCTCGGCACCGAGGGCAGCGGCGATACCGGCGCCGACACCCTTCGCGGCCCCGGTGACGATCGCGACCTTGCTCTCGAGGATCGGCATGGTCCCTTCTAGCACCGGCAGGGCGCGCGGGGAAGGTCGAACGGGCCACTCGACGTGCGGAACGGGCCCGGTCGGCTAGGCGCTCGCGGCGGCCAGCTTCTCGGCGTGCAGCTCCGCGCGCTTGGCAGCGTGCTCGAGAGCCTCGTCCCAGGTCGCGCCCTTGGAGATCATCACCCGGTACTTCATGATCTCGGTCTGGCCGTTGACGGTGAGCGCCCCGATGAGTCTTTCGCCCTCGCGGTACAGCGCGACCCAGCGGCCACCCTGGTCCACGTCACCCTCGACGAGGCGCACCTCGTCAGCCTCGGGCGCCCCGACGAACTGGATGCGGACGTCGTACCAGTCGGACCAGAAGTACGGCACGGTCCCGTACGGCTTGGCGTTCTCGGGGTCCAGCGCGTTGCGGGCGGCAGCAGCTCCCTGCTCGGCTGCCGCGGTCCAGTTCTCCATCCGCTGACGCCGGTCCAGGGTGGCGTTGTGCCAGCTCGCGACGTCGCCGGCGGCGTACACGCCGGGGACACCGGTGAAGAGGTTCTCGTCGCAGACGATGCCGTTCTCGATCCTCAGGCCCGAGCCCTCGAGCCAGCCCACGTTCGGCGAGACACCGATCCCGACGATGACGAGGTCGGCGGGCAGGACCGTGCCGTCGTCGAGGACGACGCGCTCGACACGGTCGGTCCCCTCGATGGCGGCGACGCCGTTCCCGCACAGGAGCGTGGTGCCGTTGCGCGCGTGCAGCGAGGCGATCGCGTGGCCCATCTCAGTGCCGGTCGCGCGCACCAGCGGGGTCGGGAGCGCTTCGACGACGGTGACGTCGACGCCGCGCTTCTTGGCCGACGAGGCGACCTCGGAGCCGATGAAGCCGGCGCCGATCACGACGGTGCGCGCGCCGGCCTCCAGCGCTGCGCGGACCGCGACCGAGTCGTCGAGGCTACGGACGGCGTGCACGCCGGCGAGGTGGGTCGATCCGGGGATCACGCGCGCGTCCGCGCCCGTGGCGATCACCAGCGCGTCGTAGGACACCGCGCGGTCGCCCACGTGGACGATCCGCGCCTCGGTGTCGAGGCTGGTGGCCGGGGCGCCGAGCACGAGCTCCACCCCCAGCTCGTCAGTGAGGTACTCGGCCTCGCGGAAGTACGGGCGCTCCGGCTCGCCGCCGTCGTCGGTGGCCGCCAGGAAGTCCTTGGACAACGGCGGACGGTCGTAGGGCACGTGCACCTCGGCACCGATCAGCGTGATCGGTCCCTCGTGACCGGCCTTGCGGGCGGCCTCGACCGCGCGCAGACCAGCCAGGGACGCGCCGACGACGACGAGGTGGGTCATCGGAGCCTCAGTGCTCGATGCGCAGGGCTTCGGTGGGGCAGCCGGAGACGGCTTCCTCCACGGCCTGGAGCTCGTCGTCGGTGATGTCCTCCTTGAGGAGCACCAGGTCGCCGTTGTCGTTGACCTCGAAGAAGTCAGGGGCCAGCGACTCGCAGATTCCGAGTCCCGTGCACTTGCCGAAATCGACCAGGACCTTCATGACCGGCACCTCTCTCGTGATTCGGTGGTGAGAGCATAAGTCTACTTATGTTGGAAGCAGAGTCAATGGATCCGGCGTCACTTTTTGAATTGCGATTCGAGGATCTTGCGGACCACGATCTCAGCGGTCTCCGCGCACGCCGTGGTGCCACCGTTGGCGTACTCCTTGACCGCGTCCCCCACGTTCCACAGGCCCGCGACCGGGGTGTCGTGCGGCAGGTCGTAACCGGCGACCGCGCGCTGCGGCGGCCAGCCGTCCCGGGTCGTGACGACCGAGAGGATCCGGGCGTCGTCGTCGAAACCGGGGATCTGCTCGCGCAGGTCGTCGAGCAGCACCTCGGTCTCCGCGGCCTCGTCGAAGTCGCCGATCGCGGGCTCCGGGACGGCGGTGCCGACGTACAGGTTCCAGCCCTCGGGGCTCATCTCGGGGCAGATGTCGGTGTAGTTGGCGATGTAGGCCAAGCGCCGCGACTTCGCGAAGCTGAGCATGCCCGGCGCCTCGATCAATCGCTTCCGGCTGGCGAAGTTGACCGTGATCATCGAGCACGGCCGGTACGCCGCATCGACCGCGTAGCCGGCCAGGTCGCCGGTCGCCCACGGGCCGACGTCGCTGACCACGACCGGCGTCGCGACCTCGACGCTCTCCCCGTCGCGCTCGAGCCTCACCCCGGTGACCGCTCCGTCACTGGTCCGGATCGCGGTGGCCGTGGTGCCCAGGACGATCGTGCCTGCGTCGGCCTCGATCGCCTCGGCGAGGGCACGCCAGAGACCGACGGTGCCCTCGGGGTGGAAGCCGAAGCGCTTGAAGGCGCTCTTGCGGGTGAAGTAGGTCAGGAACACCCGCGCCGGCAGCTCCTCGCTGCTGACTGCGAAGACCGAGGCGCACATGTTGCGGAAGATGCCGTGGACGCCCTCGTTCTTGGTGTACTTCCGGACCCAGTCCGCCGTGGAGATCTCGTCCTCGGGCAGTCCGGAGTCGTTGCGGGCCGCCCCGATGCCGGTGACCAGCTTGGCTCCCTGGCGGGTCAGCTTGCCGAGCAGGAAGCCCCACCCTCCCCCGGTCACGTCGACGTCCTTGCCGCCGATCCGGTACAGGATCGGCGGGCTCGGCTCGCGGATCTCGAACTTGGCGCCGACCTCTTCGCAGGTGGCCTGGGTGATGCCGCCGACCTCGATGACGATCGCGCCGTCGTTGACCTTGAAACCGTCGATCTCGGTCGTCGACGCGCGGCCGCCGACCTTGTCGAGCGACTCCACGACCAGGGTCTTCATCCCGGCGTGCGAGAGCCGGGCGGCGGCGAAGAGTCCGCCGGCACCGGCACCGATGACGACGGCGTCGTAGGCCGGTTCGATGGGGGTGTTCTCGATCATGGGATTCCTTCTCTGGTGAGGCTCAGTAGGAGCGCGGCAGACCGAGCGAGGTCTGCGCGACGAAGTTGAGGACCATCTCGCGGCTCACCGGAGCGGTGCGCATCAAGCGGGTGACGAACCACAGCTCGGAGAGGCCGTACTCCTTCGATAGACCGTTGCCGCCGTGGGTCTGGATCGCCTGGTCGAGCGCCTTGAGGGCTGCTTCGGAGGCGACGAACTTGGCGATGTTCGCGGCTTCGGCAGTGCCCTGGCTGCCGGAGTCGAACTCCCGCGCGCTGTGCATCGTCGCGAGCCGGCTGACCTCGACCTCCATGTGCGCCTGGGCGATGGGGTGCGCTACGCCCTGGTGAGCGCCGATCGGTGTCGACCAGACCTGGCGGTCCTTCGCGTACGCGGCAGCCTTCTCGATCGCGTAGCGCCCGACGCCACCACAGATCGCGCCGACGAGGATCCGCTCGGGGTTGAGCCCGTCGAAGACCTGGCGGAGTCCGTGGCCCGCCTGGCCGACGAGCGCATCGGGGCCGACCCGGACCTCGTCGAGGAAGACCGTGAACTGCTTGTCGGGCGAGACGATGCTGGTCTCGATCTGCTGGATGCTCAGCCCCGGGGCGTCGGTCGGGACGACGAACATCGAGAGCCGGCTCTTCTCCGGGGTGGAGAGGTCGCCGTCGCGGGCGATGATCAGTACCGCCTCGCACTGGTCGACCGCAGAGATGTAGTACTTCTGCCCGCTGATCACCCAACCGCCCCCGTGATCAGACGTGGTGTCCTGGCGGGCGGTCGTGGAGACCTGGTGACTGTTGGAGCCGGCATCCGGCTCGGTGAGGCCGAAGGCGATCTTGCGCGACCCGTCGGCGATGCCCGGGAGCCAGTCCTCCTTCATCGCCGGCGAGGCGTGCGCCGCGAGGATGCTACCGACGATCGCCGGGGAGATGACCCAGATGAGCATCGGCATCCCGTGCGCGGCGAGCTCCTCGACGACCACGACCGCGTCCGCCATCCCGCCCCCGCCCCCGCCGTACTCCTCGGGGAGGTGCACACCGAGCAGCCCGGCCGCGCCGAGCTCGGCCCAGAGCTCGTCGATGTGGCCGTCGGCCGGGTTCGCAGCACGCCCGCGCTCGAGGAAGTACGCCGAGCCGTAGCGGTCGGCGATCTTCGCGACCGACTCACGGATCGCCGCGTGCTCGTCGTTGTCCTGGACCAGTCCTGGCATGGGTCAGCTTCCTTCGAAAGTTGGCTTGGTCTTCGCGACGAAGGCCGCGATCCCCGCGGCGGCGTCCTTGGTGTCCCCAGCGGCCGCGACCGCCTCCGTCTCGGCGTACAGCTGCTGGGAGAGCGTCTGGTCCCACGACCCGCGCAGCAAGCGGCGCATGTGGCCGTAGCCGACGGTCGGACCAGCTGCCAGCCGGGTGGCGAGCGCGAGCGCGCGGGCCTGGACCTCGTCGGCCGGCACGACCTCGTTGACCAGACCCAGGTCGAGCGCCTCGGCGGCGGTGACCGGGCGGTTGAGCAGGTAGAGCTCCATCGCCTTGCGCGGGCCGAGGATCCTCGGCAGGTGCCAGGTGCCGCCTCCGTCCCCGGACAGACCGATCCCGGCGAACGCCGTGACGAACTTCGCGTCCTCGGCGGCGACGACGAGGTCAGCGGTGAAGACGTAACCGAGACCTCCCCCGGCGATGCTGCCCTGAGCCGCGGTGACGATCGGTGCGTCGATGCGCTCGAGGATCCGGAAGGCTTCGTGGAACGGGCCGGTCATCCGGGAGAAGAGGTCACCGTAGGCGCCCGGCTCGGCGTTGCTCGTGAAGTACTCGATGTCACCGCCCACGGTCAGGTCGGCGCCCGCTCCGGAGATCAGCACGGCGCGCACGGACCGGTCCGCCTCGATCATCCGGGCGACCGCGAGCGTCTCCTCGGCCACCTGGAGATCGATCGCGTTGCGCTGCCCGGGCCGGTTCAGCGTCACGTGGGCGATGCCGTCACGGACCCGGTAGTCCACCTTCTCCAGGCGCCCGGCGGGCCCGAGCGCCTCAGTCCACAGGTGGGTGTCGGTGAGCTGCTCGAGCCGGGTGATCCGGCCTCCGTGCACGGTGATCACGTGCACGAAGGCCGCGTCCAGGGGCGCCTTCGAGCGGCGCGCGGAGCCGACGTACCGGCCGGCGACGTAGAGCCGGCCGTCATCGAGGAGGTGGAACTCGCTCGGCTCGGCGACGACGGCGAAGGCGCGGCCGATCTGCCACCAGACGCCCTCGCGCATCGACTCCGGACCGTGCTGCTCACCGGTCGCTGCGACGACCAGGCCGTCGGCTGCCCTGCCCACGAAGTCGGGGGCGAGCACCTCGCCCAGCGCGTCAGCGTCTCCCGCCGCGAGCGCGGCGTACAGACGGGTCGCCAGACGCGTCGCGTCGGCGAGCACGGGTCGATTCAGGGACGTGTCTTTCAGGCCGGATCCAGACATGTGCTTATTCTATATTAAAAAAGAATGACGTCAACGGCCCAGCCGCCCTACTTCGTTGCCGACCACGGAGACGAACGACACACAGCCGCCCGGGCGACCGCCGAGGTTGTGCGTCAGGGCGGTGCGCGGATCGGCCAGCTGACGCTCCCCGGCGTCACCGCGCAGCTGGAGCCAGGCCTCGTAGAGCATCCGCAGACCGCTGGCGCCGACCGGGTGCCCGAACGACTTCAGGCCCCCGTCGACGTTGACCGGCAGCCGTCCGTCGGCGTCGAAGTCGCCGGCGAGCACGTCCTTCCAGGACCGCCCGGCCTCGGTGAACCCGAGGTCCTCCATCAGCACGATCTCGGTAGGGGTGAAGCAGTCGTGGACCTCGGCCAGCGAGAGCTGGGTGCGGGGGTCGGTGAGACCCGCCTGCGCGTAGGCGTCGCGGGCCGAGGCGATCACCTCCGGGAACGAGGTGAAGTCGTACGCCGGGTCGAGACCGCCGCGCATCGGGCCGGCGGCGAGGGCCAGTGCCTTCACGAAGACCGGCCGGTCGGTGTAGTCGTAGGCGTCCTCCGCGCGCACGATCATCGCGGCGGCGGCGCCGTCGGAGACCCCGGAGCAGTCGAAGACCCCGAGCCGGCCCGCCACGCGGGGAGCGGCGTCGATCTTCTCCCGCGAGACCTCGGCGCGGAACTGCGCCTTGGGGTTGCGGGCGCCGTTGACGTGGTTCTTCCAGGCGACGTGCGTCATCGCGGCCCGCATCTCGGCCGGGTCGACGCCGTACTTCGAGCAGTACGCCGGGTCCAGCAGCGAGAACGCCGCCGGAGCGGTCAGCGAGAGCTCGCTCGCGGTGCCGTCCGCGGGCGGGTCGGCGCGCAGGAGGCCGGAGAAGCCGGAGTCCTTGAGCTTCTCGACCCCGACCGCCATCACCCGGTCGTAAGCACCCGAGGCCACCGCGTAGCAGGCGTTGCGGAAGGCCTCGGATCCCGTGGCGCAGTAGTTCTCCACCCGGGTGACGGGCTTGTAGTCGAGGCCGAGCGGGCGGCTCAGGGTGAGGCCGGACTGGCCGGAGCCCAACGTGCCGAGCCAGTAGGCGTCGATGTCGGGGACGCAGACCCCCGCGCTGGTCACCGCCTCGGCGACGGCGTCGAGGAGCAGGTCGTCGGAGGAGGAGTCCCAGAGCTCGCCGAACCGGGTGCACCCCATCCCGACGATCGCGACCTTGTCGAGGATGCCGCTGCTACCCATGCGCCTGCTCCTTGGTCTGGCGTGCCTTCCAGAAGTAGTTGTGCACTCCCCCGGCGGTGAACAACCGGCGGAAGGTGAGCTCGACCGGGCTGCCGACCTCGAGGTCCTCGGGCCGGGCGTCGGCGACCTCGACCGAGCAGCGCCCACCGCCGTCGAAGTCGACGACGACGTCGACGACCGGGGGTGAGGGCGAGAAGGCCAGCCGGTCCACGGTGTACGTCGCGACGTGGCCCTTCAGGCCGGCGCCGCGCACCGGCTCCATCGCGTCCTGGGCACCGCAGCCGCGGCAGACCCGGAGCGGGGGCAGGTGCACGAACCCGCACGCGGTGCAGCGGGATCCGGTGAACCCGAACTTCCAGCCCGTCCCGCGCGCGGAGGGCGGGCCGGCCGGCCGGTCGGGCTCGGGTCGCCGCGGCAGCTCGCGCTCGACCAGGCCGCGCCAGGCGAGGTAGGTCAGGTACGGCACGGTGGTGCCGCCCTCGAGCTGCTCGGCGAGCGGGACCGCCTGGCGTCGGTCGGCCAGGGCCGGCAGTGCTTCGAGCAGCAGGGCGTCGCAACCGTCGGTCGCCGAGACCAGCAGGATCGTCTCCCCGGGAGCGGCCTTGTCCAGGGCACTGGCCAACGCGAACCCCGGGTCGGCCGACCCGAGGAACCCGACCGGGCTGCCGGGGTTCGCCTTGCGCGTCCCGCTGTTCGGCGACGTCACGACCAGGTGGTCGATGCCGTCGAGGCCGGCCTGCTCGAGGACCCGTGTGGTGGCCGCCTTCACGAGCGGCGCGTAGCGGGTCGCCCCGAAGCGCTCCTCCCACTGCTGCCCGACGGTGCTCGTGGGTTCGCGCCAGCGGTCCAGGAACTCCTCGGTGAGCGAGACCTTGGCCAGGACCTCCGCGATCCCGTCCTCCTCCCCGAACAGGAACGCGGCGGCACCGTCGGCGCCCTTCTCGTCAGCCGAGCCCGGGCGGCCCACGCGGACGTCGGCCATCAGCGCCCAGCCGCCCTCGGTGCTCGCCTGGCGCAGTGCCGCCATGCTCGAGCGCGCGGTGCCGATCAGGTCGGCCGCGAAGGTCTCCCGGGGGAGGCCGAGGGCGGCGTGCACGGCGGCGGCATTGGTCTTGTCGAGGTACGCCGGGGACGAGGTCGCGAGCAGGAGGGTCGGCGCCGGGGCACCGGTCCGCCCGGTCGCCAGTGCCGCGGCGACCGCCATCGTGGTGCTGTCCTCGTCGAACGAGGCCGCGATCCGGCCCTTCAGCCCCTCGACGCGGTACGCCGGGAGGTAGGTCGCGTAGGCGAGCAGCTGCACGACGCCTTTCACTGGGCCCCCACGCCCCGGAACAGCGCCGCGACGCCCTGGCCGCCCCCGACGCACATCGTCTCCAGGGCGAGGCCGCCGCCACCCGACCCGGCACCGCGCCGCCGCAGCTCGTGGAGCATCGTGGTCAGGATCCGTACGCCGGTCGCGCCGATCGGGTGGCCGAGCGAGATGCCGGAGCCGTTCACGTTGAGCCGGCTGTCGACCTCCTCGAGCTTCACGCCCCAGCCCGACAGGACGGCGAGGACCTGCACCGCGAACGCCTCGTTGACCTCGATCAGGTCGAGGTCGTCGAACCCGACCCCCGTGCGGGCGAAGAGCTTCTGCACGGCCCCGACCGGGCCGAGGCCCATGGTGGCGGGCTCGCAGCCCACGGCCGCCCAGCCCTCGAACCAGGCCATCGGTTCGAGGCCGAGCTCCTCGAGCTTGTCCTCGGCCACGACCAGGCAGGCCGCTGCGGCGTCGTTCTGCTGCGCCGCGTTGCCTGCGGTGACGGTGCCGTCCTTCGACACGGTCCGCAGGCTCGCGAGCGTGTCCATCGAGGTGCCCGGTCGGATGCCCTCGTCGCGGTCGAAGACGACCGGGTCGCCCTTGCGCTGCGGCACCTGGACCGGGACGACCTCGTCGGTGAAGACGCCGGACTCCCACGCCGCAGCGGCCCGCTGGTGGCTGCGCACGGCGAACGCGTCCGCCTCCTCGCGGCTGATCCCGAAGTCACGGGCCAGGTTCTCGGCCGTCTCGATCATGCCGCTGATCCGGCCGAACCGGTGCTCGGGCTGGGAGCGCTCCCGGCCCCGGTCGAGACGGTCGTAGAGCGTCTGGTTGCCAGCGCGCGACCCCCACCGCGCGGTGGTCGTGTAGTGCTCGATGTTGCTCATCGACTCCACGCCTCCGGCGATCACCACGTCGGCGGCACCGGTCTGCACGGTCATCGCCGCGTTGATGACCGCCTGCAGACCCCCGCCGCAACGCCGGTCGACCTGGTAGCCGGGGACCGTGATCGGCAGGCCCGCGTGCAACGCCGCCCAACGACCGATGCAGGGCGCCTCGGAGTTGGAGTAGGACTGCGCGAACGCCACGTCCTCGATGCGCTCGGGGTCGATGCCCGAACGATCGACGAGAGCCTTGACGACCTCCGCGGCCAGGTCCTCGGCCTTCACCGGCAGCAGGCTGCCGCCGAACCCGCCGACGGCGGTCCGCAGCGGGTCGACGATCGCGACACGACGCATGGTCTGCTCCTTGCTCTCGAGAGAGTCAGCCGTGGGCGACGGCGCGCTCGGCGGCCCCGCCCAGCTCGTCGCGGTACGCCGGGTCGGCGATCGCGATCATCCGTTCGACGCGCTTCTCCAGCGCCAGCCCCCGCAGGTCGGCGACCCCGTGCTCGGTGACGACGACGATGTCCTCGGACCTCGGTGTCGAGACGGGGCCCGAGAGGTTCGCGACGATCCGCGAGGCGCTCTCCCGCCCTGAACGCAGCAGCGTCGAAGGCAGGGCCACGACCGGGATCCCGCCGCGGGAGCGGGCCGCTCCGCGCAGGAAGTCGACGGCACCACCGATCGCCCCGACGTACCGGCCGGCGGCGACCTCGGCGTTGACCTGCCCGGTGAGGTCGACCTCGAGCGCGGCATTGATCGCCACGAGCTGGTGCGACCGGCCGAGTACCTCGGGGTCGTGCGTGTACGCCGTGCTGCGCAGCTCGAGGCGCGGGTTGCGGTGGGCGAAGCGGAACAACGACTCGGTGCCGCCGAGCAGCCCACCGATCGCGACCCGGCGGTCGAGCGTCTTGCGCTCCCCCGTGGCCACGCCGGACTCGATCAGCCGCAGCGCGGCGTCGTTGATGATCCCGGAGTGGATGCCCAGGTGCCGGTGCTGGCCGAGCTGGTCGAGGACCGCCTCGGGCAGTGCGCCGA
Source organism: Marmoricola sp. (assembly GCA_045806765.1). GTDB lineage: Bacteria > Actinomycetota > Actinomycetes > Propionibacteriales > Nocardioidaceae > Marmoricola. The sequence goes on from JBJMIO010000002.1 coordinate 14,150, forward strand.
TCCCGAACTGCAGCGTCGAGCCGTCCTGCACCAACCCGGCGACCTGCCGCGCCACGGCCGTCGTCTGGTCGCTGACCAGCGGGGTCGGCATCGTGGCCGGTGGGCGCGAGGTGTGGATCATCGCGTCGCAGTGGTGCGCCATCAGGGTGCGGGCGCCGTAGGTGAACGGCACCTGGTCGTTGACCTCGGCGATCACCGTGCGCGCCGTACCGATGGCGGCGGAGAAGTAGTCGTCACCGAGTCCGAGGCTGTGCCTGCCGGTCTCGTCCGGCGGTGAGACCTGCACGAGGACGACGTCGGCGCGCAGAGAACCGGAGGTGAGCATCTCGGGCAGGTCGGAGTAGTGGGCGGGCACGACCTGGAGCCGGCCGGCGTCGTGGAGCGCTGCGTTCGAGCCTGCGCCGCAGTACGAGAGCACCTCGAGCTCGGGGACATCGGCGACGGAGTCGGCGGTGACGGCCGAGTCGGCGGGGATGCCGACGAAGCAGCGCAGGTGACCGATCCGCGACGCCTGCGCGACGAGCTGCTCGGTCAGGGTGCGCGGCTCGCTGCACGCCTGACCCCAGACGACCAGGTCGCCCGGCTCGATGAACCGGGTGAGATCGATCGGTGCGGCGGCGATGTCAGTCCTCATGGCACCAGCGGTCCGCCGAGGGATCCAGCAGCTGCTCGAGCCGGTCGTCACCCAGGTGCGCGAGCGCCTCGAGCTGGAGCGGGTCGAGGAATCGGACCACCTCGGTGCGCAGGTCGGTGATCCGCAGCCGCGCGGAGTTGCCCTCGCCGTCGATGGTCAGCGAGACCGAGGCGAACTCGTTCTCCACCAGGCCGACCGGGATGTCGTTCCGACTCATTCCAGGACTCCCCTCAGACCAGGAAGGCGAGCGTCGGGATCGCCTTGTCGTTGTCGACCAGGACGACCTTCTTGTAGGCCAGCCGGATCTCGCCGTCCACGCGCCGGATCCTGTACGTCGTACGCCCGCCCCAGAGCTCGTTGCCGCGCTGCCGCGACTCGAAGGCGAGGAAGTTCGCACCGACCTCGAGGTCCACCTCGCCCGCGGCGTTGACGCGTCCGCCGAGCAGCTCGACGTTGCCGAGGATCCGGCGGAGGTTGGACGGCGGCGCCTGGGCGTAGCGCTTGCCTGTGCGGACCTGCTTCATCCGGGTCGCGATCCGGTTGCGGTTGTCGTAGATGACCGAGACCTGGTTGACCGGGTCGATGTCCGCTCCGCCCGCCGGCACCCAGTAGAGCGCGTCGTCGGTCCACAACGCCTCCCACGCGTCGTAGTCGTTCTCGTCCGCGTGCCGGGCCTCGCGGAAGCAGAACTGCTCGACCTCGCGCGGGTCCCAGCCGTCAGGGACCGGCAGCAGGTCGGTCGTCTCGATCGTGGCGGTCATCGCTCAGGCCTCCATCAGGGACTTGTAGTGCGACCAGAAGCCGCGCATGCCGGTCTCGTCGGTGGCGGTACCGATCGTGAACCCGTTCTCATCCGTCCGCTCGCGCTGCAGCCCGCGGCGTACGTCGAGCCACTCGGGTCTCAGCGTCTCCACACCGCGCTGGTTGCGCTCGTACATCTCGGTGTCGTCGGCCAGCAGCATCCCGGCGGGCCCGACCGAGCCGATGGACTGGCTGATCATCCGCTTGTTGAGCTCCTCGGCGCCGGCGAGCTGGACCGCGGTCGAGTACTGGATGCACTCCCCGACCGCGACCGGCTGGATGTTGAAGACCTGGATCTCGGCGATGAACAGGTTCGGGAAGATCATCACGTGCGGCGCGCCCTCGATCATGAGGCGCTCGGCGTCGTCGCCGTGCGTGGCGCGCATCGCGGCGACGTAGTCGGGGACGCGGTCCTCGGTGGTGCCGAACCAGCGCATCGGCTCGGCGAACTTGCGGAACTCCGGGCGCAGGTCGTTCTCGGAGTGGCCGCCCCCGAGGTTGCGGGTGACCGCGGTCGAGGAGTCGCTGTAGAGAGCGCCGATCGGGCTACCGGTGACGCCGAAGATCGAGCCGTGCACGAACTGCGGGTGGTAGCCGTCGGTCTCGTTCTCCGCGAGCAGCTTCCAGTTGGCCTTCGTCTTGTGCTGCAGCCAGCCTGCGGTCAGCTCGACCTTGCCCTCCGGCGAGAGCCCGGCCAGCCGGTCGATCTCGCCGGCGGCGGCTCCGAGGTGCTCGACGAGCGAGGGGCCGTCGGTGGCGAAGCTGCCGAAGACGAAGCCCCGGTAGGAGGCGACCCGCGGGACCTTGCCCATGCCGAGATCGAGCTTGTTCTTGCCGCCGTACCCCTGGTTGTAGGGGTAGCCGAGCAGCTCGCCGGTGTTGCGGTAGGTCCAGCCGTGGTACGGGCAGCGGAACGAGCTGGAGTTGCCCTTGTCGTCGTCGCAGACCTGGTTGCCGCGGTGGGCGCACCGGTTCAGCAGCAGGTGCACCTCGCCGTCCTTGTCGCGGGTCATCACGACGTCCTGGAGACCGAGGCGCTTGCGGACGTAGTCGTTCGGTTCGGGCACCTCGCTCTCGTGGCCGACGAAGACCCAGGTGGCGTACCAGATCTTCGCGAGCTCGCGGGCGAAGATCGAGCGGTCGGTGTAGAGCGACCCGTGCACCTTGTCGGGGTGGATCAGGGCGTCGAGGTCGATCCCCGTGTCGGGCAGGACGGCGGTCATGTCATGGCACCTCTCGTGTCGGTGGCGATCTCGACCAGCTTGAACTTCTGCACCTTGCCGGTCGGGGTGGTGGGCAGCTCGTGAGGCTCGAGGAAGACCACGCGGCGGGGCACCTTGAACCGTGCGAGGTGCTCCTTGCAGTGCGCGAGGACGGTCTCCTCGTCGAGGTCGGCTCCCTCGGGCGACCGGACGACCACGACGCAGCCGATCTCGCCCCAGCGCTCGTCGACCAGCCCGATGGCGTAGACCTGGCTGACCTCGGGCAGTGCGGAGAGCACCTCCTCGATCTCCTTGGGCATCACCAGCTCTCCGCCGCTCTTGTAGAGCTCCTTGCTGCGTCCGGTCAGCTCGAGGTAGCCGTCGGGCCGGACCCGGCCGAGGTCGCCGGAGTACAGCCGGTCGCCACCCGGAGACGGACGAAGTGCGAGCGCGGTCTCCTCGGGCTTGGCGTGGAAGCCGAGCATCGTGGTCGGCCCGACGGAGAAGAGCTCTCCGATCTCACCTGCCGCGAGCTCTTCCCCGGTCTCGGGGTCGGCCGTGGCGTAGACGACCAGGGCGTCGGTGCCCGGCACGCCCGCGGAGCCCGCGAGCTTGGGGCGCCCGACGGTGGTGCTGGTCAGGTCGAGCGGGTCCTCGGGGAGCGTGAGTGTCATCGCCCCACCGCACTCGGTCATGCCGTAGCCGGTGACGATCTCGCTGACCCCGAAGTCCTTCTCGACCTGCTCCCAGAGCCAGACAGGAGCCGGAGCGGAACCGCAGAGGATGGCCTCCAGGCTGCTGAGGTCTGCGGTGTGCCGCTCCGGGCTCTCGACCAGCGCGACCGCCATCGTCGGCACGCACAGGATGTCGTGAGCCCGGTGGCGCTCGATGCCGGCGAGGTAACCGGCGGCGGAGAACGTCGTCTGCGGGATCACCGCGCCGCCGACGTACATGACGCTGAGCAGCCCTTCGACGTACCCGAACATGTGGTAGCAGGGCAGCGAGAAGAGCACCCGCCGTCCGTCGTCGTAGGCCCGGGTCAGCGCGGAGGCGTACGCCGTGCGCAGGACGGCGTCGTGGGTCACCAGCACGCCCTTGGGGGACCCGGTGCTGCCCGAGGTGTAGAGCATGTCGCCGACGTCGGTGGGCCGGTGGTCCGCTGCGCCGGCGGCGCCCGGGTTCGCATCGCCCAGGGCGGCGAGGCCCGCGACGTCTAGTGCGCCCTCACGCACGGGGGCGTCCTTGCCCAGCTGGATCACGTGCCGCAGGCCCGGGGGCGCGACCTCGTCGAGCATGGCGAGGTAGTCGAGGTCGAGGAAGCTCGTCATCGTGATCAGGACGGAGCACCCGGACTGCTCGAGCACGTAGCCGAGCTCCTCGGTCCGGTAGAGGTAGTTGAAGGGGATCGCGATCGCGCCGGTGCGGGCGATCGCGAACTTCAGCGGCACGAACTCGGGGTGGTTCGCCATCAGCAGGCC
>JBJMIO010000003.1:0-3886 GCA_045806765.1 Marmoricola sp.
AGCTCTTCTCGGTCAGCGGCGGCTACACGATGCCATGAGCACGCCGACGAACGCGGTGACCACGGAGGAGGCGGAGACCGGAATCGGCGAAGGCACGCGGCAGCGGTTGCTGCACGCCGCAGCGGTCATCCTCAGCCGGCGCGGCTACACCGAAGCGCGGCTGGGCGAGATCGCCGCTGCCGCCGACCTCAAGGCACCCGCCATCTACTACCACTTCGCTGGTCGGGACGCGCTGATCACAGCCGCCCTGCGCGAGGGTCAGGTGCTGGTGCGTGAGCACGTGCTCGCAGCACTCGACCTCCTGCCGCCCGAGACCACCGCGCAGGACCGGATCCTCAGCGCCGTCGAGGCCCACCTGCGCGTCGAGCTCGAGCTCTCGGCATTCGCGAACGCCGTCGTCCGCACGGCCGGTCACGTGCCGCCGCAGATCCGCGCGGACATCGAGGGCGAGATCACGGCGTACCACGACGTCTGGCGCGCACTGCTCGCCGAGGCCGAGGAAGCCGGCGACCTGCAGCCCGGCCTGGACCTCTCGATCGCGCGCATGCTCGTGCTCGGCGCGCTGAACTGGGCTGCCGAGTGGCGCACGCCGACTACGCCGATCGACGACGTCGTCGATGCGGCCGCCGCGATCGTGCACGGTGCACTGTTCGTCGCCTGATCGACGTCTTTCCCTCTCTTTCGAATCTATGTTAGATTTTGGAGACACGCTTCTCAGAGAGGAACCACCATGGCCGAGGCCTACATCGTCGACGCAGCCCGTACTGCCGTCGGACGTCGCAACGGCGGATTCGCCGACGTCCACCCCGCCGACTTCGCCGCGCACACGATCAAGGCGGTCGTCGAGCGCAACGACTTCGACCCCGCCCTCATCGACGACGTGATCCTCGGCTGCCTCGACAACATCGGCGCCCAGGCCGGCGACATCGCCCGGACGGCGGCCCTCGCCGCGGGCCTTCCCGAGAACGTGCCTGGCGTGACCCTGGACCGCCAGTGCGGCTCGGCCCAGCAGGCCGTCCACTTCGCCGCGCAGGCCGTGATGAGCGGCACCGCCGACCTCATCGTCGCCGGCGGCGTGCAGAAGATGAGCCAGTTCCCGATCCTCTCCGCCTTCGCCGCCGGCGAGCCCTACGGCTCGGTCGACCCGTGGACCGGGAGCGAGGGCTGGGCGGCCCGGTACGGCGAGGAGGAGGTCTCCCAGTTCCGCGGGGCCGAGATGATGGCCGAGCACTGGAAGCTGACCCGCGAGGACTGCGAGGCCTGGGCCTACCAGAGCCACCAGCGCGCCCTGGCCGCCATCGCCGCGGGGCACTTCGAGCGCGAGATCACCGCCTACAAGGGGGTCAGCGTCGACGAGGGCCCCCGCGCGGACACCACCCTGGAGAAGATGGCCGGGCTCAACACGCTCGTCCCCGGCGGAGTCCTCACCGCAGCCGTGGCCAGCCAGATCTCCGACGGTTCGGCCGCACTGCTGGTCGCCAGCGAGGCTGCCGTCAAGGAGCACGGCCTGACGCCGCGCGCGCGGATCCACCACATGAGCGTGCGCGGCTCGGACCCGGTGATGATGCTGGAGGCGCCGATCCCGGCGACCCAGCACGCACTCAAGCGCGTCGGCCTGACGATCGAGGACATCGACGTCGTCGAGATCAACGAGGCCTTCGCCCCGGTCGTGCTGGCCTGGAACCACGAGCTCAACGCCGACCCCGCCAAGGTCAACCCGAACGGCGGCGCGATCGCCCTGGGTCACCCGATCGGCTGCACCGGTGCCCGCCTGATGACCTCGCTGCTCCACGAGCTCGAGCGCACCGGCGGCCGCTACGGCCTGCAGACGATGTGCGAGGGCGGCGGACAGGCGAACGTCACGATCATCGAGCGCCTCTGATGGAGCGCGGCCTCTACACCGAGGACCACGAGGCCTACCGCGAGACGGTGCGCGAGTTCCTCGCGCGCGAGGTCGCGCCGTACGCCGACCAGTGGGACGAGGACCGCTGGATCCCCCGCGAGGTCTTCGCCAAGGCCGCGCAGGCGGGGATCTACGCGCTCGCCGTGCCCGAGGAGTACGGCGGTGCGGGCGAGCCGGACTACCGCTTCCGGATGGTCGTTTGCGAGGAGATCTCACGGATCAACGCGCTCTCCTTCGGCCTCACGATCGCCCTCCAGGACGACCTGGTGCTGGCCTACCTGCTCGACATCGCCGATGAGGAGCAGCGAAGGCGCTGGCTGCCCGGCTTCGCTACCGGTGAGCTGATCGGCGCGCTCGCGATGACCGAGCCGGGCGCCGGCAGCGACCTCCAGGGCATGCGCACCAGCGCACGGCGCGACGGGGACGACTGGGTCGTCAACGGCTCCAAGACCTTCATCTCCTCCGGCATCATGGCCGACCTGGTCGTGCTGGCCACCCGGACCGATCCGGAGGCCGGCAGCCGCGGCTTCACGCTCTTCGTCGTCGAGCGCGACACACCCGGCTTCGAGCGCGGGCGCAAGCTGGACAAGATCGGTCTTCCCGCTCAGGACACCGCAGAGCTCTTCTTCTCCCAGGCCCGGGTGCCCGCGGCCAACATGCTCGGCGAGGAGGGCCACGGGCTGCAGTACCTGATGAGCCACCTGCCGCGCGAGCGCCTCGGCGTCAGCGCGAAGGCCATCGCGACCTCCCGCGCGATCCTCGACCGGACGATCTCCTACTGCAACGAGCGGTCCGCCTTCGGCAGGTCGATCTCGGACTTCCAGAACACCCGCTTCGAGCTCGCCGAGATGGAGACCGAGATCGACGTCGCCGAGGCGTACGTCGACCGCTCGGCGCTGGCCTACAACGCGGGCACCCTGACGCCGGTCGAGGCAGCCAAGGGCAAGTGGTACGTCAGCGAGCTGCAGAAGCGCGTGGTGGACCGGTGCCTGCAGCTGCACGGCGGCTACGGGTACATGACCGAGTACGCCGTCGGCAAGGCGTACGTCGACACCCGCATCCAGACGATCTACGGCGGCACCACCGAGATCATGAAGGAGCTGATCGGGCGCGAGATCGTCAAGCGCTGACGGAACTCACAACTGAATATGCATCTCCCAGGGTGACACGCACTCCCACAGCTTCCACCGCGTGTCACGATGACAGGAGCCCGCCCGGTCCAAGACCCGGGCGGGCTTCGTCACTCGCCGAGCCGCCCGAGGCGCCGGTCAGGAGAGCGCCGAGCCGCCTGATGCGCCGGTCAGGAGAGCGCCGACCCGCCCGAGGCGCCGGTCAGGAGAGCGCCGACCCGCCCGAGGCGCCGGACCGAGAACGCCGAGCCGCACGGCGTACCGGGCGGCTCGGCGGATTCTGAGGCGGCGTACCGGGCGGCTCGGCGGATTCTGAGGCGGCGTACCGGGCGGCTCGCGTGATTTTGGTCAGCCGACGGGGTTCTTGCCGGGCTTCGCCTCGGACATGTCGGTGATCCGGTCCCAGCTGTCCGCGACCTGCTCGATCGTGGGGGGCGTCGCGAAGACGGCGCCGGCGTTCTGGAACTGGGCGACCCGGTAGACCTGGCCGCCACCGACGACGAAGACCGATCCGTTCTCGGTGCACTCCTCGGTCTGCAGGTAGCCGACGACCGGAGAGACGTGCGCAGCGGGGAGCTGCTCGAGGACCTCGGCCGGAGCGATGTCCGCGGTCATCCGGGTCGCCGCCATCGGAGCGATCGCGTTGGCCAGGATGTTGGAACGGCCACCCTCGATCGCGAGCGTGTTCACCAGGCCGACCAGGCCCAGCTTGGCGGCGCCGTAGTTGGCCTGGCCGAAATTTCCATAAAGGCCCGTGGACGAGGTTGTGACCACCACCCGCCCGTACTGCTGCTCGCGCATGACCGGCCAGGCGGCCCGAAGCGGCTTCACCGTGCCCATCAGGTGCACGTCC
>JBJMIO010000004.1:0-14899 GCA_045806765.1 Marmoricola sp.
CCGAAGACGCCGTAGGAGAGCCGGAAGTCCAGCGGCGTGCCGGCCACCACGACCACGTCGGCGGTCCCGAGCGCCTGGCCGCGCGCCTTGGTCGCCAGCAGGGGGTGACCTCCGGGGATGACGCCGCGACCCATGCCGTTGGTGATCACCGGGATCCCGAGCCCCTCGACCAGTCGCAGGGCGGCCTCCTCGGCTCCGTCGGCCCAGACGTCGGTGCCGAGCACCAGCACCGGCCGGTCCGCGGCGACCAGCAGTGCGGCGATCGAGGCGAGCGCGGAGGGGTCCGGCTCGAGGCGCTCGGGCGCGCCGACGACCGGCCGCTCGCTGGTCGCGGTGTTGAAGAACTCGTCCATCGGGACGTCGACGAAGACCGGACCGCGGTGCGAGGAGCCGGCGACGGTGAAGGCATCGTGCAGGCCGGGCGCGACCTCGCCCGCGGTGTGCAAGGTGGTGGCGAGCTTGGAGACCGGCGCCAGGATCGGCGGTTGGTCCAGCTCCTGGAGTGATCCGGTTCCCCAGCGGTTGGCCGGCGCCCGTCCGCCGATCACGACCATCGGCGAACCGGCGAACTGTGCCTGCGCGACGGCGCTGACGCCGTTCGTCACGCCCGGTCCGGCCGTGAGCACCGCCAGTCCCGGCTTGCGGGTCAGCTTGCCGGTGGCCTCGGCCGCGAACGCCGCGGTCTGCTCGTGGCGCACGTCGATGATGCGCATCGGCGGGTCGGCGGTCACCGCTCCGTCGTACATCGGGAACACGTGCGCACCGGAGAGGGTGAACATGGCCTGGACGCCGTGGGCGCGGGCGACGGCGACGGCGTGCTGGCCGGCGTGGGCCTCGACGGCCTGCTCGCTCGCGGCGTTCTCGGTGCTCTCAGAAGTCATGCGGGCACGTTACAAGCGGGACCACGCCTTGTCTGCGTGCTCAGTGCGCGTGCGTCGGCGGGAAGTACGCCGGGTTGGTGCTGCGCAGGCTGGCCATCAGGGTCAGCAGCAGGTCCGTGCGGACCTCGGGGTGCTCCGGTGCGAGCGCGAGCTGGAGGTGCAGGCTGCGCAGGTAGCGCTGGACGTTGCCCGAGACCCGGAAGGGGTTGGTCTCGGCATCACCGCGCCCGTAGGCACCGGCCGCCAGCCTCGCCACCCACGGCTCGAGGACGTCGAGGCCCAGGATGTTGCGGCGCAGCAGGTGCATGGTGGCGTAGGCCAGGCGGTCGTCCTCGCCGCACACGAAGAACGCGTCGGTGGGCACGAGCAGCCGGTCCGCGATCACGTCGAGGATGACGGTGAGCTCCAGGCGCCCGAGGTACGGCGAGCGTGCCAGCGCTCCCAGCGCGTCGGCCCCGTGGGCGATCGCGTGTGCCCAGCCCTTGCCCGGCACGAAGCCGCGCAGGTCGCGCTCACGGGAGAGCCAGCCCATCACCCGGTCGCCCCAGCGCAGGATCACCTCGGGACCGGTCAGCCCGGCCGTGGTGCTGCGGTCGATGCACTCGGTGAGGATCAGGGCCGAGAAGCTGCGCCGGAAGACGGTGTCGTCCTCGCTCAGACCCAGCCCGATGTCCAGGCCGTGGCACATCCCGTCGCCCAGCCCGACGATCAGGTCGTCGTAGACGCCCTCGTCGATCCAGGTCGCCATCGTCGGGAACGCGATGCCGTCGCGGATGTCGGGATCGATGTCGCCGAGCATCCGGGTGAGGTCCTCGGTCATCTCCACCAACGACCGGTCCGGAGGTACCCGCAACCCGTCAGCGACAACCTGTTCCCAGAATCCCGAGGCCATGGCGGCATTCTTGCATCCGGAACTGTTCCCTCCTCAAACGGCTTTGGCGGGGGCCCGGCGCCCCTGCGAATCCCCCGGAACCACGGGCTCTAGGCTGTTGCCGTGCCCTCGTTGCCCGAGCTCGCGAGCTCCCACACCGACCTCGCCGAGGACGACGTGGCGTGGCTGGCGCTGCTCCAGGCGGACTGGCAGATCATCGCCGACCTCTCCTTCGCCGACCTCGTCCTCTGGCTCCCGGACCGCACCGGCAGCGGCTACTGGGCGGCCGGTCAGATGCGTCCGACGACAGGTCCCACGGCCCTGGTCGACGACGTGGTGGGCACCTTCGTGGAGGTCGGCAAGCGCCGGCTGCTCGACGCTGCGCTGAGCGAGGGCCGGATCGCCCGAGACGGTGACCCGGAGTGGCGCGACGACGTCCCGGTGCGGATCGAGGCCATCCCGGTGCGCCGTGGCGACCGGGTGATCGCGGTGGTCGCGCGCAACACCAACCTGCACGGCGTACGGACCCCGAGCCGGCTCGAGCTCTCCTACCTGACCACCGCCAGCGAGCTGACGCAGATGATCGCCCACGGCCTGTTCCCGTACGCCGGTCAGCGATCCGACCACGCCGACTCCCCGCGCGTGGGTGACGGGTTCATCCGCGTCGATGCCGCGGGCAAGGTCGTCTACGCCAGCCCGAACGCGCTCTCGGTCTACCGCAAGCTCGGGCTCTCCACCGACCTGGTCGACCTGGACCTGGCCGAGGTCACCCGCGGGCTGATCCCGCCCTCGCACCGCCCGGACGAGGAGACGATCAGTGCCGTGCTCGGCGCCCGGATGCCGCGCGACGCCGAGCTGGGCAACGGCGCCGCCACCGTCATCCTGCGGGCGATCCCGCTGCGCCCCACCGGCGCGCGGACCGGCGGGCTGATCCTGCTGCGCGACGTCACCGACCTGCGCAGCCGCGACCGCGAGCTGGTGACCAAGGACGCCACCATCCGCGAGATCCACCACCGGGTGAAGAACAACCTGCAGACCGTCGCGGCGCTGCTCCGGCTCCAGGCGCGCCGCATCGAGTCGGTCAGCGGGCGCGAGGCCCTGGAGGAGGCCGTACGCCGCGTCGGCGCGATCGCCGTGGTGCACGAGACCCTGAGCCAGAGCTTCGAGGAGCAGGTCGAGTTCGACGCTGTCGCCGACCAGCTCATCGGGCTGGTCCACGAGGTCGGCGCGCACGGGGGCTCGGTGCGGCTGCGTCGCGAGGGCTCGTTCGGCACGTTGAGCTCCGAGGCCGCAACACCCCTGGCGATGGTGCTGACCGAGGTGCTGCAGAACGCCATGGAGCACGGCTACCCGGGCGACCGTGCCGGGACGGTCTCGGTGCTGACCGAGAAGGTCGGCACCGGGTTGCGGGTGCGCGTCGAGGACGACGGCATCGGGTTGCCCGACGGGTTCGACCTGGAGGCCTCCACGAGCCTGGGGCTCTCCATCGTGCGGACCCTGGTCGCCGAGCTCGGAGGAACGCTCAGCCTCGGGCCGCGGGACGGCGGGGGCACGTCGGTGGAGTTCTCGTTCCCGCCGGAGCGGTAGCGGCGCTCAGCCGTCCTTCGCGATTCGAGACGCTCGGTCTCGGCTTCGTTCCTCAGCCGAGCTCGCTGCTCGACGACCGACGATCAGGTCCGCTGGCGCGTCCCAGATCACGCCGTGCGCACGCGTGCGCGGGCGTTGCGGCGCTTGAGCGCGCGGCGCTCGTCCTCGCTCAGGCCACCCCACACACCGTGGTCCTGCCCCGCCTCGAGTGCCCACGCGAGGCACTGCTCGCGCACGTCGCACCGCCGGCACACCTGCTTGGCCTCCTCGATCTGGAGGATTGCCGGCCCGGTGTTGCCGATCGGGAAGAACAGCTCCGGGTCTTCGTCGAGACACGCGGAACGGTGGCGCCAATCCATGGCGAGGAACTCCTGTTCGAGAGGGTGTGTGAACGCGTTCACTAGGTCGGTCCTGGCTCCGGGCCGATCGGGTCCGGGCAAGGGGGTGTGACTACGAGACGAACTTGGGCGTAGTTACCACCCGATGCTTGCAACTTTGCCAGACGTGCACAAGACCCCTCGCTGGTCACGTTCGTCACAAAACGGCGTTCCAGCGGCGTGCCGGACCGCACGATCCGCCGCAGATGCGGCCCGTTACGCTGCATTTCGTGGATCCAGAGCCTCCTGACGCACCCAGCGTCCCCCCGACCCGGGCGCCGGTCCCGCTGCGCGTGGCAGGCGTCCTGGTCGCCCTCGAAGGCACCGCGATCGCCGTCCTGGGCGCGCTGGAGGCCCTGAACACCTCCTCCTTGCGCGTGGTGATGGGCGCGACGACCTCGCTGTTCTTCGTCGTGTTCGGCTTGGCCCTGGTCGCCTGCGCCTGGGGGCTGAGCCGGGTGGCGGCCTGGGCTCGCGGTCCCGTGCTGATCGCCCAGCTGATCTCGTTGGGGATGGCGTGGAGCTTCAAGGCTCCCGACACCTGGGGGATCTCGGTGCTGCTGGCGGTTCCCGCGGTCGCCGTACTGATCGCGATGCTGCACCCGGCCACCCTGGCCGCCCTCGACGACGAGGGCTGAGGGCCTACTCGATCTCGCCGCGGAGCTTCTCCAGGGTCCGGGTCAGCAGCCGGGAGACGTGCATCTGGGAGATCCCGACCTGCTCGGCGATCTGCGACTGCGTCTGCTGCTTGAAGAAGCGCAGGATCAGGATCTGCTGCTCACGCGCCGGCAGGCTGGCGATCAGCGGCCGCAGCGACTCACGCATCTCCACGTGCTCGAGCGCGTCGTCGTCCTCGCCCAGGGTGTCGAGCCAGCTCCCGGTCTCGTCGCTCGTCGCCGCGTCGAGCGACATCGTGGTGTAGGCGTTCGCGGACTCCAGGCCCTCGAGCACCTCCTCGACCGTGGCGTCGATGCGCTCGCCGATCTCGCGCGGTGTGGGTGAGCGCCCCAGCTCCTGGGAGAGCTCGCCGGTCGCGGTGGCGATCTGCATCCGCAGCTCCTGGAGGCGACGGGGGACCCGGATCGCCCAGCCCTTGTCGCGGAAGTGCCGCTTGATCTCGCCGATGATCGTCGGGGTCGCGTACGTCGAGAACTCCACGCCGCGCTCGAGGTCGAAGCGGTCGACGGCCTTGATCAGGCCGATCGTGCCCACCTGGACCAGGTCGTCGTAGGGCTCGCCGCGCTGGAGGAACCGGCGCGCGCAGTGCTCGACCAGCGGCAGGTGCAGCTCGATGAGGTGGTCGCGCACCTCGCGGGCGTGCGGGTCCTCCGCAGCGGCCAGCTCGGTGAAGAGCTCTCGGCTGCGTTCGCGCAGGCTCGCGAGGAGATCGGGCTTGTCGTCGGTCATGGTCAGGCAGTCGGGCCCGCGGTGGCCGAGGTGACGGTCAGTGAGATCGACACCTGCCCCCCGGTGTTCTCGGACACCACGTCGTCGGCGGTGGTGGTCAGCACCTGCCAGGCGAAGCTGTCCTGGTCCGGGCCCGAGCCCGATGAATCGGCGGAGACGGTGATCCGGACGCTGCCCTCGCCCAGGAAGAACCCGGCCGTCAGGTCGCCGCCCGGCGTGGCGTCGGCGAGGACCAGTGCGCACGCCTCGCTGACGGCCATCCGCAGGTCCTCGACCTCGTCGAGGGTGAAGTCGAGTCGTGCTGCGATCCCGGACGCCGCCATCCGGAGCACGGCGACGTAGACGGTCTCAGCGGGGAGGCGTACCTCGGCGTCGGGGCGCATGGTTGACACCTTAGAGAGCGGGACGACGGGAGGCACCATTGCTCCTTGTTACCCGTTCGGCGGGTCGCCGACACGTGGGGTTCGACGGGGTTCGTGCACCAGGGTGTGAAACGGGGCCGGACCGAGTGGTCCGACCCCGTCGATGCCGTTACCGGCATTCACCTCGTTCAGGCCTTCGGTGTCGGTTCCGGCTTCGCAAGCTCAGCCGGACTCCAGACGTCGAAGGCCCTCACTTCGTTCAGGCCTTCTTGGTCTCCCAGAAGATCTCTGCGATCTCGTCGATCTTCGCCAGCAGCTGGTCGGCCACGTCGGCGTCCATCGTGCCCTTGGTGCCGGTCGCGCCGGCGAGCTTGGTCGCCTCGTTGACCAGCGTGTGCAGCTGCGGGTACTTCTCGAAGTGCGGGGGCTTGAAGTAGTCGGTCCACAGCACCCAGAGGTGGTGCTTGACCAGCTCGGAGCGCTGCTCCTTGATCAGCACCGCGCGGGTGCGGAAGTCGGGGTCGTCGCTGTCGTTGACCTTGGCGATGACGGCCTTGATCGACTCGGCCTCGATGCGGGCCTGGGCGGGGTCGTACACGCCGCAGGGGAGGTCGCAGTGGGCGGAGACCTCGACGGTGGGGGCGAACAGTCGCGCGAACATCCTCGGTCCTCTCTGGTGGATCACGTCGGTGGAGCGTTCGGGGCCTTTTACCCGATACCTGGGAGACTACTCCGCGTGCAACGGAGCCTGCGGTGGGGTCTCGCGGTGGTCCGCGGGCGCTCGATGACCCCCACGTTGCGCCCCGGTGACCGGCTGCTGGTCGCCTACGGAGCACCCGTCGCCGACGGCGCGCTGGTGCTCGCCCGGCTGCCCGACGGGACGCTGGCGGTCAAGCGAGCGGACCACCGCGCGAGCACCGGGGCCGGCCTACCGGGGTGGTACCTGCTCAGCGACAACCCGGCGGAGGGCGTGGACTCGCGGCACCGCGGTCCGGTCGCCGAGAGAGCGGTGCTGGCCGTCGTACGGGCCCGGGTGTGGCCGCGTCCGGGGCGTGTGCGCTGAGGCGCAGCGGGAGTTGCGCAGCCCACACCGGCTTGGGATCCCACCTCACGCTGTGAGACGATGAGGTCGGGAGATCCCCCGACATCTTGCTTCACCCCGGCCACTCCGCGGACTCACTCAAGGTCAGCGTCGAGCAGCCTCACGCTTGCTTCCCCTATGTCACGAGAGAGCCAACCTGATGGTTGCATTTGACCCGATGCCCGAGCTGGAGCCCGAGCTTCGCACCGACCAGCCCCGCGAGCTCGACCCCGTCTTCGCCCTCCACGTCGGCGGCAAGATGGAGATCAGCTCCACCGTCGCGCTCAACGGCCGCGAGGAGCTCTCCCTGGCGTACACCCCGGGTGTGGCCAAGGTGTGCGAGGCGATCGCCGAGGACCCGAGCATCTACGGCGACTACACCTGGACCGCGAACACGGTGGCCGTGGTCACCGACGGCACCGCCGTGCTCGGCCTGGGTGACATCGGCCCGAGGGCCGCCATGCCGGTCATGGAGGGCAAGGCGATCCTGTTCAAGCAGTTCGGCGGGATCGACGGCATCCCGATCTGCCTGGACACCACCGACGTCGACGAGATCGTCGAGACGGTCATCCGGCTGGCGCCCAGCTTCGGCGGCATCAACCTCGAGGACATCTCCGCCCCGCGTTGCTTCGAGGTCGAGGAGCGGCTCAAGCAGGCCCTCGACATCCCCGTCTTCCACGACGACCAGCACGGGACCGCCGTGGTGACGCTGGCCGCGCTCGAGAACGCGATGAAGCTGACCGGCAAGTACCACGACACGGTGCGCATCGTCGTCTCCGGTGCCGGTGCCGCCGGCGTCGCGGTCACCCGCATCCTGCTCGCCGCCGGCTACAAGGACATCGCCGTGGTCGACCGGGCCGGCGTGCTGCACCGCGACCGCACCGACATGAACTCCTCCAAGCGTGCGCTCGCCGCCGACACCGCTGACACCACCGGCCGGTGGGGCTCGCTGGCCGCGGTGATGGACGGCGCTGACGTCTACATCGGTCTCTCCGGCGGGACGGTGCCCGAGGACGTCGTGGCCTCGATGGCCGAGGAGCCGATCATCTTCGGCCTCGCGAACCCCACGCCCGAGGTGCACCCCGACATCGCGCACAAGTACGCGCGCGTGGTCGCCACCGGGCGCTCGGACTTCCCGAACCAGATCAACAACGTGCTCGCCTTCCCCGGCATCTTCCGCGGCGCCTTCGACGTTCGTGCCACCGCGATCACCGAGGGCATGAAGCTCGCGGCCGCGCAGGCGCTGGCCGCGATCGTCGGCGACGACCTGCGCGAGGACCTGATCATCCCCTCACCGTTCGACCCGCGGGTCGGGCCGACCGTGGCGAGTGCTGTTGCCGAAGCCGCCCGCAGGGACGGCGTGGCGCGCCGCTAGTCTCGGCCCCATGTTCGCCGTCTACGCCGAGAAGTTCTCCTCCGACGACCCCCTGTCCGGACTGGTGATCGGGGAGCGTCCCGATCCGGAGGTCCCGCAGGGCTGGGCGAAGGTCACCGTCAAGGCGGCCTCGCTGAACCACCACGACCTCTGGTCGCTGCGCGGTGTCGGCCTGCGCGAGGAGGCGCTGCCGATGATCCTGGGCTGCGACGCGGCGGGGTACGACGGGGACGGCAACGAGGTCGTCGTGCACGCGATCGTCAACGACCCGCACTGGTCGGGTGACCAGACCCTGGACCCGAAGCGCTCGATCCTCTCCGAGCGCTACCAGGGCACGTTCGCCGACCAGGTCGTCGTGCCGCGCGCGAACCTGATCCCCAAGCCCGCCTCGCTCTCCTTCGCCGAGGCCGCCACGCTGCCGACGGCCTGGCTCACGGCGTACCGGATGCTCTTCACCCAGGGCAACCTCAAGGCCGGCGACACGGTGCTGGTCCAAGGCGCCGGCGGCGGGGTCTCGACCGCGCTGATCATCCTGGCCCGCGCGGCCGGTCTGAAGGTGCTCGCCACCAGCCGGGACGAGGGCAAGCGCGCCCGTGCCCTGGAGATCGGCGCGCACGAGGTCTTCGAGTCCGGCGCGCGCCTGCCGGTCAAGGTCGACGCCGTCATGGAGACCGTGGGTCGCGCGACCTGGTCGCACTCGATCCGCGCGCTGCGTCCCGGCGGTGCGATCGTCATCTCCGGCACCACCTCGGGCCCGAACCTCGACGACGCCGAGCTGACCCGGATCTTCTTCCTCCAGCTGCGCGTGATCGGCTCGACGATGGGGTCCTCCACCGAGCTCGCGAGCCTGCTGAGCCTGCTGGACGCCACCGGCGCCCGGCCGCTGATCGACCGCGAGCTGCCGATGGAGTCGGCGCGTGACGGTTTCGCGGCGATGGCGCAGGGAGACCTGTTCGGGAAGATCGTCTTCACCCGGTAGGAGGCAGCCGTGGACCTGTACGACGTGATGCGCACGACCGCGGCGGTGCGCGACTTCACCGACGACCCGCTGCCCGACGAGGTCCTCGAGCGGATCCTGGAGAACGCCCGCTTCGCACCGAGCGGTGGCAACCGGCAGGGCACCCGGATCCTGGTGCTGCGCGACCCGGGGACCCGGGCCGCGCTGGCCGCGCTGACCATCCCGGGCGCGCGCCGCTACGTCGCGCAGATCGCCGCGGGCGAGGGGCCGTGGAACTCGGTGGTGCCGACCGCACTGAGCCAGGAGCAGATCGCCGCGACCGAGGTGCCCGACCGCTTCACCGCACCGGTCATCGAGGCACAGGTCGTGCTCGTCGTCTGCGTCGACCTGCGCCAGGTCGCCTCGATCGACCAGGACCTCGACCGGGTCGGGTTGATCAGCGGCGCCTCTGTCTACCCGCTGGTCTGGAACATCCTGCTCGCCGCGCGCAACGAGGGCTTCGGCGGCACCATCACCACGATGGCGGTGGCCGAGGAGCCGGCCGTCAAGGAGCTGCTCGGGATCCCCGAGCACGTGGCTGTTGCGTGCGTGGTCCCCATGGGCAAGCCTGTGAAGCAGCTGACCAAGCTCACGCGCGTCGAGGTGGCCGACCTGGCGCGGAGCGAGCGCTGGGACGGAGAGGCATTCCATGGCTGAGATCGACCTCGCCGCGATCGAGACCGAGCGCTCCCGCATCCGCGAGACCTACCTCGTGCCCGACGCCGACCGGCCGGCCTCGACGGCCCGCGGGCTGCACCACTTCGCGATCCTCGCGCGCGACGTCGAGGAGACCGTGAAGTTCTACTCCGGGGTGCTCGGCTTCCCGTTGACCGAGATCTTCGAGAACCGGGACTACCCGGGTTCCAACCACTTCTTCTTCGATATCGGCAACGGCAACCTGCTGGCCTTCTTCGACTTCCCCGGGCTCGACGTCGGCCCGTACGCCGAGGTGCTCGGCGGGCTGCACCACGTCGCCATCTCGGTCGAGCCCGGGACCTGGGCCCGTCTTCGCGACCGGCTCTCCGAGGCGGGCGTGGAGTACCAGGAGGAGAGCGGGGCCTCGATCTACTTCCGCGACCCGAATGGCGCGCGGCTCGAGCTGCTCGCCGACCCGCTGGGCGAGATGTACGGGACCAAGGTTCTCTGAGTGGGCCTGCACCTCGTCACGGGCGCCGGCTCGGGGATCGGCGCCGATCTCGCTGAGCGGCTCGAGGCGCGCGGGGATCAGGTCGTCCGGCTGACCCGGCAGGTCGTCGACCTCTCCGATGCCGTGGCTCTGCGTGACTGGGCTCGCGACTTCGCCGTTCGGACGCGACGGCTCGACTCGCTCGTGCACTGTGCAGGGACCGTCGAGCTCGGCACGGTCGCCGAGCTGGACCTGGCGGACTGGACCCGGCAGATCGAGGTGAACCTGACGGCGCCGGCCGTGCTGACAGCCCCGCTCCTGCCGGCTCTGCGGGCGGCGAAGGGGACCGCGGTCTTCGTGAACTCCTCGGCCGGGCTGGTCGCGAACGCGACGTGGTCGGCGTACGCCGCCTCGAAGTTCGGTCTGCGGGCCCTGGCCGACGCCCTGCGTGCCGAGGAGGCCGAGAACGGGGTCCGGGTGACCACGATCTTCCCCAGCCGCACCGCCACGCCCATGCAGGAGAAGGTGCACGAGCAGGAAGGGCGGACCTACGACGCCAGCCGCTGGATCCGCCCGCAGACGGTGTCCGAAGCGATCCTGCACGTGCTGGACCTGCCTGCCGACGCCACGGTGCCGGAGCTGGTGCTGCGGCCCCGTTGAGCCCCGTGAGCCCGAGTTCACGCGGAATTAATCCGGTCGAGGAATGTCGGTGCGATCTCGTAAGTTCTTTGTTGCGTCGCAGATGTCGTAAACGCTGATCCTGGTTCGTCGTCAGGGTGACAACGGATCTCGGGCGGGCCGCTGGCGACTCGCTCCCGGACTTTCGAAGGACACCCCATGCAGACCTCGAGCACCCCCACCACCGCCTCGGGCGGCGCGCGCACGAGCGCCTCGGACATGGCCGTGCTGCGCTGGCTGGTCGGCGCCACCTTCATCGTGATCCTCAACGAGACGATCATGATCAACGCGGTCCCCGACCTGACCCACCACTTCCACGTCTCGACACGCTCGGCGGCGTGGCTGACCACGGCCTTCATGCTCACGATGGCGGTCGTCATCCCGATCACCGGCTGGTTCCTGCAGCGTGTCACCACGCGCCAGGCGTTCGGCCTGGCGATGACGGTGTTCTGCACCGGCACGCTGCTCGCGGCCGCGACCCCGCCCTCGATGTTCTGGCTCCTGATCGTGGCCCGGGTCATCCAGGCCTCCGGCACCGCGGTGATGATGCCGCTGCTGATGACCACGCTGATGAACGTCGTGCCCGAGAGCGACCGCGGTCGCGTGATGGGCAACGTGACCCTGGCGATGTCGGTCGCCCCGGCGCTCGGCCCCGCCGTGTCCGGTCTGATCCTCAACACGTTGTCGTGGCGCTGGATGTTCCTGCTGGTGCTCCCGGTCGCCGCCACCATCGGCATCGCCGGGCTGCGCAAGCTGACCAACGTCGGCGAGCCGACGGCCGGATCGATCGACGCCCTCAGCGTGGTGCTGTCCGCCGTCGGGTTCGGCGGCCTGGTCTACGGCCTGAGCCTGATCGGAGACGACGCTGCGGTGGTCTCGCCGGGGATCCTGGTCACGCTCGGTGTCGCGGTGCTGGGCCTGTTCGTGGCCCGGCAGCTGATGCTGCAGCGCCAGGACAAGCCGCTGCTGGACCTGCGGGCGTTCACGCACCGCACCTTCGCGCTCTCGCTGCTGCTGATGGCGATCGCCTTCATGGTGTTCCTCAGCGTGCTCTTCCTGCTGCCGCAGTTCCTGCAGAACGCGCGCCACCTCAGCACCCTGAACACCGGCCTGCTGATGATGCCGGGCGGTCTCGCGATGGGCCTGCTGGGACCGCGGGTCGGCAAGATCTACGACAAGGTCGGCGGCCGGCCGCTGGTGATCCCGGGATCGATCGCGATCCTGGTCGCGGTGGTCCTGTTCACCCGGATCGGGCTGGACACCCCGTACGCCGTGATCGTGGCGCTGCACGTGGTGATGATGGTCGGCCTGGCGATGGTCTTCACGCCGGTCTTCACCCTCGGCCTCGGTGCGCTGCCGCAGAACCTGTACTCGCACGGCAGCTCGCTGCTCGGCGCGCTCCAGCAGGTCGCCGGTGCGGCCGGTGCGGCGGTGTCGGTCGCGGTGCTCTCGGCCCGCAAGGACCACCTGATCGCGACGGGTGCCAGCTTCGAGAAGGCGTTCACGGGTGGCATGGAGCGCTCGTTCATGGTGGGCGCGGCCTTCGCGCTGGTCGTCGTGGCCATCGCGTTCGTCCTCCCGGGCCGGCTCCCGGCCCCGTCCGAGGACACCTGGGAGCAGCACGATGCTGCGAGCGACCCCGACGCTGTGATTGACCCGGTCGGCGCCTGAGCTTCGACGGCGGTCCCGCGTCCGGCTAGTCCTGGGCGCGGGATCGCCAGTTCAGCGCACCCACGATCACCATCAGCAGCTGGTTGCGCGCGCGGGCTGTGATCTCCGGCAGGTCGCGCTGCTCGGCGAGGAGCAGCTCCTCGGACGTCGTGATCATCGCGTTGACGATGAGGTTCGACAGCGTGCGCAGGTCCTCACTCGACCAGTGGTCCATCGGCAGGCGGGCCAGGTCGGTGGCCAGCTCGCGCTCGAAGAGCTGGAACTCGCGGCGCACGGCGTCACGGACCACGGGGGAACCGCCGGACTTCTCGCGCGCGATGAAGCCGAAGTGGTCGCGGTCGGCGCGCACGTGCTCGGCGAGCACGGCCACCGAGCGGTCGACGATCTGGCCGAGCGAGGGCGCTCCCTGGCGGACGTCGCGGATCATGGCGCGCAGCGAGACGAATGATTCCTCCACCAGGGCCAGGCCGAGCTGGTCGATGGAGTCGAAGTGCCGGTAGAAGGCGGTCGGCACGATCCCGACCTCCTTGGCGACCTGCCGGAGCGAGAGTCCTGCGAGGCCGGTGTCCTCGGTGAGCAGAAGGGCGGCGTCGAGGATCGCCCGCCGGGTGCGTTCCTTCTTGTCGCTGCGGCTCTCGGGGGAGGCCGTGATCGGCTCGGTCACGGGGTTCAGGGTATCGAGGCCGGCCGACGAACGTTTCAGTGCACGGATGTGCACAGTGTTGGGCATCACGTTGTCAGGCGCTTGACCCTGCATTGGTGCGGCAGTCATAGTTTCAGTGTACGCACGTTCACTGAAAGGAGGTCTCCGATGACACTCACCACCAAGCTTCTCGGCTCCAAGGCCGTTGCCGCGTTGACCGCGCCCCACGGCGTGGACCGCTACCTGGAGATGTTCAACCCGATGTGGGCCGCCACCGAGGTCCGTGCCCGCGTCGTCGACATCCACCGCGAGAACCCGGACGCGACCGGCTCCGCACCGGTGGCCACCCTGACCCTCCAGCCGACCAGCACCTGGCGCGGGCACCGCTCGGGACAGTACGTCCAGGTCGGTGTCGAGCTCCCGGGCTCGGCGCGCCGGATGACCCGCTGCTTCTCGATCTCCTCCGCAGCCTCGCTGCCCGGTGAGCGGTTCACGCTCACGATCCGGGCCAACGAGGAGGGCCAGGTGAGCAAGTACCTGGTCAACCAGGCACAGGTCGGCCAGATGCTGCACCTGAGCCAGGCCGACGGCGACTTCACCGTCCACGAGAGCGCCGCCACCCCGACCAACAACCACCTGGTGATGATCTCGGGCGGCTCGGGCATCACCCCGGTCATGTCGCACGTGCGCACCCTGCTGCGTGACGGGTACGACGGCCGCGCGAACCGCAAGGTGACCTTCCTGCACTTCGCGCGCTCGCCCGAGGACCAGATCTTCGCCGAGGAGCTGGCCCGGATCGCCGCCGAGGACAACCACGTCGAGGTGCACCTGCGCCACGGCGAGCAGACGTTCAGCGAGTTCGAGCTGCGGCGCCTGGTCCCCGACTTCGCCGACACCGACACCTGGGTGTGCGGGCCGGCCGGTCTGGTCGAGCTCGTGCGGGCGGCGTACGGCGAGGAGAACCCGCGCCTGCGGGTCGAGTTCTTCAAGCCGCCGGCCTTCAGCACGGGTGCCGCCGACGGCGACGTCTCGTTCACCCGGGCGGGTGAGAGCGCCGCGAACACCGGCGCCACCCTGCTCGAGCAGGCCGAGGCGCTCGGCCTCAAGCCCGAGTTCGGGTGCCGGATGGGCATCTGCTTCTCGTGCGTGAAGACCAAGACCGACGGCACCGTCCGCAACGTCCTGACCGGCGAGGAGTCCTCGCTGCCCGACGAAGAAATCCGAATCTGCGTGAGCGCGCCCGTGGGCGACTGCTCCGTCGACCTCTGAGCACCACAGACCAAGGGAGACAACCATGCCGAACACTGTGAGCACCAAGAGCGGGAAGGCCCGCGCCACCGTCGCCGCCAGCGACCCGAAGATCCCCAACCTGACTCCCGAGCAGCTCGAGGAGTTCGGTGACGAGCTCGACGCGATCCGCCAGCGCATCCTGGGCCAGCTCGGCGAGGAGGACGCGACGTACATCCGCAAGATCGTCAAGCGCCAGCAGCAGTTCGAGATCGCCGGGCGCGCGCTGTTCTACCTGCCGCCGGCCTGGCCGCTGGCCGTGGCCGCGCTCAGCGTCTCCAAGATCCTGGAGAACATGGAGATCGGCCACAACGTGATGCACGGCCAGTACGACTGGATGGGCGACCCGAAGCTCAACTCGCGCATCTACGACTGGGACACGATGGCCCCCGGTGAGAACTGGAAGTACGGCCACAACTACATCCACCACACCTACACCAACATCCTCGGCATGGACCGCGACATCGGCTACGGCATCCTGCGCATGGACGAGGACCAGAAGTGGCGCCCGTACTACCTGGGCAACCCGCTCTACGCGTTCCTGCTGATGGTCTTC
>JBJMIO010000005.1:0-14549 GCA_045806765.1 Marmoricola sp.
CGCCCCGACTGCCCGCCTTTTCGACGCCGCTGACTTCCTGCCCGTCGATCGTGGTACCTGTGTAAGCGAACTTGGGCATCTCAGACTCCCGCGACGTAGATCGAGCGCATCACTTCGGCCGCCGTGGTCGTCCCGTTCTCCACAAGCCTGACCGCCTGCTCCTGCAGGGTGCGCATGCCTTGACTCCGCGCCAACTTGCGCATGTCCTCGTGCGAGACCCGATCGACGATCATCTCCCGGACCTCGTCGGAGATGACGAGCAGCTCGTAGACACCGATCCGCTCCAGGTAGCCGGTGTGTGCGCAGAAGTTGCACCCGGTGCCGTGCTGGAAGCCGCCGACAGGTTCCTGCGTCATGCCGAACGTCCTGAGGAAGTCGAGCTCGTCCGGCGACGGCCGGTAGGGCTCGAGGCACGAGGTGCAGCTGCGCCGCACCAGACGCTGCGAGACGACCGCCGTCACCGAGGAAGCGATCAGGAACGGCTCGATGCCCATGTCCAGCAGGCGGTAGAGCGCGGAGACGGCCTCGGTGGCGTGCAGCGAGGAGAGCACCAGGTGCCCCGTGAGCGCCGACTGCACAGCGATGCGAGCAGTGTCGACGTCCCGGACCTCGCCGACCAGGATCACGTCCGGGTCCTGGCGGAGAATGGACTTGAGACCTCCGGCGAACGTGATCCCCGCCTGCTCGTTGATCTGGATCTGGTTGATCGAGTCGAAGGTGTACTCGACCGGGTCCTCGATCGTCATGATGTTGCGATCCACGCTGTTGAGCTCGCCGAGCGAGGCGTAGAGCGTCGTCGTCTTGCCACCGCCGGTCGGGCCGGCGCAGATCATCATCCCGTACGGCGAGCGGATCAGCGTGCTGTAGCGCTCCGCGATGTCGGCGGGCATGCCGAGCTGAGCCAGCTGGAAGAGTGGCCTGCTCTTGTCGAGGAGCCGGAGCACGACCTTCTCGCCGCCGACGACCGGCGTCGAGGCGACGCGGATGTCGACCGCTCGGCCCTCGACCTCCATCGAGATCTGACCGTCCTGGGGACGCCTGCGCTCGACGATGTTCATCTCGCCCATGATCTTCAGACGGCTGACGATCGCGGGGCCGATCGAACCCGGCAGGTCAAGCACGTCGTTGAGCGCACCGTCGATGCGGTACCGGACCCGGACCCGCTCCCCGAAGGGCTCGATGTGGATGTCGGACGCACGGTCGCGCAAGCCCTGGGTGATGAACATCTGGACCACACGCACGACCGGAGCGTCCTCGTTGACGCCGGTGCCCTCGAGCTTCGCGGCCTCGCGACGGAGAGAGTCACGTGCTTCGTACTCCTGGATCTGGGAGCCCACGTCGCGGGTGGCGCTGTAGGCGGTACCGAGCACGCGTTCCAGATCGCGCCGCGTTGTCACCACCGGTCGCACCGGCATACCGGCCGCGCCGGTCAACACCGCAACGTGCTCTGGCGAGGGGTCCAGGACCGCCATCACGAGGGTGCCGTCCTCGATCGCCACCGGAAGTGCCTTGAGCTCCAGGGCACGGGCCGCGGGAAGCATCAACACGGCCTCGGGAGCCGGAGCCAGCTCGCGGAAGTCGAGCATCGGCGCTTCGTAGTGACTGGCCACGGTTGCCGCCAGGTCCTGGTCGCTGATCGCGCCCCCAGCAACCAGCCGGTCGCCGAGACTGCCCAGCTCGGCCGGACCACCGAGCGCCGTCTCGAGCACGGCATCCGGCACGGCTCCGGCAGCGGCCAGGAGGCGCGCCAGGCGCTCGTCTTGGGCAACCGGGTCGGCTTGGGGGACCTCCGGAGCCTCGACCCGCTTGTTGCGCTGGAACCTCACTGCCGTTCGCCCCGATTCACAGATCCAGGCCGGCGGTCATCCGCGGGCGAGACTCGATGTCCTTGGGATACAGGCTACGCGCGACCGCATCCTCCTCGGACACGATTCCCTGCTGGACCAGGACGGAGAGGGACTGCTCCAGGGTGACCATGCCTTCGCGGGAACCGGTGACCAGCGAGTTGCGCAGCTGGTGGGTCTTGCCCTCCTTGATGAGGTTGCGCACGGCTGGGTTGGCCACCAGCACCTCGTACGCCGCGACCATGCCTCCGCCGATGCGCGGGATCAGCCGCTGGTAGACCACGCCGCTGAGCGCTGTCGCCAGCTGGATGCGGATCTGGGCCTGCTGCTCGGCTGGGAAGACGTCGATCATGCGGCCCAGTGACTGGGCGGTGTCATTGACGTGCAGGGTGGCGAAGACCAGGTGGCCGGTCTCGGCGACGGTCAGGGCGAACTGGATGGACTCCAGGTCGCGCATCTCGCCGACCAGCAGGACGTCGGGGTCCTCGCGGAGCACCGAGCGGAGCGCCTTCTGGAACGTGCCGGTGTCGGTCCCGACCTCGCGCTGGTTGACAGCTGAACGCTTGTGGTCGTGGACGTACTCGATCGGGTCCTCGACGGTGATGATGTGCGAGGCCCGGTTCGTGTTGATCAGGTCGATCATCGACGCCAGGGTCGTCGATTTGCCGGAGCCGGTAGGCCCGGTGACCAGGACCAGGCCCTGGTGCTGCAGCGACAGCTCACGGATGATCGCCGGGATGCCGAGCATGTCAGGCGTGGGGATCTCGCGGGGGATCATCCGGAGTGCCACGGCAGTCACGCCGCGCTGGGTGAAGGCGTTGCCGCGGATCCGGGCGTTCTCTCGCCAGGAGAAGGAGAAGTCGTACTCGTGATGGTCGGCCCAGGCGTCCTGCTGGTCGGGGCTGAGGATCTCGCCCAGGAGTACGTCGGTGTCCTCTGCACGGAGTGCGGCTGCGTCCGTGACCGGCTGCAGGGCTCCGTTGATGCGGAGCATTGGTGGGAGACCCACGGTGAGCAGCAGATCGGTGCCTCGTGCGTCCCACAGCTTCTCGAGCAGGTGGTCGACGGTGTCGCCGATGGTGTGCAGCTGGTGGTACACGGAGCGCCCCTCAGGTTGTGGTGCGTATATGCCGAGAGAAGGGCCGCCGCCAGTGCGGCGGCCCTCCGATGAACTCGATCAGCAGGCGGAGCCCCCCGTGACCGTTCCCGTGCCCGCGGTGTAGCCGACGCGGATGGTCGCCTTCACGGCCGGGTCGCTCGGGTCCGTCTTCAGGAAGTCGGGCTTGAGTGCGGCAATCGATGCCGGGTAGCTGCCGTTCTGCGCATAGTACGCCTCGACGGCGGTCTGGGCAGTCGACTGGTTGGCCTGGCACGCGGACTGGTCGCCGCGGTTGGTGATGCCCTTCACCGAGAACACCACGATCGCGGCGAGGATGCCGAGGATCACGATGACGATCAAGAGCTCGATGAGGGTGAAGCCGGCGTCGGCTCCGTCCCGGCGAGCCTCACGGCTCCGAGTAATGAGGCTGCGAATCATGTGTTTCTCCAGTCAGGTCGAGTCGCAGCCGAGAGCCGCGGTAGACCCGAAAACCTATGCGCGCTGCCCGATAAGCGCTCATCAACCGGATGCAAGCGTCCGAAATGTCTAGGCTGGGGACCCTGTCCTGTGACACTTTGCTGCGAACCGGCGCTGAATATGCATACTCCGGGCCGGAGCCGCCGAATTAGGCGGATTTCCGCGCTATTCGACGCCCGCCAGGCCCGCTCCGTCCGAGACCGGAACGGCGTAGACCACCGAGTTCGAGAGGTAGATCGTGCCGTTGAAGTCGCTGCAGGTGATGAGCACGAGGTGCCCGTCGCCGTTGCGGCTGAAGATCTCGTCCGCGTGCTTGGCCAGCTCCTTGGTCGAGTAGGTCGCCGCCCGCACCACGACGTACCCGATCCAGCCCTTCGCGGTCCGCACCCGCACGGTGTCGCCCGGGTAGAGCTCGCCGAGGTGGTCGAACGCGCCGCCTCCCGTGTGCACGGTGTGCCCGGTGATCACCACGCCGCCGTCCCTCGCGCCCGCGACCCGGCCCTCCTGCCACCAGCCGAGCTCCTGGGGGTTGCTCGGCGGGAGCAGCTCGCCGCTCTGCCCGCTGATCGGGACCACTGGCGAGTTCACCTTCAGGCGCTTGACCACGAGCTGGAGCGGCTTGCCGGCCGAGTGCAGCCGCATCCCGACCAGGCCGGCAGCCGGAATGACAGCGCCGCCCTTGCTCGGCGGGGTCGGCGGCACCACTGTCGGATCCGTCGTCTTCGTCTGCGGAGCGGTCTGGGGGACCTTGGAGCCGAACCAGTCGGGCACCTGCGGAACCACCCACGGCAGCGCACCGCAGACACCGAGGACCACGATGAGCGCGATCAACTTCAGCACCCGGCGTACGCGGCCGGTCCCGGTGCCGCGCGGCTCCCGAGGAGGCTTGGGAGCCTTCTGGCGACGCTTGCGGCGCTCAGGCTCGGGCGGCGGCGGAGCAACCACCTGGGGAGCCCAGTAGGACCCCGCGGTCTGCTCGGTCGGCATCTCACCACGATACGTGGCTGGGTGTTTTCGCATCCGAGAACCGGGGTAACCGCAAGCATCCGGCGGGGTCTGCTCCCCGCCGTCTGAGGGAGGTAGCGATGTCCACCACCGAGCTCGACCGGGACCCCGAAAGAACGGCACCCGACCTGCGCCGCCATGTCGGCGTCATCGGTCTGCTGTTCGCGAGCGTCGGCTCGATCATCGGCTCCGGCTGGTTGTTCGGGGCGCTGAACGCCTCCGTCGCCGCCGGCCCCGCCGCGATCTTCTCCTGGGTCCTCGGCGGGATCATGATCCTGCTGATCGCGCTGACCTACGCCGAGCTCGGAACCATGTTCCCGGTCTCCGGCGGCGTGGTCCGCTACCCGCACATGGCCTTCGGCCACCTGGCCAGCTACATCGGCGGCTGGGTCACCTACGTCGCGATCGCGACCACGGCGCCGATCGAGGTCGAGGCGGCGCTGCAGTACGGCACCAAGTACGCCGACTTCACCAAGGAGCACATGGTCGCCGGTGAGCCCGTGCACACCCTGACCACGCTCGGCTACGTCTGCGCAGTGGTGCTGATGGCGCTCTTCGTGGTGATCAACTACTACGGCGTCCGCTGGTTCGCGCGGATCAACAACGTGCTGGTCTGGTGGAAGCTCGGGATCATCCTGCTGGTCGTCGCGGCGTTCTTCCTGACCGCCTTCCACGGCAGCAACTTCCACAGCCACGGCTTCGCCCCCGACGGCGTCCACGGTGTGTTCACCGCGATCGCGACCAGCGGCATCGTCTTCTCCTACCTCGGCTTCCGTCAGGGCATCGAGCTGGCCGGTGAGACGGACAACCCGCGACGCAACGTGCCGATCGCGGTCATCGGCTCGGTGCTGCTCACCGGACTGATCTACGTGCTCCTGCAGATCGCGTTCATCGGCGCGCTGGACCCGAAGACGCTGGCGCACTCGGGCAGCTGGGCCAAGCTGTCGTTCACCAACGACTTCGGCCCGCTCGCCGCACTGGCCACTGCGCTCGGCCTCGGCTGGCTCGCGGTGATGCTCTACATCGACGCGATCGTCTCGCCGGGCGACACCGGACTGATCTACACCACGATCACCTCGCGGATCTCCTTCGCGATGTCACGCAACGGCAATGCACCGCGGGTGCTGGAGAAGACGAACGGCAACGGCGTGCCGATGGTCGGGCTGTTCCTCGCGTTCGTGATCGGACTGATCGCCTTCCTGCCGTTCCCGAGCTGGCAGCAGCTGGTCGGCTTCATCACCTCGGCGACCGTGCTCTCCTTCGCCTCCGGTCCGCTGGTGCTGGTGGCGCTGCGCGAGCAGGCCCCCGACCACGAGCGTCCGTTCCGCCTGCCCGGCGGGCACGTGATCCCGTTCCTGGCATTCTGGGGCGCGAACCTGATCATCTACTGGTCCGGCTGGACCACGGTGTGGAAGCTGATGGTCGCGGTGCTGATCGGCCTGGTCCTGCTCGGCCTCTACTACGCCTCGGGACAGATGCAGGACAAGAAGCTGGACCTGCGAGCCGGCGCGTGGGTGCTGCCGTGGCTGGTGGGCCTGACGGTCATCTCGTACGTCGGCAACTACCCCGAGCCCAAGGCGGGCAACCTGGACTCGCTGAACTTCGCCCTCGCCACCGGACTGATCCTGCTGCTCTCGGCAGCGGTCTACGCGATCGCCTTCCGCTTCCGCCTCAGTCCCGAGGAGGCGCGGGCCTACATCGAGGAGAGCGAGGCCGAGGCGAAGGTGGGGGAGAAAGCGATCGGGTAAGGCGCCCCAGCACACGCCGAGCCGCCCCGGATGCCCGCTCCAGACACGCCGAGCCGCCTCGGAAGCTCGCTCCAGACACGCCGAGCCGCCCCGGAAGCTCGCTCCAGACACGCCGAGCCGCCACCGACGCGCGCTCGAGATGCGGCGTTCCGGGCGGCTGGGCATTCGTACGACCGGCGTTCCGGGCGGCTCGCGGGTTCTGCGGCCGGCGTTCCGGGCGGCTCGCGGGGTGCGGGGGTGAGCGGTGGTGGTGCGGCCTAACCCTGCAGATGCTCGGAGACACCGACGAAGAGCTCGGCCACGCCGGCCAGCCGCTTCTCCTCGAGCTCCGGGCGCGGGAGGACCGCACGGATGACGGCCTCGCCGTCGAACATGTGCACCACCGAGGTCGCGGCGAGCCGGGTGAGCTCGGGATCCATCTGCTCGCCGAGGCGCGAGGCCAGCGCGAGCTCCTCGATGCTGTCGTAGAGCGAGATCGCGACCGGCGTCAGGTGCTCGCGCAGGGCGGTGTCGGTGCGCGCGGCGATGAGCAGCTCGAACCAGACCGCGTTGATCCGCGCGCGCGAGCGGCTCCGGGCGAACGCGAGCAGCTCGGCAACCGGCACGTCACCCAGCGAGCGCACCCCGTCGAGGTGGCGGCGCCCGACCTCCTCGGCGGCGGCCACGACCAGGTCGAGCCGGGAGTCGAAGTGGCGGAACAGGCCGCCCTTGGAGATCCCGGCCCGCATGCAGATCTCACCGAGCGAGGCACGGTGGTAGCCCAGGTCGGCGATCGTCTCGATCGTCGCGTCGACCAGCGCCGCCTTGGTGGTCGCGGTGCGCTCGGCCTGCGTGCGGCGTACGGGCTGGTCGGTCACGCGACGCGGTGGCCGGCGCGCAGGAACCGGCCGGTGCGCTGCGTGCCGAGCTTGCCGTCCTCGACACCGTCGCCGAAGACGTACTCCCCGCCGACGAGCACCGCGTTGACGACACGGTCGTTGCGGTTGACCATCCGCGGCAGGTTGTCGAAGGCCGGCACCGGGTTCTCGTGGTAGGTGTCGAGCTCGTCGTCCAGGGCGTCCGGGTCGATGACCACGACGTCCGCGCGGTCGCCGACGCGCAGGTGGCCGGCGTCCAGGGAGTACCAGTCGGCCAGCTCACCGGTGAGCCGGTGCACCGCGTGCTCCATCGTCATGAACCCGCGCCCGGCCTTCTCGGCGTCGTGCGCGCGATGCAGGAAGCGCAGGCCGAAGTTGTAGAAGGCCATGTTGCGCAGGTGCGCACCCGCGTCCGAGAAGCCCATCTGCACGCCCTCGAGCACGCTGAGCTGGTTGAGCACCTCGGGCCGGTGGTTGGAGATCGTCGTGCGCCAGCGGACCTTGGTGCCGTGCTCGACGACGAGGTCGAGGAAGGCATCGACCGGGTGCAGGCCGCCGCGACGCTGGCCGACCTGGCCGAAGGTCAGACCGATCACGGAGTCATCCGGGCACTCGGTGATCTCGGCATCGAAGAAGTCGCGGTGCCAGACCCGCAGGCCGAACTTGTTCTCGTAGTCCTTGCGGAACTTGCGCCGGTACTCCTCGTCCTGCAGCAGGCGCATCCGCTCGACCGCGTCATTGAGGTGCAGAGCGGCGGCGCCGGTGCCGAACTCCTCGAAGATCACCAGGTCGATGCCGTCGGCGTACACCTCGAACGGGACCGGCAGGTGCTGCCACTTCAGGTCGCCGCCGAGCCGCTTCACCGCACGCGCGGTCGGGCCCATGATCTTGATCGCGAACTTGTTCGCCTTCAGGTCAGCAGCGGAGAGCAGGCTGACCTTCAGCTTCTTGCGCCGTACGCCGGTCGAGGCGGAGAACAGACCGAGGAAGCTCATCGGGTTGCCGATGTCGGGACCGGCCTGCAGGACGCGGTCGCGCTTGCGCAGGATCTTGTAGAGGCGGCGGCGCTCGCGGCCCTTCGCGTACGTCGAGGGCAGCGTGCGCGAGCGGCACACGTCGCCGTCGAGCTTGTCGAAGAGGAGCTCCTGGGCCGACATGCCGATGAAGCCGGCGTCGAGCGCCTCGGTGAGCTTGGCCTCCATGTTCGCCAGCTCGCGGGCGGTCGGCTCCTCCTCCTTGCGGGTCGCGCGGTCCAGGCCCATCTCGGAGGCGCGGATGTCGGAGTGGCCGATGAAGGCGGCGATGTTCGGTCCGAGCGCGAGGTTGTCGATCGCCTCGGCGTACTCGGCCGCCGAGGTCCAGGTGCCGTGCGCCTCGACCGCGTCGATCACGTGGCGGCGCGGGATGGCCTCGACCCGCCCGAAGATGTCACCGGCGGTCGTCGGGTCGACGTGCACGGTGGAGAGCGAGCACGAGCCGAGGAAGATCGTGGTCATGCCGTGGCGCACCGACTCGGCCAGCGCCGGGCCGTCGAGGACCTCGACGTCGTAGTGCGTGTGGATGTCGACCATGCCCGGCATCACCCACTTGCCGCTCGCGTCGATGACTCGCGCACAGCCGGTCTCGTCGAGCGCGGCCGTGGAGACCTCGACGACCTTGCCGTCCCGGATCCCGACGCTGGCGAGCGAGGAGGGAGCCGTGCTCCCGTCGAAGACGCGCCCGTTCTTGATGATGGTGTCGAAGGCCATGCGTGAGATTGCAACCGATCGGTCGCTAAGTTGTCAAGGCTCTGTGGATTGCCGGTTGCGCGCACAGGCGCATGAGCGCATCGTCAGGTGCATGACAGTTGAATCCCAGATCGGTACCATCGAAACCATGAGCATCCAGATCGCGGTACGACTTCCCGACCACCTGGTGGCGTTCCTCGACGAGCGGGTTGCTGCCGGAGAGAAGTCGCGCGCCGCGGTGGTGACCAAGGCGTTGATGAAGTACGAACGCCGCCTCAAGGCTGCACGTGACGCCGAGATCTACCGCGAACACGGCGATTACCCCGACCTCGATGGCCTTGCCGAGTGGAATGTCGCTCACTTCGAGGGCACTGATTGATGCGCCCAATTCATCTGGCATCGATGGACAAGACTCGTCCTGTCCTGATCCTGACCCGAGCCCTCGCGCGTCCCGAGATGAACAAGGTCGTCGTCGCCGAGATCACCTCGACGATCCGCGGCACGTCTTCCGAGGTCGCGGTCGGGCCATCGAACGGCCTCGACCAAAGCTCTGTCGTCAGCTGCGACAACATCTCGACCATTCGCGTCGCGTCCCTCGGCCGGCTGGTCGGCTACCTCAGGGACGACCAAGAGGCAGAACTGGCTAGAGCCATGATCGACGCGTTCGATCTCGAGCACGAAGAGCTTCCCTGACCCGCATGCCACCATCAGCCATGCCCACCCTCTCCCCCTCCATCGAGGCCTGGCGCGAGCGCGGCCGCACCATCTCGATCGCCGGACGTGACCTCTTCGTCGTCGACACCGGTGAGGGACCGGCCACCACCGTCGTCATCCACGGCTTCCCCGGCTCCTCGCACGACTGGGCGCAGATGGTCGACAGGCTCCCCGGTCGGGTGATCGCGTTCGACCTCCCTGGCTACGGGTTCTCCGACAAGGACCCGAAGGCGTCGTACTCGCTCTTCGACCAGGCCGAGGTCGTCGAGGCGCTGCTCGCCGAGCTCGGGGTCGAGCGCTGCACGATCGTGGGTCACGACATGGGCGACACCGTCACCGCCGAGCTCGCGCACCGCGCGAACGCCGGGGAGCTCGGGTTCGCGATCGAGCGGATCGTGCTGACCAACGGCTCGATCTTCATCGACCTGGCGCAGCTCACCCGCGGACAGCGCCTGACGCTCAAGCTGCCCGACCGCCGTTCGCTGTTCGCGATGCCGACACCGGTCCTGCGGCGCAGCCTGCTGGAGAGCTTCACGCGCACCGCACCACCACCCGAGGGCGCGGTCGACGACCTGATCGCACTGATCAAGCACGACGGTGGAGACCGGCTGATGCCGCGGCTGATCCGCTACATCACCGAGCGCCGGCGCCACCAACCGCGCTGGACCGCCGGCCTGGTCGACTTCGCCGGACCGCTCACGCTGGTGTGGGGCGAGGAGGATCCCATCGCGGTCCTGCCGATGACCGAGCGGCTCGCCTCCTTGCGACCGGGCACGAGCGTCGTACGGCTCGAAGGCGTCGGGCACTGGCCCTCGATCGAGGTGCCGGAACGGCTGGTCGAGGCGCTGGTGCGCGCCGGCGTCGGCAGCTGAGCAGCTGCCGAACCGCTCAGCCCAGCGAGTCCGGCACGACGAACGTGTCCGGGTCGGTCCACGGCGGGATCGCCGCGAGCGCGGCCTGCACGAGCGCGGTGCGCGCGACCACGACCGCCTTGCGACGCAGCCGGCCGCCCTCCTCACCCGTGCTCGCCTCGACGAGCTCGCGCACCTGCGCGTTGCTGTACGACGGCCGCTGCCCGACGACGCGTTCGACGTCGGGCAGCGCCGTGAGCACGGGGAGCACCTGGTCGGAGAGGCCCTCGAGCAGCTGGTAGCGACCGAAGCCACCGAGGTCGTGCCACGCCTGCTCGAGGTCCACCCGGCCCTTGCGGATGTCCTTGTCCTGCGCAGCCAGCGTCGCCTTCGCCACGCCGTTCAGTGCAGCCGTCAGCTCCGCCTCGGTGAATCGCATGACACCAGGATGCCCAACCGCTCCAGGATGCGTCCCAGGAAGCACCCCAGCACGGCCGACTACAGCAGAGCCAGCTGCGAGCGGGTCGGGGCGAACGGCAGCACCCGCAGCCGCATGCCCGCCTCCTCGGGAGTGCGGTCGGCCTTGCGGGCGTTGCACGGGCCGCACGCCGCCACGGTGTTGAGCCACGACCAGGTCCCGCCCCGGCTCGCGGGGAGTACGTGGTCGACCGTGGTCGCGTGCGCGCCGCAGTAGCCGCACGTGTTCCGGTCCCGCTTGAGCACCCCGGCACGGGTGAACCCGGCGGGACGGTACATCCACTTCGCCGCGACGTACCGCACCAGCCGGATCACCTTGGGCCACGGGTGCGGCCCGATCATCCGGTCGCCGTGCGGCTCCTCGACGGTCGCGACCTCGCGGAAGAGCATCCGCACCGCATGCTTGAAGGAGACCCGACCGAGCGGCTCGTAGGAGGCGTTCAGCAGGGTGACCGAGGACAGCGCCAGGGTGGTGGTCATGGCTGGTACCTCCTTTCGTCTCTCTCAGATGAGGGACCGACGGGGTTTCGTCGATCCCATTGGACCCTGCCGGAGGCCCGAATGGGGCCTCCGGCGTCGTGTCCTTCTAGGCAGCGTTGACCTTCTTCGGCCGGCCCCGCTGACGGACCTGGTCGATCTGCTTGCCGCTCTCGAGCAGCACGCCACCCCACACTCCCCACTCGTCGCGGCTGGTTCCGAGCGCCAGGCACAGCGCCCGGACCCCGCACCCACCACAGACGGCCTGGGCCGCCGCGAGTGCCTCGGAGTCCACGGGGTCGAAGATGTCCGGGTCCGCATGGTCGGCGCACTGCCATGCCGCGCCACGCGGGGTGGGGTTGGTGTAGGCGATCGTGACGCCCTTGGTCTCGAGTCGCTCGTCCTTCATCTGCACGTGCCTTCACCTCCTTGCCTCGGTGGCACGTTCGTCGGTCTCTTCCTTGCGGCCGCGAATGCAGAAGGGCCGCTCCATCGAGCTGGTCGCGCAGGTCGTGGTGACCTGGTTGACCAGCCTCGGCTGGAGCGGCCCGGATGCATCCGGTGCGTCTCGGCACCTACATCGGCGGCTCCAGCGGGCGCGGCTCGCTGCCCTCGGTCTTGGGCTTGCGGCCCAGGATCTCGAGGCGGTCCACGCCGGAATTCGAACCGGACACCGGCGCAGCATCCAGCGCACGGGCCGACGTACGGCTCGTGAAGCTCGGGTGCTGCTGCGTAGTCACGTGGTTCGTCCTTCTGTGCTGCCGGCCAGGGTGGCCGAACGACGGTCCAGGGTAGGTGTGGCCCGCCGGGGCGGCCTAACGATTAATCGTGGAACGGCCACGAGGCCCCGGGTCCTGCGACCCGGGGCCTCGGTTTGGATGTGCACTACTCAGATGGGTGCGCACTCCCATCCGGGACGCGCAGCCGACTGTGCCGACGGCAACGTCCTGCCCGTCAGCACCTGAAGCCGGTCGTGCACGGCGTTCTCGTACTGCGGGTGGGCGTTCTTCGCGAAGCCTCCGAACGAGGCCCCCTTACCCATCTCGTGAGCGATCTCCGAGATGTAGTTCATGCTCCCTGCCTTCGGCTTGATGCCCGCCTTCTGCAGGATCGCGTTCGCCCACGCCGGCGCTGCCGGGTCGGCGTCGCACCCGATGGGGGGCGGCGGCGTGATCGAACCGGCCGTGACCACGACCTGGAACGCAGCCTCGTCGAGGCGGAACGTCAGGTGCGGGTCGTTGCTGGTGCGAGATGCGTCGATGACGAACGTCACGTTCGTCGAGCCGATCGCGAGGGCCTGAACAGTCGCGGTGACGGTGTCGCTGCAGGCGTCGAAGACACCGTTGTTCGACAACGTGACCGAGGCGATCGTCGGATTCGCGACGACCGCGTTCAGGGCGATGTAGTGCGCGCCGCCCTGGATGTTGCAGCCCGGGTGGTCCGGATGGCCGTTGACCTGGATCGCCAGGGTCGTCGTGCCGGTCGACCCGGTCGTGGTGACCGTGTCATAGGTGAGGTTGAGCGTCTCGAGGTTGCTGTCGATGCTGTTGTCGAGATCGTTGTAGACCGTGTCCGCAAATGCGGACGGGCCCACGAGGGCCATCGTCGCCGTGGCTACGACGACCGCGAGCTTCCTGGTGATGTGCACTTCGCCTCCTGGGAGAAGTCGTGGTGAGAGAACACCCCCTGGAGCTGACGAGTGCACGGTCACTGACCACGCCCGGGAGATTTCGCCAAGGACTGAAAGGGCTCTTGGTCAGTCAGCGGTGGTGTGACGGAAAGCGTCACGTGGCCGCTGAACGAGTTGATGGCATACCTAGACCGGTCGCTCTCGCGGCGTGACGCGGCCCGGATCCTCGACGGACAGCGTCGTGGGACCGGGTCTCCTCTAGCTGCGCTGATCACCCTCGCGACAGCCCCGGGCAGCTCCGGCGAGCTCGGCCACGAGCACGTCGCGATGGCCGCCTACCGGTCCACGCAGGCACCGATCGTCGCGGCAGTACGTCGTGACACGGCCTTCGCCCGCATCTGGAAGGTCGTCGCAGGCGCTCCTGTCGCGGCCGTCGCGACCACCGCGGTGATCCTCGGTGGTGGCGGTGTCGCGCTGGCCGCTGCGAACGTGCCGCTGCCGTTCTCCGGCCACGACAACCGCTCGGACAATGCACCCGCCGCGCCGTCCTCGACCAACCCCGGTCAGTCGCACCCGCGGCCGACGCCCGCGCACGGGAGCCCGGGGTCGAAGCCGACGAAGGCGACCCACCCGGCTCACCCCACGCACCCCGCGCACCCGGTCCAGCCGACGCACCCGGCCCACCCGACCGTGGCCGCCACCCCGACCCACCCCTCGCACCCGACCGAGGCCGCGACGCCCACCAAGAAGCCGCACCCCGCGAAGCCGAGCAGCGCTGCGACCGGGAACGGGCGCACCCAGGGCTGAGCCCTCGCGCCGGTGACAGCGCGTCGGGAACCGTCCACCGGGGTCCGCTATCTTCCGCCCCATGAGCGCGCGCAACCGGCTGTTCGGAACGGTGGCCCTTGCCTGCGTGCTGGCCACCGCCGGCTGCGGCGGGAAGACCGTGCTGCCCGACAGCGGCAACGGGATCCCGAGCGCTCCGGCGACGACCCCGACGCCGGGCCCCGGAGTGACGAGCCAGGCGACGACACCGGGCACGACTCCGCTCGAGCCGCCCGTCGGGACCGCTGCCGCCGGGCCCCCGTTCACCGTGGACGGAAGCGTGCGGCTGGAGGCCGGGCTCGACGTCGATGCCCGCAAGAGCTTCAACGACTGCCAGCGCGCGGCCACCCAGCACGCCGCCGACACCCTCGACCCGAGCTTCGACCCGACCGGACTGTGCATCCGCAAGAAGGGCACGTCGTGCACGGGCATCGCTGCGATGAGGAAGCTGCGTGCGGGAGCCGTCGTACGGATCACCGACGGGGCGGGTGCGGCGAGCGGGACCGGACACCTGAAGCGCGGCACGCTGTCGCGGCCGATGACGCTGATGGGCGCACGTCCCTCGTGCGTGTTTCCGTTCACGGTCAACGGCGTTCCGGGCGGTTCCTCGAGCTACGCGGTCGAGGTCGGCGGACTGCGGTCGACCTTCACCCAGGCGGGGGCGAGGAACGTCGTCGTCGCGGTCCCCGACGAATGATCGCTCGAGCGACGACCGCGAACCAGATCCCGGTGACGGCCACCGTCGCCCACGCGAGCCAGTCACCAGTGCGGGTGTAGAAGGTCCGGCCGGTGCCGGCGTGCACGGTCGCGACCAGCAC
>JBJMIO010000006.1:0-15926 GCA_045806765.1 Marmoricola sp.
GTGCGCAGGATGCCGTGATGACGTTGTGCGGGGTGGCGGCGGAGACGACCGTGGTCAGGGCGACTCCGCGGGTGCTCACCCGGACCTCTGCGCCGGTCGTCAAGGTCGGCGCGCTGCTCCGCGACCACGTCCGGATCACCGGGCTCGCAGCCGGGCGTTCGGTGGTCGTCACGGCGCAGCTCTTCGGGCCCTTCGCGACCCGGTCGGCCGCACGGTGCACCGGTACGGCGGCGGCCACCGTCCGCTTCAGCGCCGACGGCGACAGTGACTACCTCACCCCTCCGGTCAGGCTCGCCGCGGCCGGTGTCTACACGTGGGTCGAGACCCTGCCGGGTGACTCGCTGAGCAACGCGGTGACGAGCTCGTGCGGTGCGGTGGCCGAGTCCACGCTCGCGCACCGGACCCCGCCGGTTCCCCAGCAACCATCCGTCCCGGCCGGCGGCTCGAGCCGCGGGAGCCGGCGATGAGGCTGGTGCTCCTCGCGGCGCTGGCACTGGTCGCGGCCGGCTGCGGTACGGCCGCGCCGCCCACCCCGGTGGCGCCGCACGACGCCGGTCGCTCGGTCGGTGGAAGAGGTGCTGAGCAGTCACCGGCGGCAGCTCTGCCGCCGCTCGGAACGGTCCCGGGGAGTGTCCGGCCGGGTGTCCGCGGGAGTGTCCACGTGAGCACCGCGGGATCGCGGCCCCGCCGGATCGCGGTCGCCGGAAGATCCGCGGCCACACCCGTGGCGCACCTCGTGGTGCCGTCGCGCAGCATCGATGCCCGGGTGCTGCCGGTGCGTTTCGCCGGAGCGCGGCTGCGCATCCCGGCCTCCATCGCCGAGGTCGGCTACTGGGTCGACGGCGCCCGGCTGAGCGACGCGGTCGGCACCACCGTGCTGGTCGGGCACGTCTCGGACGACCACGACCGTCCGGGCGTGCTGGGGCGCCTGGGCGGCGTCCGCGTCGGCGCCGAGGTGCAGGTCGCCCCGGCCCGTGGAGTCGTACGTCGTTTCGTGGTCACGCGGGTCCGGACGTACGCCAAGGAGGTCCTACCCCGCTCGGTGTTCGACCAGTCCGGCCCGCACCGGCTGGTCCTGATCACCTGCACGCACCGAGTCACCCTGCCCGGGGGCGGGTTCCACTACGCGCGCAACCTCGTGGTCACGGCGCGTCCGGTGCTCAGACCCTGAGTCGCGTGCTCCACCGGCCGGGACCCGCCTTGGACAGCGCGCGGACCGAGCACAGGTAGTGGCGACCGTGCTTGAGTCCCTTGACCACGACCACCGGGTACCCGCCGCGGGCGATGATGGTCGGGTGGTGCGGGGACTGGCAGCGGGCCTGGTAACCGGTGACGTGGGCGCCGCGTGCCCGCGCCCTCAGGAACCGGACCCGGGCCCTGGTTCCGGTGACTCGGGTCGCCTTCTGGAGCGTCGGCGCGCTGGGTGTGATCGTGCCGCGCTTGACCCGGATCACCCGAGCGTTGGTGACCAGTGCGCTCGCGAGACGCGCGGTGCCGGGCGGGAAGGTGACGCCGCTGATGTCGACGAAGACGGCGTTGTGGGCGACGTCCTGGGTGAAGGAGTACGTCGCGGGCGCACCGTTGACCGTGCCGACCAAGCTGGAGGAGACCATCGTGCTGGGGTCCGGGATGTTGAAGTCGCTGACGAGCATGCGGTAGGGGATCCGGAAGCGGGCCTGGGCCGTCGCCTTGGTCGTGCCGTCGGTGAGGTAGCGCGAGTTGTTCCAGGTCGACTCGAGGTAATCGCCGGACGGCGTGGAGTTCAGGAAGATGCCGTCCACGTCGTCGGCGCTCTGCGACCGGTCGAACCCGACGAGGCTCCGGTCGGTCTTCAACTGGTGGACCTCGGCATCGAACGTGACCGCCTGCGAGGTGGCCGTGTCGGAGCAGACGTCAGGGAACGTGTCCTGGCAGCCCGTGGTCAGCAGGACCGGGTGGCCGGAGTACGTCACCTGGTAGTTGCCACCGCCGAGGTTCTTGCGGCCGACCACCGGCCGACCGGCGTACCCCTCGGTGTAGTCGGGCACGAGTGTCCCGAGGTTGACCGTCACGCTGATGTCGTCGGAGGTGTCCAACGTGGCCGTGGAGTCGTTGACCAGGAACTCGGTGTAGTTGAAGTCGGTGAGGTTCTGGACCGGGATCATCTCGATCTTGACCGGGTCACCCTCGGCCAGCGCAACGCCGTTCCGGCTCGCGGAAACCACGCACGGGGCCGGCGAGGTGCTGCACCAGCGTTCGGTGAAGCTCGCGGCGGACGCCGGTGCACCAGCGTCGACGACCGCCATCCCTGTGACGAACAGACCCGCGACTGCGAGCAGCACGGCCTTGCGACGGTACCCGTTCATGGTTCTCCCGATCCCCTGATGCGGGGCCCAGAACCCCGCGAGACCCAGGCTAGAAGGCCTGAGCCCGCGCCGTGGGCAATTCGCGGAGCGGATGACGAGATTCGAACTCGCGACATCGACCTTGGGAAGGTCGCGCTCTACCAGCTGAGCTACATCCGCACGTCTTCCGGCGTACCGGGCGACGAAGAGAGATCGTAGCCCACCCGCTGCGGGCGCAACGCCGGTTCCTGGGGGCTTCCTGTGAGTCCGGGGGTAGGGGTGGGTCCGGTTGGCCCCTCTTGGCAGACTGTCCCGGGACTCCGCCGGAGTCTTCCGAACTTTCCTCGCGAAACGAGATCCCTGATGCTCCGCTCCTCCGCCCGCCGCCGGATGCTCCCGGTCGTCGCCCTGGTCACTGTCGCCCTGTCGCTGACCGGGTGCGGCAGCAGCGCCAAGAAGAAGGACACCGACCTCGCCTCCAAGCCGGCCCGTGACAGCGGTTGCGGCTACAAGGCCGGCGGCATCAGCGACGCCGTCAAGGTCACCGGCGACTTCGGCACCAACGTCACGGTGAGCTTCCCCAAGACCGCGAAGGCCACCACGCTGCAGCGCACGGTGATCACCAAGGGTTCCGGCGCCGCTGTGGCCAAGGGCGACGTCGCCGACGTCGGCGTGACCCTCTACAACGGCACCACGGGCAAGCTGATCAACCAGCTGAGCACCAAGTTCACCTCCGGCGACGCGGCCATCGGCAAGGACCTGCTGGCCACCATCGACTGCACGAACTTCGGTTCGCGGGTCGCGGCTGCGTTCCCCGCCAAGGACCTGCTCGGTGACCAGGCCAACACGGCCGCAGGCGTCAGCCCGACCGACACCCTGATCGCGGTGGCCGACATCCTCGACAAGTACGCCGACCCGAAGCCGCAGGAGTGGACCGGCGCCCCGAAGGTCACCTTCAACGGCAGCAAGTCGCCCAAGGTGACCCTGCCCAGCGGCGACCCGTCGTCCGACCTGCTGCTGCACGTGATCAAGGCCGGCAACGGCGCGAAGGTCCGCTCGGGGGACTCGGTGACCGTCAACTACAAGGGCATCACGTGGGGGACCAACCAGGTCTTCGACGAGTCCTACGGCAAGGGCAAGAAGCCGGCGACGTTCCCGACCGACCAGGTCGTCCCGGGCTTCGGCGCGGCGCTGGTGGGCCAGAAGGTCGGTACCCGGCTGATCGTCAGCATCCCGCCGAAGTACGGCTACGGCACGCTCGGCACCAACGCGCTGGCCGGCAAGACGCTGGTCTTCGTCATCGAGATCAAGTCGACGAAGTCCGCCAAGTAGTTCCTAGGGCCAGCAGCCGTCGCGGGCCCGTGGGCCGCTCCTGAGGAGCGGTTCGCGGGCCTGTCGGTCATTTCAGCGACCGGAGCGGGCGTTCAGTCGCCGGGCGCGATGGGCG
The DNA here is from genome assembly GCA_045806765.1 of Marmoricola sp. GTDB lineage: Bacteria > Actinomycetota > Actinomycetes > Propionibacteriales > Nocardioidaceae > Marmoricola. The sequence continues at coordinate 3,772 of JBJMIO010000006.1, forward strand.
CCAGCGTCGCGCGCTTGACCTCGACGTCGTCGCCCGAGGAGCGTCCGGTCAGTCGCCGGTGGATCCAGGGGCCCAGGAAGTCGCGGGTCCAGGTCGCGTCCTGACGCAGCCGCTCGCCCAGGGACAGCTGCGGCAGCGTCGGGCGCGGCAGCCGCTCCACCTCGTGGGTGATCCCGAGGGCCTCGAGGACGGCGAAGGCGATGTACTGGTGGCCGAAGGCGTTGAGGTGCATCCGGTCGGTGTCGAAGACCTCGGCGTGGTCGCCGTCGCGCATCCGCCACATGTCGACCAGCGTCGCGCCGTGCTTGTCGCTGATCTCGCGGGCGTGCTCGTTGAAGATCGCCATCCGCCCGCGCAGCGAGGCATAGATGCCACCGTTGCCGGGGTCGAAGATCGTGAACATGACCACCCGCGCACCGCTCGCGCTGAGCCGGCCGATCGCTTCGTCGTACGCCGCGGCGAGCGCATCCAGGTCGACCCGGGGACGCAGGACGTCGTTGGCGCCCCCGTGGATGCTGATCAGGTCCGGTTGGAGGGCCAGCGCGGGCTCGATCTGCTCCTCGATGATGGGCAGCATCTTGCGTCCGCGGATCGCGAGGTTGGCGTAGCCGAAGTCCTCCGCACCCGGCTGGACGGCCAGCACCTCGGCGACCCGGTCGGCCCAGCCGCGCAGGCCGTTGGGCCGGTCCGGACCGGGGTCGCCGACCCCTTCGGTGAAGGAGTCGCCGAGAGCGACGTAGCGCAGGTAGGGCATGAACCGAGGATATGCAGGGTTTCGAGACGGTCGACGACCGACCTCCTCAAGCGGCATCGGGTCGGGATAGGTTGTCGCCGTGCTGCTCTCCGACCGCGACATCCTCGCCGAGATCGACGCCCAGCGGATCCGCGTCGAGCCCTACGACGAGACGATGATCCAGCCCTCCAGCATCGACATCCGTCTGGACCGCTTCTTCCGCGTCTTCGAGAACCACAAGTACCCGCACATCGACCCCGCCGCCGACCAGTCGGACCTGACCCGCGAGGTCGAGCCCGAGGGTGAGGACCCGTTCATCCTGCACCCGGGGGAGTTCGTGCTCGGGTCCACCTACGAGGTCTGCACCCTCCCCGACGACGTCGCCGCCCGGGTCGAGGGCAAGTCCTCGCTCGGTCGCCTCGGCCTGCTGACCCACGCGACCGCCGGATTCGTCGACCCCGGGTTCAGCGGGCACGTGACCCTCGAGCTGGCCAACGTGGCGACCCTGCCGATCAAGCTCTACCCCGGCATGAAGATCGGGCAGCTGTGCTTCTTCCGGCTCTCCTCGCCCGCTGAGCACCCCTACGGCTCGGCCAAGTACGGCTCGCGGTACCAGGGTCAGCGCGGGCCGACGCCGTCGCGCTCGTACGCGAACTTTCACCGCACCCGTATTTGAGCAAGCCGGATCCGAGCGTGTCGAGATGCGGTGACGTGCCCACCACGGCTCAGAGCCGGGCGAACGGCCCGATCCGGCGGGTGCGTACGACCGCGGTCGGACGGCGCGGCACCTCGGGGCGGACGGCCTCGACGGGGGGCCTGCTCATCGACGCTGCTCGGGAACCCGGACGGCGCCCCGGCGGACCCGGGGCGTGATGATCAGGTTCGCGGGCTCGTTCTTCTCGGTGGTGTGCCACATGGTGAGCTCCTCCTCTCCGATCCTCACAGGTTGGTCAGGCGCACGTCGCCGCTGACCGTGGTGGCCCGCAGCTCGACGAAGTCCTGACCCTCGGCCGGCCTGCCGACCGGCTGGAGCCGGTTGGCCACCGAACCGGTGACGGTGTTGATGTCGGTCCACACCGGGGTGCCGGTCGGGATGCCCACGACGACGTCGCCGGAGACGTTCTTCGCGGTCACCTTGCCGCGCAGTGCCTGGCCGATCACCAGGTCGCCCGATGCGGTGGTCAGGCTGACGTCGCCCTCGGCGCGCTGCACCTTCAGGTCGCCCGAGCCGGTCTTGATCACGGTGGAGGCGTGCACCTTGCCGAGCACGACGTCGCCCGAGCCGGTCGAGATGCCGGTCTTGCCGCGCACGTCGCCGAGGTCGATGTCACCGGACCCGCTCTTGATCCGGACGTCGTCTGCGAACTCGAAGCCCTTGATGTCGCCCGAGCCGCTCTCGATCACGACCGGGCCGTCGGCACGGTCGAGCTCGATGTCACCCGAGCCGCTCTTCAGCGCGACCAGGCCCAGCGGACCGGTGACGGTGGTGTCGGCCGAACCCATCTTGGTGGCCAGGCCGCTGCCGGCCGGGACGGTGAGCCGGACGTCGTGGGAGTCGCGGCCGAAGAACCGGCCGTGCGGGGCGATCACCGCCAGGCGGTTGCCCACCAGGTCGACGCGGAATTCCTCGGCCCGTGGCCCGCGGATCTCCACGAGGGTCTGGTCGGTCTCGGTGGCGGTGGTGGTCAGTCGCCCGGAGCCGAGCTCGACGTACAGCTCGATCGGCTCGGGGGTGTCGTAGGTGTGCTTCACGATGTGCTCCTCGTTTCCGTCGTCGCCGGGTCAGACCCAGCCGGTCATCCGCTTGCTGCCCCGGCCCTTGCCGCCGGCGCCGAAGCCGTCGAGCGGGAAGCTGGAGAGGTCGATGTCGATGTTGATCGCGCTCTCGCGGGTCGCGTTGCGCAGGACGTTCACGATCCACGTGTTCAGCGAGCTGCCGTGCTTGGTGGCCAGCTCCTCGGCCTTCGTCTTGACGCTCTCGGGCAGCCGCAGGGTGATCCGCGCGGTGGCGGCATCGTCCTCGTCCTCGGCGGTCGTCGGCGCGGGAGCCGCGTCGGCCGGCGCGGGGGCCGGGTGGGCGACGACGAACTCGAGGTCGCGTCCGTTGATGCGTACGTCGACCGAGCCGGTCCGCATCTCGGTGGTGATCTCGGCGGCCGCCTGGGAGAGGGCCTCCATCAGGGCCAGCCGCATGCTGGGGTCCAGGGCGAGGGCCAGTCGCTCGGCGGCGGACTGGATCTGCTCGTCTCCGGCGGCGGCTGCGGTGGCGAGGTGCTCGCGGAGCCGCTCGACGTACGGGGTGATGTCCATGTGCACCACATTGACATCATCATGATGTCAAGTCAAGTCAGATCTGACATCAAGTTCGTGACACGTGACGTCATCGGTACGCTTCGGCCGTGCGTGTTCTCGGAATAGCGGTTCTCTCGGTCCTGCTCACTGCCGCGTGCGGGACGACCGGGCCCAGCGCTCGGCCGACCTCCCCGACCACCTCGGCGGCGCCCCCGCCCGTGGTGAAGACGAGCGGCCAGGCCAGTGGCGTCGAGTGCATCGAGAACGTGCGCACCGTCGACCTCGCCTACTGGGAAGACACCCTGACCTCCTCGACCCCCGTGCGGATCACCAGCGTCGAGGTGGTCGGGCACCGTGTTCGCGTGCTCGGCGGACTGCTCGTCCCGGTCGTCGGGGGCGCGGTGCGCTCGACCGGCGTCTCGGACTGGCCGCCGACCTCGGATGCGCTGCTGCGCAAGGAGGTCGACTGGCGGCACCGGACCCGGCTCATCGGCGGTCGCCTCCCCGTCCAGCGGGCGATGCTCCCGATCCTCCGCATCGGCGCATCCGGCGGGGGTCGGCTCGCAGCGGTCGTGTTCCACGTCCGGGCGGACGACGGTCAGACCGCGACCGTGCGTCTGCGCCTCGGGTTCCGGTTCAGCCCCACGACCTGCTGAGGATCACCCGACCAGCGGGATCGTGAGCACCGAGGGGTACTGCGCGGAGTCGTGGATCGTGATCACGCTCAGCGTGCTCGGCAGGTCCGGGAGGATCGGCGCGAGGTGCGGTACGTCGAAGGCCTGGACCGCGATCCGCAGCCGGTGACCGGGCAGGATCTTCGCGCCGGTCGGGAAGATCTCGACGTCGACCGGCGCGATCTGGCCCTTGGCCAGCTTGGCCTTCGAGGCCAACGTGAACGGGTGGTACGGCTGGATCAGCTGCCCGTCGAGGTACCGCGAGCGCTGCTTGTCCAGGGCCCGGAGCGAGATGACCTGCCAGCCGCCGGTGAGCCGGCTGACTGTCCCGTCCGGCGCCTCGTCCTCGACCGCGACTGACAACATGCCGTCACCCGAGGTGCTCGAGACGTAGAGCCGGGCGTTGATCGGGCCCTGGAGCGCGACCGCCCTGGTCACCGGCGGGGTTGAGAACACCACTCCGGTCTTGTCGTTGTACTTGTTGTTGGTGAAGCACGGGTTCTTGCCCGGGAACGAGCTGAGCAGGCCCGCGGTCCACTGGTCGGTCGAGCGGGTGCACAGGCCGGAGACCGGGATCGGGTAGACCGCCGAGGAGCCCGGCGCCACCGCGCCCTGGGTCAGCGTGCCCGCGGCGCCACCGGTCTTCGAGGACCCCGAGAGCTTGTACGTCGAGGCGGTCCGGTCACCGACCCACGTCTGAGCCGTGCGCCATGAACCGGTCCCCTGCTCGTAGTAGGTGATCGGAGCGATGTCGCTGTTCAGGCTCGGGTCCGCGATGCCCTTGACGTAGTGGTCGAACCAGCGCAGCTTGAGCTCGTCGAGCGAGCCGAGCCCGGCCTTGCCGACCTCCTCACCGCCGGATGCCTGCAGGTGGTTCCACGGGCCGATGATCATCTTGGTCGGCACGCCGCGCTTGGCGAGGTTCTCGAAGAGCAGCGGGGTGCCGCGCTGGAACAGGTCGTACTCGCCGCTGATGAAGAACGTCGGCACCTTGACCTTGTCGACCACGGTGATCGGTGAGCGCTGCTTGTAGAAGTCGCCGTCGTAGGCCGGTTCGCCGCCGGTGAACGCCTTGAGCAGCAGCGGGATCGTGAAGTTGCCGGCGCCGATCAGGTGCTGGACCAGGTTGCTCAGCGGGCTGAGGTCGGTGGGCGGAGTGGCCGGTGGGATCAGGCCGGTGAAGTTGACCAGGCCCAGCCACAGCGGGATGAAGCCGACGTCGACCTGACCTCCGGAGGCGACGACGTCGCGGTAGACGTCGGCGCCCGGCACCTGCGGGAAGATCGCCTTGAGCCCGTCGGGCTGACCCGCGGCGGCGAACATCTGCGCGATGCCCATGTAGGAGGGGCCGTCCATCGCGGTCAGCCCGTTGCTCCACGACTGCTCGTGGGCCCACTGCATGACCTCGCTGAAGTCCTTGTCCTCGCGGGTGCAGAAGGCGCACCACTGACCGGCCGAGGTGCCGGTGCCGCGCGCGTCGACGGTCAGCTGGGCGTAGCCGCGCTCGACCAGGTACTTCGGGTCGCCGCCGGCCAGGCCGCCGGCGTACTGCTGGACGCCCTTGTTGTACGCCGTGATGGTCGCGATCACGGGGAACTTCTTCGCGATCGCCTTGCCGCTGGCATCCGCCGGCAGGATGAGGTCGCCGCGCAGGACGACGCCGTCGTCCATCGGGATCGGCAGGTTCGAGACCGTGACCGTCTTCGGGTACTGGGCCGGGCGCGCGGTCCACGCGGCCGCACGGGCTTCCTTCGCGGCGTGCTGGGCCGAGGCCTTCGCTGCCGTGGTCCGGGATGTCTCGGCGGGGCTGGTCGCAGCGGTCGAGCGACCGTTCGTGGCGGACGAGCCGGCGGTCCTGGTCGAGCCCTTGTGGGCAGCCGTGCCGGCGTGAGCGTGGTGGGACGCGGCGGCGTACGCGGCGAAGCTGCCGGTGGTCAGGGTGAGCGCGACGGCGGCTGCCGAGGTTGCGCGGGTGAGCGGGCGCATGTGCGAGGTTCCTCCCGATGTGTCGCGCATTCAACGAGTGCTCGCGACGCGAAGTTACGGCACCGTAGCAATCGCGGGAACGACGAAGGGCCCTGTCCGACCGGTGGTCGGCAGAGCCCTTCGTTCGAGTTCTAGCGCGGTGTTGCGGGTGTTGCGCGTTGACGCCGGGGAGATCAGAGGTCGAAGAGCGATCCGGCCTCGTTGATGTTCACGTCGGTCTTCGGCTGGTTGGCCTCGCCCGAGCTCGCCGGCTTCGGTGCCTCGGCCTTCTCCTCGGGCTCGGTCTTTGCCTCCGGCTCGGCGTCGGTCTCCGGCTCGGCTCCCGGCTCGGGCGCCTCGGTGGTGTCCGACGCCGGCGTTTCAGGCGCCTCGGCGGTGTCTGGGGCCGGCGTTTCAGGCGCCTCGGCGGGCTTCGGGGCGTCCGCCTTGTGCTCGGCGACGATGTCGAAGAGAGATCCGCCCGAGCCGAGTGCGGACTTCGGCTCCTCGGCCTTGGCTTCGGCAGGCTCCTCGGCCTTGGCCGGCGCGGGGGTCTCCGCGGGGGCGATGTCGAAGAGGGAGCCGCCGGATCCGAGGTCGGCCTTCGGCGCTGCAGCCTTCGCAGGCTCATCGGCCTTCGGTGCTTCGGCCTCGGGCTCCTCGCCCTGCTCCTCGGTCTTCTCCTCGGTCTTCGCGGCGGGAGCGGACTCCGTGGGCGCGACGTCGAAGAGTGAACCGCTGGCCTCGGCCGGCTTCGCATCCTCCGCAGGCTTCTCGGAAGCCTTCTCCGCGGGCTTCTCCGCGGGCTTCTCCGCGGCGGGCGCCGGGGTGTCGAAGAGCGAGCCGCCCGACTCGGCCGGCTTCGCGGCCGGCTTCTCGGTCGTCTCGGCAGCCGGGGTGTCGAACAGCGAGCCCCCGGCGGACGCGGGGGCAGCAGGCTTCGCCTCGGCAGACTCGGCTGCCTCGGCTGCCTCGGCGGGCGCAGCGGCGGGCGCAGCGACAGGCTCGGAGGACTTCGCGGCGGGGGCCGCAGCCTTCTTCGCCTCCGGTGCCTTCTTGACCCGGGACTCGCCCTTGACCGAGGCGAGCAGCATCTGCGCGACGTCGAGGACCTCGACGTTCTCACCGGCGCGGCCGGCGTCCTGCTCGCTGGTCAGGCCGTCCTCGATCATCGTGCGGCAGAACGGGCAGCCGACGGCGATCTGCTCGGCACCCGTCGCGACCGCCTCCTGGGTGCGGTTGACGTTGATGCGCTCGCCGATCGTCTCCTCCATCCACATGCGCGCGCCACCGGCGCCGCAGCAGAAGGAACGCTCGGAGTTGCGCGGCATCTCCTTGAGCTCCGCGCCCGGGATGACCTGGAGCAGCTCGCGCGGCGGCGAGTACACCTGGTTGTGGCGACCCAGGAAGCACGGGTCGTGGTAGGTGATCGCGCGGCTGCCGCCCTCGGCGGCCACCGGGGTCAGCTTCTTCTCGCGCACCAGCCGGTTGAGCAGCTGGGTGTGGTGGATGACCTCGAGCTCGAGACCGAGCTGGCGGTACTCGTTCTTCAGCGTGTTCATGCAGTGCGGGCAGGTCGAGACGACCTTCTTGGCCTTCGTCTCGGTCAGCGTCGCGATGTTCTCCTGCGCGAGGGCCTGGTAGACGAACTCGTTGCCGGCACGCCGGGCGGAGTCACCGGTGCAGGTCTCGCCGTTGCCGAGCACGGCGAAGTCGACGCCGGCCAGGTCGAGCAGCTCGGCCACCGCACGCGTGGTCTTCTTGGCGCGGTCCTCGTAGGCACCCGCGCAGCCGACCCAGAACAGCCAGTCGACCGACTCGAGGTCCTCGACGTCCTGGCCGACGACCTTGACGTCGAACGGCAGACCCTGCGCCCACTCCAGGCGGGCGTTCGGGTTCATGTTCCAGGGGTTGCCCTTGTTCTCCAGGCCCTTGAACAGGCCGTTGAGCTCGGCCGGGAAGTTCGCCTCGACGAGCACCTGGTAGCGGCGCATGTCGATGATGTGGTCGACGTGCTCGATGTCGACCGGGCACTGGTTCACGCAGGCACCGCAGTTGGTGCACGACCACAGCACGTCGTTGTCGATGACGGCGCCACCCTCGGGGTGCCACGCGTACTCACCCTCCGAGACCCCGACCAGCGGTCGCTCGGCCTCGGCCAGCACCTCGGCCGGCAGCTCGGCGCGCGCGGCCTCGTCGGGCGCCATGATGTACGGCGCCTTCGCGAACGCGTGGTCGCGCGCGTTCATGATCAGCATCTTCGGCGAGAGCGGCTTGTCGGTCGCCCAGGCCGGGCACTGGGACTGGCAGCGGCCGCACTCGGTGCAGCTGGCCATGTCGAGCAGGCCCTTCCAGCTGAAGTCCTCGATGGAGCCGATGCCGAGCACGGTGTCCTCGTCGAGGTCCTCGATGTCGTCGAGGGTGATCATCTTGCCCGCCGAGGTCATCGGCTTGACGGCGCCCAGGGCGACCGGGTCGGCGTCGGGGCGCTTGAACATCACGTTGATCGGCGCGATGAAGATGTGCAGGTGCTTGGAGTTCAGCACGATGATCAGGAAGACGAGCATGACGCCGATGTGCAGCAGCAGGCCGACGCCCTCGAGGTAGCTCAGCGCGTTCTCGCTCATGCCGTCGAAGAGCTTGCCGAGGCCGTAGGAGGCGAAGGCCCACTTGCCGTAGCGCAGGTTGCCGGTGGCCTCGCCCGCGCCGCGGAACAGGAACATCGTCCAGATGACGTTGAAGATCATGATCAGCACGACCCAGGCGCCGCCGGTGTGCGAGCCCTTGAAGCGGGACGCGCGGCCGAGCCGGGCGGGCTGGTTCTTGAAGCGGATGAGCGCGAAGATCGCCAGACCGACCAGGCACAGCACGCCGATCAGGTCCTGGAGGAACCCGAGCGGGCCCCAGGCGTTGAAGATCAGGAAGTGCGCGTCGGCCTTGGTCGAGAGCAGGATGATGTAGGCCTCGAGGTAGACCGAGGCGAGGATCAGGAACGCGTACATCACGAACGCGTGCGCGATGCCCGGCAGCGACCACTTCAGCAGCCGGCGCTGGCCGAGGACCTCGACGAGCTGGCCCTTGATCGCCTTGCTGACGCGGCCGGTGACGCCCTCGATGCGGTCCGGCGCCGGCTGTCCGCCGGTGATCAGGCGGTACAGGAAGATGACCCGCTTGAGCGCCAGCGGCAGGATCACGATGTTCAGGATCAGACCGAGGATCAGCGTCGTCGTCGTACTCAAAGTTGTCACTCCAACCTGTAGGCCCGTGGGCCGGCGGTGCCCGCAATAGTCGGGAGAAGACTACGGGCCAGCGTCGTTCGGGGTCATGCCCGACCGGTGTGAGAAACGCTACCCAGTAGTAACTTCGAGTATTCCTGCGATCCGGGAGCTGATCCGGCTACGGCACCTTCACCGGGTCCAGGCAGCTGCTCAGGAAGTCGACCAGCGAGCAGAACTGCGGAGCGTGCGTCGGGGTGTAACCGGCCGTGACGCCGTTGGCCGCGATCAGGGAGGTGTACGTCGCCACCCCGTCGGTCGGCCTGCGGGTCAGGGTCGGGTCGGTGAGCACGTCGACGGTGTAGAGCCCGAAGCGCGGCTCGTAGCTGCCCCACTCGTAGTTGTCGGTCAGGCTCCAGTAGTTGTAGCCCATCAGGTTCATGCCGTCGGCCTTCGCGCGCTGCAGCCAGTAGACGGTGTCGCGCAGCTGGTCGGTGCGCGTCCAGCCGTCGCTGCGCACCTTGCCGTTGTCGGTCGGCATGCCGTTCTCGACGATGTAGAGCGGCTTGGTCGGGAACTGCCTCGCGTAGTGGCGCAGCGTGTAGTAGATGCCCTCGGGCGCGAGGCTCGCCTTCCACGCCTGGTTGGTGAACGCGGCCAGCCCGGACAGGTCGGTCAGCGAGACCGGGTAGTAGTAGTCGATGCCGACGAAGTCGAGCCTGTTCTTGATCCGGTCGAGGAACAGGGTGTCCAGGAGCGGCTCGACCGAGGGGATGTAGGAGACGTTCGAGGTGACCTGGGCGCCGGGCTGGGCGGCGTGGATGTAGTCGTAGATCGCGTCGTGGACCTGGACGAGACGGTTCATGAAGACGGTGAGCAGCAACGGGTTGAGCCCGCCGTTCTGGCTCTCCATCAGGAAGTAGGCGAACGGCTCGTTGATCGTGACCCACAACGGGTCGTCGGCGGCGTACCGGTCGACCACGCGCTTGGCCTCGGTCAGCCAGTCGTTGACCATCCCGGCTCGTGCCCAGCCGCCCTTGGCGGCCTCCCACCCGGGGTAGACCCAGTGGTCCAGGGTGATCATCGGGCGCATCCCGGCGGCCTTGACCGCGGCGATCACGTGGTCGTAGAACGCCCACGCGGCGGGGTCCTGGTGGCCCGGGGTGGGCTCGATGCGAGCCCACTCGACACTGATCCGGTAGACCTTGACGCCGAGGTTCTTGGCGAGCTGGATGTCGGAGGCGTAGCGGTGGAGGAAGTCGACCGAGGTGCCCACCGGGTCGTCCTTCTTCGACGCGGCGGCGTACCGGGTCCAGTTGCTGTCCGCGGAGTAGCCCTCGGACTGGAAGCCGGCGCTGGCCACGCCCCACAGGAAGCCGGGGCCGAGCGAGGGCAGCGGGGCCGGTGCGGCCTGCGCCGCTGCTCCGCTGCCGCCGAGCGGTGCGGCCAGCCCGAGCGCGAGGGCGGCCAGGGCGACCTTGAGTCCCAGCCTGCGCACGTTCATCGGGCCTTCACGACCTTCCCGGCCTTGCTGAAGTGGACGGTCAGCGGCCCGCTGGTGGTGCAGTAGGTGAACTTCTGGCCCAGCCGGCGGTGCGGCTGGCCGGCCGTGCGCACGACCTTCCACCAGCCGGCGCCGTGGTGCACGTGGCTGCGCATCCAGGCCCGGCTGTGCTTGAGGCCCGGGTTGGTGCACGCGTCGGCCTTCGCGCCGTACGCCCGCTCCCACATCTGCAGGTAGGCCTCGGGGCCGCGGTACATGTCGGTGAGGATGTCCGGTCCGGCCTGCATCTTCAGGTCCTGGAGCCAGTCGGGGTAGAGGCCGTAGTGCGCGACGCCGTCGGTGTTGATGTCGTAGACGTGCGTGCCGCTGACCTGCTTGTAGACCTTCACCCCGCCGAGCGCGGTGAACGGGTAGGTCACCCGGTTCTTCATGTTCGCGCCGCGCGGGTTGCCCTGCGCACCGAGGCCGTTGATGTCCGCGCCGTACCCGAAGCCCCAGTAGATCCTCGGGTTCGCCCAGGTCAGGTGCCGCTCCCACTTGGCCACGAAGCCGGCGCTGTCACCGGCGTACGGGGTGATGAAGCCCTTCTCCTTGTAGATCCGCGGGTATGCGTCCGGGGTCGACCACGAGTGGCTCGAGACGACGCCCGGGTAGTGCAACCGGTCGATCAGGTCGAGCGACTGCTTGCGGGCCTTGACGCTCATGTGGTCGGGGTCGAAGAGCATGTGCCGGCTCGCCATCCCCTTGATCGTGTAGGCGCCGAGACCCGTCAGGCCCAGGGTGTTGCAGTGGTGCTGGGCCGGGTAGATCGGGACCGCGGGCAGCGTGTCGGTGATGCTCTTGGGCAGCACCTTGAGGATCGCGCCGAACAGGCCGTCCTGCGAGGGGATCGGGAGCGCGTTGCTCTGGTCCTTGTCGTGCACCTCGGGGTCGTTCGGGCTGCAGGTGGTCATGTGCCAGGCCGAGCCGGTCTCCAGGATGTTCGCGGCGTTGACCAGGTCACCGGTGGTGCCCTCGTCGCCGGCGACACCGGCCAGCGCGTTGTCGAACTTGTTGACCAGCTCCATCTGGGTCACGCCCATCTTGCGGACCGCGGAGAGCTGCTTGTTGATCGAGCCGGTCGTGCAGGTGGGCTTGCCGAAGTGATCGTGGCACCCGAAGAGCACCGAGGTCTCGATGCCCATGACCACGGCCATCTTCCCGGCGTTGATGACCTGGCGGGCCTGCACCGGGTTCGTGACGATCCGGTACCAGCCCTTGCCGGGTCCACCGTGCTGGGCGTCGATGTACTTCTCCATCTCGTGCATGTCCTTGGCCTGCAGCCGGATGGAGGTCATGTCGTCGCAGGAGTTGCGCTTGATCGGGTAGATCATGCAGAGCTGGTTGTTCTCGACCAGCAGGTTGACCAGCACGCGCTGGCCCGCGCGCCAGGAGCGCTCCATCCACTTGTAGTAGGTGCCCTCGTGGGCGAGCGCGTCCGGCGCCGGCCAGTCCTTGAACGTCGGCCAGCCGACGGGGTCCGCGTTGGCCTGGCCGGAGAGGAAGGACTCCACGACGCCGCTGCCCACCGCGTTGACGTTCTGGCAGCCCTTGAGCGCCACGGTCACGCCCCACGGCGACCACGGCCGGCCGCAGTGCAGGTCGCCGCCGAGGAACTCGAAGGCCATCCCGTGGGTGTGCGCGTCGATCGTGCCGCGGGTCTCCTGGAAGGTGCTGGTCCCGGCGGTGGGCTCACCGACGACGTTCGTGGAGATCTCCGGGAAGGCCTTGCA
>JBJMIO010000007.1:0-8638 GCA_045806765.1 Marmoricola sp.
CCTGAGCCCGACGTACGACGAGCACTGACGATGCCCCCGGTCACCGACCGGGGGCTTCGTCGTTCCCGGCTCGTCCCGTGACGGGCCGAAGGTCCCAGTGCGGTACTAGCACCATGGTCCGATGGTGACTGGTTCCTCGCCGCACGCACTCTGGAGTCACACGAGCAGAGCACGCGTCGCAGCACGACGCGGTGCACGACGGAAGGACCACCTATGTTCATCAAGTACCTCCTCGCGGCGGCAGCCCTGGTGGTGGCCGGGGTACCGGCAGCACTCGGCACCGTCGGCAACGCCTCCTTCACCCGCGACGTCCCGGTGCGGGTCCCCGAGCAGGCGCAGACCGGTTCGGCGACACCGGGTGACGACGCCGTCGGCGACGACCACGGCAACCACGCGGAGCCGGGCGACGACCGTGGTGACCACGGCACCGAGGCGGAGCCGGGTGACGACAACGGCAACCACGCGGAACCCGGTGACGACAACGGCAACCACGCCGAGCCCGGCGACGACCACGGCACGCACGCGGAACCCGGTGACGACAACGGCGGACGCGGTGGGAGCACCAACTCCGGTCCGGGTTCGATCAGCAGCGGTCCGGGTCGCGACGACTCCAGCACCGACGACCACTCCGGCAGCGGCAGCACGGGCGGCTCGGGGGGTTCTGGGAGCGGCAGCACGGGCGGCTCGGGGGGTTCTGGGAGCGGCAGCACGGGCGGGTCGGACGACGGCGGTGGCGACTCGGGCGGTCACCACGGCTCGGACGGCTGAGCACCGGGTGAGAATGGGGTCGATGACCGACCGCACGACCACCACCGGTGAGGACGGCGCCACCCGGGAGCTTCCCGGGCTGGCGCCGTGGGTCGTGGTCTCGCAGTCGGGCCGCGACGCCGACGACGACGCCCGGAGCCCGGGCCGGGTCCTGATGACCGTCGCGATCGGCGCGGCGGTCGTCCTGGTCGTGGTGGCCCTGCTCGGCATCGCCGCGGCCCGGACGCTGGCCGAGCGCCAGGCCGTCAACGACGCGGCCAACACCGCCGACCTGCTGGCCGAGGCTGTCGTGCAGCCGGCCCTGCGCAACGACATCACCGACGGCACCGCGGCCACCAGGGCGCCGGTCGCCACCGCGCTCGCCTCGTACCTCTCCACCCACTCGAACCTGGTGCGGATCAAGGTGTGGGGGCGCGACGGCACCATCCTCTACTCCGACGAACCGCGCCTGGTCGGCAAGCGGTTCGACCTCGACCGCGAGGAGATCGGGGTCTTCACGCACCCGCGCACGGTCGCCGAGGTATCGGACCTGAAGGCGCCGGAGAACGTCTACGAACGCGGGCAGGGCAAGCTGCTCGAGGCCTACCGTCCGGTCTGGACGCCGAACGGGACGCCGCTGCTCTTCGAGACCTACACGAAGTTCACCGAGGTCAACCAGCGCGCCGGTCAGCTGTGGCGCGGGTTCGCCGGCGTGACCGTGAGCAGCCTGCTGCTCTTCGTCGCGCTGATGGTGCCGCTGCTGTGGCGCCTGGTCACCCGGCTCCGCGCAGCACAACGTCAGCGCGAGGCGCTGCTCATGCGTGCGGTGGACGCCTCGGCCGAGGAGCGCGCGCGGATCGCCGGCACGCTGCACGACGGTGTCGTCCAGGAGCTCGCCGCGACGTCCTTCACGCTCGGCGGTGCGGCGACCCGGGCTGACCAGCTGGGGGACGAGGAGCTCAGCGCCGACCTGCGCTCGGCCTCGGACACGCTGCGGATGAGCATCGGCGGGATGCGCACGCTGCTGGTCGACATCTACCCCGAGACCCTCGAGTCGGCCGGGCTGCTCGACGTACTGCGCGACCTCGCCGGGACGCTGCGCTCGCGTGACTTCGAGGTCCGCCTCGATCTGCCCGAGGACGACCCCGGCCTCGGTACTGCCGGGGACCGGCTGGTGTTCCGGATCGTGCACGAGTGCCTGCAGAACGTCCGCCTGCACAGCCAGGCGTCGCGCGTGTGGCTGACGGTGAGCAACGAGGAGGAGGTCGTGGTGGAGATCGCCGACGACGGTGTCGGGTTCGACCCGGTGGCCACGATGGCCCAGCCGGAGGTCGGGCACTTCGGCCTGCGGCTGCTCGCCGACGCGGCGTCGCGTGAGGGCGCCCGCCTCGAGGTGTCCTCGACGCCCGGCGCCGGGACGCGCTGGCGACTGACGGTGCCGCGCCCGTGAGCCCGCAGACCGAACCGGAGACCGTGATCGAACCCGTGACCGACCCCGTGACCGACCCCGTGACCGACCCCGTGACCGACCCTGTGATCCGGGTCCTCCTCGTCGACGACCACCCGTTGGTGCGCACCGGGCTCGCCGGCCTGCTCGCCTCGACCGCCGACCTGGTGGTCGTCGGTGAGGCGTCCGACGGGGCCGCGGCGTTGACCGGTGCCGCCGAGCTCGCGCCCGACGTCGTGCTGATGGACATCTCGATGCCCGGGATGGACGGCATCGAGGCCACCCGTCGCCTGGTCGATGGGGAGTTCTCCGGCGCGGTGGTGATGCTGACGTCGTTCTCGGACAAGGAGCGCGTCACCGAGGCGCTGGCCTCGGGTGCGATCGGCTACCTGCTCAAGGACTGCCAGCCCGAGGAGGTGCTGGCCGCGGTCCGCGCCGCCGCACGCGGTCACACCCCGCTGGACCCGCGGGTGGCCGGCGCGCTGCTGCCGAGCCGCGGGGCTGTGCCCGGTGCCGATCTCAGTGCGCGCGAGCGCGAGGTGCTGGGTCTGGTCGCGCAGGGGCTGGCCAACAAGCAGATCGCGCGACGCCTGGGGATCACCGAGCGCACGGTCAAGGTGCACCTGGGCAACGTCTTCCGTCGCATCGGGGTCAGCGATCGCACCAGCGCGGCGCTGTGGGCCCGCGACCACCTGCGCGACTAGGAGTCGTGTGCACCTGGGCGTCGCCGGCGACGCGCTGGAGCACACAACCCCGCTCTCTTGCGCGATACTCCCAGCATGGATGACCTGTGGAGCACCGTGGCCGCCGAGCGCGGCGCGCTGGCCGAGGACCTCGCCGGCCTCAGTGCCGAGCAGTGGAAGACCCGGTCGCTGTCCCAGGAGTGGAACGTCGCCCAGGTGCTCGCGCACATGACGAGCACCGCGACGCTGACCCCGCTGACCTTCTTCGGCAACTTCGCCAAGGCCGGGTTCAGCTTCAGGCCGTTCGCCAACGCGCAGATCAGGAAGCACCTGGGGCCCGACCGCGAGGCGACCCTGGCCGCCTTCGTCGCGGTCCAGCACTCCACGAAGTCCCCTCCCGGCCCGAAAGCCTCCTGGCTCGGCGAGACGATCGTGCACGCCGAGGACATCCGGCGACCGCTGGGCATCAGCCACACCTACGACCTCGGCGCGGTCAAGCACGTCGCCGACTTCTACAAGGGATCCAACGCACTGATCGGCACGAAGAGCCGCATCGGTGGTCTGGCCCTACGAGCGACCGACACCGATTGGTCCCACGGGGAGGGCGAGGAGGTCTCCGGACCGATGCTCTCGCTGCTCCTGGCGATGACCGGTCGCAGGTCCGGGTGCGGCGAGCTGACTGGACCGGGTGTCGCCACGCTCGAAAGTCGCTCGTCCTGAACCCTCGCTGACCGACAGACTGTCGGCGACGTGTCCTCCGCGGAAGGTTTCGAGAATGCAACGCTGGGCAGAGTTCGTGCTGCGTCACCGCAAGTGGGTCGTGATCTTCTGGATCGCCATGATGGTCGGAGGCGGTGCCGTCTCGCAGACGGTGACCAACCGCCTGACCATCGACTTCAAGCTCCCCGGCGAGCCCGGCACGAAGGCGGCCGACGCCATCGTCAAGGAGTTCCACAACGGCGGTAGCACCACCCCCGCGCTGGTCTCCGTCACCCTGAAGCAGGGCGCGAGCCTGGATGACCCCGCGGTCGCGAAGTCCGTCAGTGACGCCTTCGACAAGATCACCACCGACGTGCCGAGCACGCGCGTGGTCGACGAGGCCAACAGCGGAGGGGACAAGGCCTTCCGGACCAAGGACGGCCACACGGCGTACGCCTATGTCTTCTACCCCTTCCCGCGATCGCAGTCCGACCTCGCCCCGACCGACAAGCTCCGTGACTCGCTGAAGAAGTCGGTGCCCGACGCGGCGAACGTAGGTGTCACCGGCATCGACGCGCTCTCGATCGGTGACGACAACGGCGGCTCGAGCGTGCTGGTCGAGACCCTGGTCGGAGCTGTCGGCGCGCTCGCCGTGCTTGCCTTCGTCTTCGCCTCGATGCTGGCGTTCCTGCCCCTGCTGATCGCGGCCGTCTCGATCCTGACGACCTTCCTGCTGCTGCTCCCGCTGACCTACGCCACCGACGTCTCCTTCATCGTGCAGTTCCTGGTCGCGCTGATCGGCCTCGGTGTCGCGATCGACTACTCGCTGATCCTCGTGACCCGGTGGCGCGAGGAGCGCGACCACGGCAAGGACAACCACGAGGCCGTCGTCGAGGCGATGAAGACGGCCGGTCACGCGGTGCTGTTCAGCGGCATCACCGTGGCCATCGGTCTGCTCGCGCTGATCGTGCTGCCGGTCCCGTTCATGCGCAGCATCGGCATGGGCGGGGCGCTGATCCCGTTCGCGAGCGTCGCGGTGACGCTCTCGCTGACCCCGGCGATCCTGGGTGGCATCGGGCCGAAGGTCGACTGGCCCAAGGTCCGTCACGAGACCAACGCGAGCGCCGGTTGGAGCCGGTGGGCGCGCCTGGTCGTGCGGCGCCGCTGGATCGCCGCGGGTGCGGCCTTCCTGATCCTCGGCGCGCTGTTCGTCGCCTTCACGGGCATCAAGATCGGCGCGCCCTCCTCCGACTCGCTGGCCAAGAACGGAGCGGCGTACGACGCCCTGCACGTGCTCGAGGGCGGCGGCGTCACGACCGGTGCACTGACCCCGATCGAGGTCCTGGTGAAGACCGAGGACGCCCCTGCGCTCAAGCAGGCGATCGAGGGGCACGTCGACGGGATCGACCGCGTGGTCATCTCGACCGGCAAGTCGAGCAACGGCGACGGTACGACGGTCGCGCTGGTGATCCCGGACAAGGAGACCGTCAACAACAAGACCGTGCAGCCGGTCAAGGACGTCAAGAAGATCGCCGACGGGATCCCCGGGGTGATCGGCGTCGCCGGTCTCGGCACCGCGCAGGTCGACTTCCTGCACGGCGTCTACGGCAACTTCCCGCTGATGCTGTCGCTGATCGCGGTGCTGACGTTCATCCTGCTGGTGCGCGCGTTCCGCTCGCTTCTGCTCCCGCTGAAGGCCGTGGTGCTGAACCTGATCTCGCTCTCGGCGGTCTACGGCGCGATGCGGTTGTTCTGGCAGGACGGGCACGGCTCGCACGCGCTCTTCGGGATCCCCGAGACCGGCGCGGTGACCTTCTGGGTCCCGCTGATGGTCTTCGCGTTCCTCTTCGGCCTCTCGATGGACTACGAGGTCTTCATCCTCGCGCGCATCCGGGAGGAGTACGACGCCGGGCACTCGACCAACGAGGCGGTCATCGAGGGCATCGGCCGCACCGGCCGCCTGGTCACCAGCGCTGCGCTGATCCTGTTCCTCGCCTTCGCCGCGCTGGCCTCAGGGCCGGGGACGGACCTGAAGATCCTGGCCACAGCGCTCGGCTTCGGCATCCTGCTCGACGCCACCATCGTGCGCTCGCTGCTGGTGCCCTCGCTGGTCTCGCTGTTCGGCAAGTGGAACTGGTACCTGCCGGACTGGGTCGCGAAGGTCCTGCGGATCCCGCCGTCGGTGTTGCACGAGGAGCCCCTTCGAGACGGGCGCTAGCGCGCCCTCCTCAGGGACCCACGGGCTCAGAGGGCGAACGAGACGCCCGTCCGCTCTCTGACCCACGGGCTCAGAGCGCGAAGCTGACGCCCGTCCGCTCCTCGCTGAGCTCCCACAGCCGCGCGGCGAGCGCCTCGTCCTTGGCGTGCCGGTTGAGCTTGGCCGGGCCGATGGGACCGCGGCTCTCGCCCATCCGCTGCGGACCGGTGTAGGAGCCGGGCTCGCCGAGCGTGGCGGCGTACAGGCTCGGGTTCGCGCCGGCAGCAGCGGACTGGAAGATCAGCGGCAGAACGTAGGGCGTCACGATCCGCACGAGCGGGTTGGCGCCCATGCCGTTCGGGTCGGAGACCAGGCCGGTCGCCGAGACGCCGGGGTGGGCACCGGTCGAGGTCAGCCGGCTGCGGGCCGCGGTGGTCCGCTTGTGCAGCTCGCGGGCGAAGAGCACGTTGGCGAGCTTGGACTGGCAGTAGCTCTTCTCCGGGGAGTAGGTGCTCTCCGGGTTCTCCTCGATGACCGCCTCGTCGCCACCGAGGTGCGCGATGGAGGCGACGGTGACCACGCGCGGGCTCGGCGCTTCCAGCAGCGCGGGCAGCAATCGGCCGGTCAGCGCGAAGTGGCCGTAGTGGTTGGTGCCGAACATCAGCTCGTGACCGTCCTCGGTCTGCCGGTAAGCCGGAGGCCGCATCACGCCGGCGTTGTTGACCAGCAGGTCCAGCGGCCCCTCCCAGCGATCGGCGAACGCCTTGACCGAGGCCTGCGAAGCCAGGTCCAGCGCCTCGACCCGGGTGTCGCCCGGCATCTTGGCGGCCGCCTTCTCCCCGGACTCGGTGTCGCGGCAGGCGAGGGTGACGCGGGCACCCTTGCGAGCCAGCTCGCGCGCGGTGTGGAAGCCGATGCCGGAGTTCGCTCCGGTGACCACCGCGGCCTTGCCGGTGAGGTCCGGCAGGTCGGAGGGCTTGAAGCTCATGCGTCGTCCCCGGTGGTCGGCGGGACGTGGACCAGGTCGGCGTAGTCGGGGTGCTTCTCGATCCAGCCCTTGTAGAAGGGGCAGATCGGGACCACGTCGTACACGCCGGCGGCGCGGATCTCGTCGAGCGAGCTGCGGATGATCGAGGAGCCGACGCCGTGGCCCTCGAACTCCGGATCGACCTCGGTGTGGGTGAACACGATGGAGGAGGAGCGCAGGTGGTACTCCGCGAAACCGGCCAGCCGGCCGTCGACGTGCGCCTCGTAGCGGTTCAGCTCGGTGTTGTTGGAGACCTCGACATCGCTCATGGACGCAACGCTAGTGCAGGCCCGGGAGGCCGGCGTCTCCTAGCCTGGGGGTGTGCGGGTCCTCCTCTTCGTGTTCGTGGTCTTCCTGGTGAACCTGCCCTACGCCCACGAGACCTGGACCGACCACCGGATCACCGCCCACGGGCACGAGGTCGTCGCGGAGGTGCTGGACGCCCGCGACCTGCACGGCTCCTACCTCGTCGACTACCGGCTCCCGGCCGAGGAGGACCCGAAGCGCACCAAGTTCTCCGCCAGCGTCGATGAGGTGACCTACGAGCACGCGCGGGACAGCGAGGTGCTCGCCGTGCGGGTCCTGCGCGGGCATCCGGGCGAGAACCGCCCCGACGGACTGGTGCCGAGCTCGCTGTTCACGGTGGTGGCGGTCGCCGGGGACGCGGTGCTGCTGCTGATCCTCGCGCTCGCGCTCTACCGGCGGCGTCACCCCGGCGACATGCCGGATCCGCGTCCGAAGCCGGTGGGGCTGGGCTGAAGGGTGTGGCCCAGGCCACGAAACTTTACATACCGCACCCTCTTGTCAAGTGGCTTTACATTTACTACCTTGTTGTCAAGTGCCCGGAACGACCGCAGTCCTCCCACCCGGGCCAGGCGAGAAGGAGAGACCGATGGCGAACGCCGGCTCAGACAACGCAATCCCGAACTCGACGGTCCCGCAGGGGTCGACCGAGGGGTGGAAGGACAACAAGCGCTACCTCTGGCTGATCGGGCTCGTGGTCCCCAGCCTGGCCTTCGTGGCCGCGGCGGCGTACATCATCACCGGCTGGGGCGCCTGGCTCTGGATCGGCCCGATCATCGTCCTCGGCGTGGTCCCCGCGATCGACCTGATCGCCGGCCTGGACCGCTCCAACCCGCCGGACGACGCGATCGAGGCGCTGGAGAAGGACAAGTACTACCGCTGGATCACGTTCCTCTTCCTGCCGATCCAGTACCTCGGTTTCGTCGGCGCGATGGCGGTCGTCGCCGACCAGAACCCGGCCGGCTGGCTGATCAACACCCTCGGCCTGCACGACTGGGGCACGGGCCTCTCCTTCGGCCACCGGCTGATGGCCGAGTCGCTGGGCCTGAATGTCGTGGACAAGGTCGGCCTGGCGATCTCGATCGGCGTCATCGGCGGCATCGGCATCAACACCGCCCACGAGCTCGGCCACAAGCGCGAGGCCAACGAGCGCTGGCTGAGCAAGATCGCCCTGGCACAGAGCTTCTACGGCCACTTCTACATCGAGCACAACCGCGGTCACCACGTCCGCGTCGCCACTCCGGAGGACCCCGCCTCGAGCCGGATGGGTGAGACGTTCTACCAGTTCTGGCCGCGCACCGTGCTGGGGTCCCTGCGGTCGGCCTGGAACCTCGAGAAGCGCCGCTACGCCCGGCGCCGGCAGCACCCCTTCCGGCCCGGCAACGACGTGCTGAACGCCTGGCTGATGTCGGCGGTGCTCTGGGGCACGCTGGTCGCGTGGCTCGGCGTCGGGATCCTGCCCTACCTCGTGATCCAGGCGGTCGTCGGCTTCTCGCTGCTCGAGGTCGTCAACTACATGGAGCACTACGGCATGC
>JBJMIO010000008.1:0-25962 GCA_045806765.1 Marmoricola sp.
CCGACCGGAGGCGGCGGCCTGATCGCAGGCGTCGCGCTGGCGATCAAGACCCTGCGGCCCGACGTACGGGTGGTCGGGGTGCAGGCCGAGGGCGCGGCGGCGTACCCGGGCTCCCTGGCGGCCGGCGCTCCGGTCGCCCTGGCCTCGATGAGCACGATGGCCGACGGCATCGCGGTCGCGCGGCCCGGAGAGGTGCCGTTCGCGGCGATCACGAAGTACGTCGACGAGGTCGTCACGGTCAGCGAGGAGTCGATCTCCCAGGCCCTGGTGCTGCTGCTCGAGCGCGCCAAGCTGGTCGTCGAGCCGGCCGGTGCGGTCGCGGTGGCCGCGATCCTGGACCGTCCCGACGCCTACGCCACGCCGGCGGTCGCGGTGCTCTCGGGGGGCAACGTGGACCCGCTGCTGCTCAGCAAGCTGGTCCGCTACGGCCTGGTCGCCGCGGGTCGCTACCTGACCGTAGCGGTGCGCATCCCCGACCGTCCCGGCGGCCTGGCCCGCCTGCTCGGTGAGCTGGGGGAGTCGGGCGCCAACATCCTCGACGTCGTGCACGAGCGCACCTCGACCACGCTTCACCTCGACGAGGTGGAGGTGCACCTGCAGGCCGAGACGCGCGGGCCCGAGCACGCCGAAGCCGTGCTCGCGCGGCTGCGCGAGCACGGCTACCAGGTCT
Source organism: Marmoricola sp. (assembly GCA_045806765.1). Lineage (GTDB taxonomy): Bacteria > Actinomycetota > Actinomycetes > Propionibacteriales > Nocardioidaceae > Marmoricola. The sequence goes on from JBJMIO010000008.1 coordinate 671, forward strand.
CGGTGACGGGCTAGCTGTAGCTCAGCCGCTGTACGGGACGGCGTCGATGATCTCGACCTCGAGCATGCTGCCGTTGGGAGCCGGGTAGGAGACGGTGTCGCCCTTGGAGCGGCCGTTGATCGCCTCGCCGAGCGGTGACTGCGGGGAGAAGACCTCGACGTCGTCGCCGGCCATCTCGCGGGCACCGAGCAGGAACGGGGTCTCGTTGTCCTTGTCGCCGACGAAGCGGATGGTGACGAGCATCCCGGGCTCGACCACGCCGTCGTCGGCCGGGGTCTCACCGACCTGGGCGGTCTTGAGCATCTCGACCAGCTGGGCGATCCGGCCGTCGAGCTTGCCCAGCTCCTCGCGGGCGGCGTGGTAGCCGCCGTTCTCCTTCAGGTCGCCCTCGTCGCGGGCCTGGCTGACCTTCTCGACCACGGCCGTGCGGCCGGGGCCGCGCAGCTCCTCGAGCTCAGCGCTCAGCTCGTCGTACTTGGCCTGCGTCAGCCACACGCCCTCGCGCTGTTCTGCCTGAGTCATGACAACAACTCCTGGTTCGGTGGTGGATCGGTCCCGCGGGATGCGCCTCGACCGCCGGGAAGGGGAAGCGACAAGCCTAGCAACCGCCTCCATGCACAGTGCCCCGAACCGGAGGTCCCTAACGCTGGGTGCAGGAGATGAGCTCGACCGTGGTGGCCCGGTCCAGGGTGGTGATCGAGAGCCAGTCGCCCTTCGCCGCGGTGATCTGGGCCACGGTGAAGGTCTGGTCGCCGACCGGTGAGTGGTCCCGCGCGGTGGCGCCGACGTCGCAGGTGCCCTCGATGTGGTCGTTGCGCAGGCGCATCTGGATCTTGACCTGGACCGTGTGGTCGTCCACGACCCGGTAGGCCGAGACGGCCGCGTCGATCGCGGGGTCGCTCTGCAGCCAGGCGGCCCACGCCAGCCAGCCCAGGAACACGACGGCCAGCACCGTTGTTGCGACAACGATCGTGGTGCGTCGCCGCGGGCTCTTCACGCCGTACCGCTCCTGCATCACCTCGCTCACACCCCAACTCTAGGATGGAGCCCATGTCCGAGTACGCCGGCCTCCGCTTGATGCACGTGCACGCCCATCCCGACGACGAGTCCAGCAAGGGCGCCGCATCGACCGCGATGTACGTCGCGAAGGGCGTCGACGTGCACGTCGTCACGTGCACCGGGGGTGAGCGCGGTTCCGTGCTCAACCCGAAGATGGACCGCCCGGACGTGCTGGAGAACATGACCGCGATCCGCCGCGCCGAGATGGAGGCCGCTCGCGAGATCCTCGGCGTGACCCAGGACTGGCTCGGCTTCGTCGACTCCGGCTGGCCGGAGGGCGACCCGAAGCCGCCGCTGCCCGAGGGCTGCTTCGGCCTGGTCCCGCTGGAGGAGGCGACCGAACCGCTGGTGCGCCTGATCCGCTCGTTCCGCCCGCACGTGGTCACGACGTACGACGAGAACGGCGGCTACCCGCACCCCGACCACATCAAGTGCCACGAGGTCTCGGTGGCGGCCTTCGAGGCTGCCGCCGACCCGGAGCGCTTCCCGGAGGCCGGAGAGCCCTGGCAGGCGCTGAAGCTGTACTACCAGCACGGCTTCAACAGGCCGAAGGCCGTGGCGCTGCACGAGGCCGCCGAGGCACGCGGTCTGGAGTCGTTCTACGGCGAGCGGCTCAAGGAGTGGAAGCCGGACCCCGAGTGGGACGCCCGGGTGACCACGAAGGTCCCGTGCGCGGAGTACTTCCCGGTCCGCGACCGCGCCCTGATCGCCCACGCGACCCAGATCGACCCCGACGGCTTCTTCTTCCAGCTCCCGATGGACCTCCAGCAGGAGGTCTGGCCGACCGAGGACTTCGAGCTCGTGAAGAGCTTCGTGGACGCCCCGCTGCCCGAGGACGACCTGTTCGCCGGCATCCTGGACAGTGCCGCCTACGCCGACGAGCTGCGGGCCTGAGACAATCGGTGCCATGAACTCGTTCGTCATCGCCCTGCACGGTTTCGTGGCCATGGTCGACCCGACCCCGGCCGACCGTGACGTCAAGGCGGGCTGGGGCGCGTTCGGAGTTTTCATCTGCCTCTGCTTGGCCGTCGCGCTGCTCTCCTGGAGCCTCGTGCGTCACCTGAAGAAGGCCAAGCTCAACGCCGAGGCTGGTGCCTTCGGCGACGAGCCCGACTCCGACTCCTGAGACCCGCCCTCCCCAGGCCCGCCCTCCCCGGACCCGCCTAGGCTGGGTCGGTGCCCAACCGCCTCGCCCTGGCCACCAGCCCCTACCTCCTCCAGCACGCCGACAACCCGGTCGACTGGTGGGAGTGGGGCGACGAGGCGTTCGGGGAGGCACGTCGCCGTGACCTCCCGGTCCTGCTGAGCGTCGGGTACGCCGCCTGCCACTGGTGCCACGTGATGGCGCACGAGTCCTTCGAGGACCCCGCCACCGCGGCGTACATGAACGAGCACTTCGTCAACGTCAAGGTCGACCGCGAGGAGCGCCCCGACGTCGACGCCGTCTACATGCAGGCGACCGTGGCGACCACCGGGCACGGCGGCTGGCCGATGACCTGCGTGCTCGACCTCGAGGGCCGGCCGTTCTTCGCCGGCACCTACTTCCCCGACCAGCCGCGCCACGGGCAGCCGAGCTTCACCCAGCTGCTCGCGGCGATCTCCGAGGCGTGGCGCGAGCGTCGCGGCGACGTCGACGCCACCGCGGCGAACATCGCCGCGCACATCGCCACCGAGGAGGCCCTGGCCGGGGCCGCGCCGCTCGACGCTGCGGTGCTGGACGCCGCGGTCGAGCAGATCGCCCGGACCTTCGACGCGCAGCACGGCGGCTTCGGCGGGTCACCGAAGTTCCCGCCCTCGATGCTGCTCGAGTTCCTGCTGCGGCGCCCGGGTGCGACCGAGCAGCGGATCGCCGCGCGCACCCTGGAGGCGATGGCGCGCGGCGGTCTCTACGACCAGCTCGGCGGCGGGTTCGCGCGCTACTCCGTCGACGCCCGCTGGGTGGTGCCGCACTTCGAGAAGATGCTGTACGACAACGCGCTGCTGCTCGGCGCCTACACCACCTGGTACGCCGTGACCGGCGACCCGCTGGCCCGCCGGATCGCGCAGGAGACCGGCGACTTCCTGCTCTCCGAGCTGCGGACCGCCGAGGGCGGCTTCTCCTCCGCGCTCGACGCCGACTCCGAGGGCGCCGAGGGCACCTACTACGTCTGGACCCCCGAGCAGCTGACGGCCGTGCTCGGCGAGGACGGCTCCTGGGCGGCCGACCTGCTGAGCGTCACGCCGCAGGGGACCTTCGAGCACGGTTCCTCGGTGCTCCAGCTGCTCGCCGATCCTGGTGACGCGCAGCGCTGGGACCGGGTGCGAGCACGCCTGCTCGCCGCCCGCGCAGAGCGCGAGCGGCCCGGGGAGGACGACAAGGTCGTCGCCGCGTGGAACGGCCTGGCGATCGCCGCGCTGGCCCGCGCCGCCGGCGTGCTCGAGGAGCCGCGGTTCCTCGACGCCGCCCTCGGGGCCGGGACCCTGCTGTGGGACCTGCACCTGGTTGACGGACGCCTGCGCCGGGTCTCCCGGCACGGCGAGGTCGGCCGGCACGCAGGGGTGCTGGAGGACTACGGCTGCGTCGCTGACGGCTTCGTCGCGCTCGCCGAGGCCACCGGCGAGGGCACCTGGTCCTCGCGCGCCGGTGCGCTGCTCGACGTCGCCCTGGAGCAGTTCGGCGACGGTGCGGGCGGCTTCCACGACACCGCGGCCGATGCCGAGGCCCTGATCGCCCGGCCCCGCGACCCCTCCGACAACGCCAGCCCCTCGGGACACTCGGCGCTGACGAACGCGCTGGTCCGCTACGCCGCTCTCACCGGCTCCGGACGTCACCGCGACGCCGCCGAGGCCGCCCTGGGGACCGTGCGACGACTGGTGGAGAAGGCGCCGCGGTTCGCCGGCTGGTCGCTGGTCGCGGCGCAGGCGGCCCTCGACGGTCCGATGGAGATCGTGGTGGTCGCCGAGCCCGGTGATGCCGAGGGGGAGCGGCTCGCGGCCAGTGCGCGCCGCGTGCCCGGCGCCGTGGTGGTCGTGGTCGACCCGGAGCAGGCGTCGGCCTCGACGATCCCGCTGTTCCAGGGTCGCGGGCTGGTCGACGGTCGCTCGGCGGCGTACGTGTGCCGCGCGATGGTGTGCGAGCGCCCGGTCACCGACCCGGCTGCGCTGGACGCCGCTCTGCGCACGCGACTCGAGGGGACCTACGAGAACCAGTAGCGCAGCTAGCGCAGGCGGTAGGTCGCGATCGAGGCCGCGACGTAGTGGCACACGAACCCGGCGATCGTGAACACGTGGAAGATCTCGTGGAAGCCGAACCACCGCGGGAACGGGTCGGGCCGCTTGAGTGCGTAGACCAGCCCGCCGATCGTGTAGAGGCAGCCACCGACGGCGATCAGCGTGATCACGGCCGTGCTGGTGTCGGCGAAGTCGTCGGCGTAGAAGATCGCCGCCCAGCCGAGCGCGATGTAGACCGGTGTGGAGATCCAGCGCGGGGCGTCGGGGAGCCAGAGCTTCACGGAGACGCCGAGGACCGCCCCGGTCCACACGATGATCAGCAGGCCGACGCGGGCACCACCGTGCAGCAGGGTCACCGCGAACGGCGTGTAGGACCCGGCGATGAGCAGGAAGATGTTGGCGTGGTCGAAGCGCCGCAGGAACGCCCAGACCTTCGGGGACCAGGTGCCGCGGTGGTAGATCCCGCTGACGGTGAACAGCAGCAGCGCGGTGCCGGCGAACAGACCCGAGCCGACCCGGGTCGCCACCGTGGGGGAGAGGCAGATCAGCACGATCCCGGCGGCCAGCGCCAGCGGTGAGAACGAGGCGTGCAGCCAGCCGCGGAGTCGCGGTTTGGCCGCGTTCATCTTGTCGTGCAGGGCGAGCGCGGCCTCGTGGCTCAGGTGCGCGGCCTTCTCGGCGACCGGACCGGGGCTGTTCATGCCGACAGGTTACGCGAGCGTAGGTTGCCGGACACAGGAACCTCCCAGGTCGGGACCGCCCCGGCGGGTAGCCTTGCTCTGTGGCGGACTGGAAGCGCGGACTCCGGCGGGTGCTCTACCCGTTGTACGAGGCACGGATGGTGCGGCGCATCCCCTCCGACCGGATCCCGCAGCACGTGGGCGTGATGCTCGACGGGAACCGCCGCTGGGCCAAGGCGGTCGGGGCCGACACGGCCGGCGGGTACCAGGCCGGCGCCGCCAACATCGAGCCGCTCCTGGACTGGTGCGAGGAGATCGGGGTCGAGGTCGTCACGCTCTGGCTGCTCTCCACCGACAACCTCAACCGGCCCGCCGACCAGCTCGAGGGCCTGCTCGGGATCATCGAGGGTGCGGTGGCCTCGCTCGCCGAGCAGCACCGCTGGCGCCTCCATCCCGTCGGCGCGCTCGACCTGCTCCCCGCTCGCACCGCCGAGCGCCTCAAGGACGCCGAGGAGTCGACGCGCGACGCCGAGGGACTCCTGGTCAACGTCGCCGTCGGGTACGGCGGGCGCCGCGAGATCGCCGACGCCGTCCGTTCCCTGCTCCAGGCCGAGGCGGCCAAGGGCAAGACGATCGAGGACCTGGCCGAGGTGATCGACGTCGAGCACATCGCCGAGCACCTCTACACCAAGGGCCAGCCCGATCCGGACCTCGTGATCCGTACGTCGGGGGAGCAGCGCCTCGGCGGCTTCCTGCTCTGGCAGAGCGCGCACAGCGAGTTCTACTTCTGCGAGGCCTACTGGCCCGACTTCCGGCGCGTCGACTTCCTGCGTGCCGTCCGTGCGTACGCCGTCCGCGACCGCCGCCTCGGCCGCTAGTCCGGCCGGACCGACAGCAGGTCGCCGGGCTGGCAGTCGAGTACCCGGCACAGCGACGTCAGCGTGCTGAACCGGATCGCCCGGGCGCGCCCGTTCTTCAGGACCGACAGGTTGACCACGCTGACCCCGACCTGTTCGGAGAGCTCGGTCAGGGTCATGCCGCGCGCCTCGAGCACGGCGTCCAGGTGCAGCTCGACGCCGTGGAGCTCCTCGCCATCATCGTGGGCCGGGCTCAAATCGTGGCGTCCTCGTGCTGCTGGAGGACGACGGCTCGTGCGAAGACCCGCCCGAGCGTGATCAGCCCGACCCCGGCGATGACCGCGGCGTACGGGAAGTCGAGGCGGGTCAGGGTGCTGTGCCAGGTGAGCCGGCCGACGTCTCCCACCGCGTGCTGTGTCACCCCGGAGAGCGTGGCTCCGATCATCGCCTGGCGCAGCAGCTCGGCGACCAGGCTGCCCGCGACCAGGTACCAACCGAGCGCCCAGGTGCGCGCCGCGGTGGCGTGCGAGAACAGGCCGTGCGCGGCGGCCGCGCGGATCAGCAGGTAGATCAGGAGCAGTACGCCGAGGAGGAAGATCATCGGCATCATCAGAGCCAGGGTCGCGGTGATCCGGTCCCGGGTGCGGGGGTGCTCGTTGCACACCTCGTACGTGTCGGGCCGCAGCTCGGTGCCGGGACGCAGGCCCATCAGCTGGTGGGCCTCGCGCTCGACCCGGGTCTCCCGTTCGCCGATCCCCACGATCGGGAAGGTGTCCGCGTCGGTGGTCACGCACGCTTCCCTGGTGTCGCCGATGCTCCCGAACGAGAAGCCCCCGACACCGAAAGCAGCCAGCGGGAGGAAGCAGAGCACCAGGCTCACGATCACCGCCAGCAAGGCCCGCACCAGCCGCTCGAGCGGGAGCAGTGGATCACGCGTGGTCGGACCAGGAAGTCGCATCGGAAACCTATCGTTTATCGTTGTTATCGATAAACGATAAGCCGTGTTCGCTCGCCCTGTCCAGACAGTTCACACGGGCTTAACCCGCTCCCGGGCGTGTCGGCGCGAAAGTGCTCAATTCCGGACGTACGTTTCCCGGTAGTGGATCGCAACCGCTGCGTTCTGCACCAGGAGGCGAGTTCGTGAGAGATCACGACCTAGGGGGTCTGCACTCGGGCCCCTGCCCTGCCTGGTCCGAGCACTACTGCTGAGGACCGGGCGCTGAGTGCGCGTGCCGGTTCGTAAGGGGAGACCACATCGTGGCCACTGCGAAGCGCGCGAGTTCCAAGACCCCCCAGGCCCAGCGTCGGACCTACGTCCTCGACACCTCCGTCCTCCTCGCCGATCCCGGGGCGATGAAACGCTTCGACGAGCACGAGGTGGTGCTCCCGGTGGTGGTGATCACCGAGCTCGAGGGCAAGCGGCACCACCCCGAGCTCGGCTACTTCGCACGCTCCGCGCTGCGCATGCTCGACGAGCTGCGCGTCCAGGCCGGCCGGCTCGACCAGCCGGTCCCGATCGGGGACGCCGGCGGCACCGTGCGCGTCGAGCTCAACCACACCGACGCCGAGTCGCTGCCGTCGGGATTCCGCCTGGGCGACAACGACACGCGCATCCTGGCGGTGGCCAACAACCTCGCCAACGAGGGCCACGCGGTGACGCTGGTCTCCAAGGACCTGCCGCTGCGGATCAAGGCGTCCGCGGTCGGCCTGGACGCCGAGGAGTACCTGGGCGAGCAGATCCACGAGTCCGACGCCGGCTGGACCGGGATGGCCGAGGTCGACGTCACCGCGACCGACCTCGACGAGCTGTACGACGACACCGTGATCGACCTCGACGAGGCCCGCGACATGCCGTGCCACACCGGCCTGGTGCTGATGTCGGACCGTGGCAGCGCACTGGGTCGGGTCGGCGCCGACAAGCGGGTCCACCTCGTGCGCGGTGACCGGGAGGCCTTCGGCATCCACGGTCGCTCGGCCGAGCAGCGGATCGCCCTGGACCTCCTGCTCGACCCCGAGATCGGGATCGTGTCGCTGGGCGGGCGAGCCGGGACGGGGAAGTCCGCGCTCGCGCTCTGCGCCGGTCTCGAAGCCGTGATGGAGCGCCGTCAGCACAAGAAGGTCGTCGTCTTCCGTCCGCTGTTCGCCGTCGGCGGCCAGGAGCTCGGCTACCTGCCGGGCAGCGAGTCGGAGAAGATGTCGCCCTGGGGCCAGGCGGTCTTCGACACCCTGGGCGCTGTCACCACCCCGGACGTGATCGACGAGATCCTCGACCGCGGGATGCTCGAGGTGATGCCGCTGACGCACATTCGCGGCCGTTCGCTGCACGACGCGTTCGTGATCGTGGACGAGGCCCAGTCGCTCGAGCGCAACGTGCTGCTGACCGTGCTCTCCCGGATGGGGGCGAACTCGAAGGTCGTGCTGACCCACGACGTCGCCCAGCGCGACAACCTCCGGGTGGGCCGGCACGACGGTGTCGTGGCGGTCGTGGACAAGCTCAAGGGGCACCCGCTGTTCGCCCACGTGACCCTGACGCGCTCCGAGCGCTCGCCGATCGCCGCACTGGTGACCGAGATGCTCGAGCACGTCTCGATGTAGTCACGTCACCCACTTTCACCACATCGGTCACAACTGGTCTGGTTGGTCTCGCAATACGGCGTGCCCAACTTGCTTCTGCGGACGGTTCGGGTGAAGGTGGTCACTCCTCCGCGACGCAACGGTGCGTCATGACGTCCGCTGTCGACCCGGGAGCCCACGCAGTTGCCTGAGAAGTACGCCCCGAAGCATCGGGGCGAGCCGCCTCGGCACCGTGGCGAGCGTCCGCAGCGATTCGCTCCGAACGCGCGCAAGCTGGTCCTCATCCCGAGCCTCGCGGTCGCGGTCACCGGCCTGACGGTGGGCGTGGGCATGGCCGTCCAGGGCACCGACCGGCCGGATCCGGTCCATCTCGCCTCGGGGACCTCCGGCCTCAGCGCGGCGGACCTCGCGTCCCGCACCCGGGCCGTCTCGCGCAGCAACGAGGACCGCACGACCCAGGCCGACGCGCTGAAGGTCGCCGAGCTGAGCCCGGCCAGCGGCCACGCGGTGACCCGGACCGAGAACCTCGCGCAGGCCGACCCGAAGACGCTGACGAGGGCGCTGATGCCGATCTACGGCCTGGCCTCCTCCGACTTCGAGTGCATCGACGAGATCTGGACCCAGGAGTCCGGCTGGAACGTGCACGCCGACAACCCCAGCTCCTCGGCGTACGGGATCCCGCAGGCACTGCCCGGATCGAAGATGGCCTCCTCGGGCGCGGACTGGCGCAACAGCGCCGAGACCCAGATCCGCTGGGGCCTGCAGTACATCGAGAAGCGCTACGGCACCGCCTGCGCTGCCTGGTCGTTCAAGCGGAGCCACGGCTACTACTGAGCCGGGCGCATGTGTCGGGGGTGCTTCGTAGCGTCCCCTTCATGAAGTTCCCTTCGCCGAATCTTCCGCTGTCGCCGCGGAAGCCTGCGAAGACGCTGGAGGAGGCCGCGGTGCTGGCTGCGGCGCGTGCTGCCAAGGCCGATGCCGAGGCGGCCGAGGCCCGCAAGCTCGCGGCAGCGGTCGCGTGGTGCGCGTTGCACGAGGTCGACGACGCCGACGTCGCCGCGACCTGGGGCAACACCCCGATCACCTTGGGCGGTGAAGGGGTTCCGCTGGTGGCGTACGGGTGCGTGGCCGAGTTCGCGGCCGTTCTCGGAACGTCGACCAACGGCGGATGTGCCTACCTGGCCGATGCGCTGGAGCTGGCCCACCGGCTCCCGCTGCTCTACGCACGGATCCAGGACGGCCGGGTGCCGGTCTGGAAGGGCCGACGGATCGCGAGCGGGACCGTCGTGCTGCCGGCGGATGCCGCCGCCGACTTGGACACCCGGATCGCCCCGATCGCCAACAAGCTCAGCGCCCGGGCGACCGAGCGCATGATCGGCGAGACGATCGCCGCGGTCATGCCGGTCTACGCCCAGGAGCTCGCCGACCGGAACACCGCACCCCGGGTCGTGATCGACCACCGACAGATCTCCTTCGACGGCACGAGCACCTTCTACGGCGCGCTGAGCCTTCCCGACGCCCTCGACCTCGACGACACCCTCGATCGGGAAGCCCAGGCCCTGCTCGAGGCCGGTTGTGAGGCCTCTCTCGACGTCCGCCGTGCCATGGCGATGGGGCTGCTGGCGCGCGGCGAGGCGACGACGTCGCGCCGCAAGGTCGGGCTGATCGTCCACCTGCCCGCGGACACCGACAACGCCACCGCGCTGGTCGAGACTGTGGGCGGGCCCCGCCTGCTGACCCAGGCGACGGTCGCAGAGTGGTGCGGGAACCCCGATGTCACCGTGGTCGTGAAGCCGGTGATCGACCTGAACGACCGCCTCACGAGCCATTCCTACGAAGTCCCCGACCGGATCCAGGACCAGGTCGAGCTGCGTGACGGGACGTGCGTGTTCCCGCGGTGCACGCGACCGGCTCGCAGCTGCCAGAAGGACCACATCGTCGCGTACGGCGACGGCGGGCCCACCGCGTCGGAGAACATCGGCGACCTGTGTCCCCACCACCACAATTTGAAGACCCACGGCGGCTGGACGTACTCGATGGTCGAACCCGGGGTCTACCTGTGGCGCTCACCGCACGGCTACACCTTCCTGCGCGACCGTGAAGGGACCGAGGACCTCACTCCACCGCCGGTGGATCCGCCCGACGGCTGAGGCCGACCATCTCCCTGCTCACCTCGACCAGCTTGCGGCCGAGCTCCTCGTCCTGCCCCAGGTCCGAAGGCTCCTTGATGGAGTTCTTCTCGTAGTACCCGCCGCTGCGCCCCTCGACCTCGGCGTTCGTGGCGAGGTAGGTCAGCGTGGCTCCGCCTTCGGCCGGGGTGACCATCAAGAAGCGCTTGGCGAGGCTGAGTACCGGGCGCGCGAAGGCGGGTGCACCGCTCCAGATGTTCGTCGCGACGGCACCCGGGTGCAGGCAGTTCGCGGTGGTCCCGGTGCCCTCGAGCCGGATCGCGAGGTCGCGCGTGTAGAGCACGTTCGCCAGCTTGGAGCGACCGTAGGCGCGCATGATCTGGTAGCCGCGCTCGAAGCCGAGGTCGTCGAGGTCCATCGTTCCCCGGTAGTGCCCGGCCGAGGACGTGGTGACGATCCGCGCACCGCCGCTGGCCACGACCCGGTCCAGCAGCAGCTCGGTGAGCAGGAAGCCGGCGAGGTGGTTGACCGCGAACGTGGCCTCGAAGCCGTCGCCGGTCAGGGTGCGCTTGTCGAAGACGGTCCCGGCGTTGTTCACCAGCACGTCGATGCGCGGGTACGCCGCCAGGAGCGCCCCGGCCAGCTCCCGCACCGCGGACAGGTCGGCGAAGTCGCAGGCGAACGACTCGACCGGGCACTGCGGCGACTCGGAGGCGATCCGGGCGACGGCGGCCTCGAGCTTGCCGGGGTTACGGCCGACGAGCACCAGGTGGTGCCCCTGCTTGGCGAGCTGGCTCGCCGACTCCAGTCCGATGCCGTCACTGGCGCCGGTGATCACGATGGTCTTCACGGATGCGTCATGCCTTCCACGTCGAGAGCTGCGTCGAGCTCTTCGGAGGTGAGGACGCCGCGGTCGACGTACCCCATCGCCATGACTTGCTCCCGAATGGTCCGTCCGGCTTTCAGCGATTCTTTCGCAACCTTGGCTGCTTCCTCGTAACCGAGGTACTTGTTCAGCGGTGTCACGACCGAGGGGGAGGACTCGGCGTAGCGCCGCATCCGCTCGGCATCGGCGGTGATGCCGAGCACGCAGCGCTCGGCGAGCAGCCGGGTGGAGGTGGAGAGGATCCGGATCGACTCGAGCAGGTTGCGGGCGATGACCGGCATCATCACGTTCAGCTCGAAGTTGCCCGCAGCCCCGGCAGTGGTGATCGCGGCGTCGTTGCCGATCACCTGCGCGCACACCATCAACGTCGCCTCGGGCAGGACCGGGTTGACCTTGCCGGGCATGATGCTCGACCCGGGCTGCAGGTCGGGCAGGTGGATCTCGGCGAGCCCGGTGGTCGGGCCTGAGGACATCCAACGCAGGTCGTTGCAGATCTTCGTCAGGCCGACGGCGATCGTCTTGAGCACCCCGCTGAGCTCGACCAGGGAGTCGCGCGTCCCCTGACCCTCGAAGTGGTCGGCGACCTCGGTGAACGGCTGCCCGGTGATCGAGGCGACCTCGTCGATCACCTTCGCGGCGAACCCCGCGGGAGTGTTGATGCCGGTCCCGACGGCGGTGCCGCCCAGGGGGAGTGCGCGCACCCGTGGCAGCACGCTCTCGAGGCGTTCGACGGCGAGCCGCACCGTCGCGGCGTACCCGCCGAACTCCTGGCCGAGCATCACCGGGGTGGCATCCATCAGGTGGGTGCGCCCCGACTTCACCAGGCCGGCGAACTCCGCTGCCTTCGCCTCCAGGGCCTCGGCGAGCACCACCAGGCCCGGCTCGAGGTCCTCGACCACGCCGAGCGCCGCGGCCACGTGGATCGAGGTCGGGAAGGTGTCGTTGCTCGACTGGCTCGCGTTGACGTCGTCGTTGGGGTGGACCTCGGTGCCGGTCCGCGCGACCAGGGAGGCGATGACCTCGTTGGCGTTCATGTTCGAGCTGGTGCCCGACCCGGTCTGGAAGACGTCGAGGGGGAACTCCGCGTCGTAGGTGCCGGCCATCACGGCCTCGGCGGCGCTGCGGATCGCCAGGGCCTTGTCGTGGTCGAGGACGCCGAGGTGGTCGTTGACCGTCGCGGCGGCCGCCTTGATCGTGGCGATCGCCTGGATCTGGCGGCGTTCCAAGGTGGTGCCCGAGATCGGGAAGTTCTCGATCGCCCGCTGGGTCTGTGCGCGCCACAGCGCCGCAGCGGGGACCCGGACCTCTCCCATGGAGTCGTGCTCGATGCGTGTGCCCTTGTCCGCGTCCATGCTCTCCAGGCTACTTCTGGGGCCTTTTCTGGGCCCCTTTCCGGGCCCTTTTCTGGGCCGACTTCTCCGCCGAGTACAGCCAGTAGTGCTCGACGCGGTCCCCGAGCTCCACCTCGTACGGCGTGGCGGTGACGTTCCCGAAGACTCCCTCCAGGACCGCCTCGAGCTGCGGGGCCTCGGAGGCCGACCAGATCACCAGCACCCCGGCGACCGCCCGGCGCGCGGCGTCCAGGAACGGCTCGGCGTACAGGGCCTGGTTGGCGTCGTGCACGAGGTAGCCGGGGCCGTTGTCCACGTCGAGCAGGACCAGGTCGAAAGCGTCCTCGGGTGCCTCGGTCAACGCCATCGCGACATCACCGCCGACGATCCGGAGCCGCTCGTCGGCGAGCATCTGCGGTCCGTGGGGCACGGTCCCGTCGCGCATCCAGCCGACCAGCGCCTCCTCGAGCTCGACCACCGTGCACGAGGTCACCCGCGGGTCGGCGAGCACCTCGTGCATCGTGAAGCCGAGGCCCAGCCCGCCGACCAGCACGCTGGAGACCTCCGGGCCCAGCGCCAGGGCTCGGTTGGCCAGCGCCCGCTCGGTGGTCGTCTCGAGGGTGTCCATCACGAACACGCCGTTGACCCGCAGCTCCAGGACCCTCAGACCCCGGGTGCCGTCACCCGCCAGATCACGCCGCTCGCGCAGCACGACCTCACCGCGGGGCGTCTCGGCGCGCGCGATCTCGACGTACTCCACGGGGAAGAGGCTAGTGCTCGGCTTCCCGCGGGATGAATAACGGTTCGGACCCGACTTGGGAAAAGGACGTCCTGCGTTACTGACGAAACGTCCGTTGATGTGGTTGTGTGCAAGCAGCGAGGTTGAGTTGCCGGTGCGTGGGCGCCGGCGCTGCGGACGCTCACGAGGCATCCGCGTCTACTCGGGCAGCCTCGGGTTTGGAACGGGCATGAACCACGTCTTCTCCCATGCTTTCCGGACCGCAGCGGTGGTGGCCACGACGGCCGTCGTCGCAGCGTTGGCCGGTGCTGGAGGATCCGCGCAGGCGGCCGTGAGCAAGGATCACGGCAGCCAGGGCGTATCGGTCAGCAAGCACGACCTGATGAAGCAGGCCGACCGGCAGACCGCCCTTCCGCGGTCGCTGCAGCCGAAGAGCACGCCGTCCGAGCCGGGCTCCAGCCTGCCGGCGGGCGTCCCGAGCACGGGGCGCTACGCGTTCCTGCTCAAGCTGGGCACCGGCGGCACGGCGCACGCCTACTCCGGGGCCGCCGGTGAGGGCAAGGCGGCAGCGCACGCCGCTGCCAAGGGTCAGCTGAGCAAGGTGACCAGTGCCCAGAACAGCGTCATCACCGACCTCCCGTCCGGCTCGAAGGTGCTCTACCGCACCCACTCCGTGCTCGCCGGTCTCGCGGTGACCACCAACGTGAAGAACTACGCGAAGCTGACCCGGCTCTCCGGCGTCACCGCGGTCTACCCGATCGCTCCCAAGGCCCCGACGAACTCCTACGCCGTCCCGCTCCAGGGCGCGCCGGCTGCCTGGGAGGCGCACGGTGACCTCGGCGCGAACAGCACGGTGGCGATCATCGACACCGGTGTCGACTACACCCACGCCGACTTCGGCGGTCCGGGTACGCGCGCGGCGTACGACGAGGCGAAGGCGAACCTCGGCGCTGCACCCGGTGTCTACCCCAACGACAAGGTGATCGGCGGCTACGACCTGGCCGGCGACGACTACAACGGCGACCCGACCAGCCCGGACTACAACCCGGTCACCTCGCCGGACCCCTACCCGCTGGACTGCAACAGCCACGGCTCGCACGTGGCCGGCACGGTCGCCGGGTACGGCGAGAACGCCGACGGCTCCACCTACACCGGTGCGTACAACACCAGCACCCCGTTCGACACGATGAGGATCGGTCCCGGAATGGCGCCGAAGGCCAAGCTCTACGCCTACCGGGTCTTCGGCTGCGAGGGTTCGACCGACCTCGTCGGTGCGGCCATCGACATGGCGTCGGACCCGAACGGCGACGGTGACCCGTCCGACCACGTCGACGTGATCAACATGTCGCTCGGCTCGGACTACGGCTCGCCGCAGGACGGCGACTCCGTCGCGACCGACGCCGCCACCCAGCTCGGCATCCTGATGGTGATCGCGTCGGGCAACGCCGGCGACATCTACGACGTCGGCGGTTCGCCGGGCGACGCCCCGTCGGCCCTGACGGCTGCCGCCAGCGTGGACGCCTACGCCCAGGTCGACGGCCTCGTGGTGAGCGCGCCCGCCGGGATCGCCGGCACGTACGCCGCCGAGCGCTCGATCGCCTACGACTGGGACAACGACCCCGACCTCGCAGGTGACGTCGCCCAGGTCACGGACCCGGACAACCTCGACGCCTGCGCTCCGCTGAACTCGACCGATGCGACCGCGGTCAACGGGAAGATCGCGTTCGTCGAGTGGACCGACGTCGACTCCAACCGGGCCTGCGGTTCGGCCGCGCGCGCCGCGAACCTGGTGGCCGCCGGCGCGAAGGGCTTCATCTACGCCGACGACGAGGAGAACTTCGCCGCCGGCATCACCGGCAGCGCCGTGATCCCCGGCGTGCTGGTCGCCAAGAGCGGTGGGGACAAGATCCGCACCGAGCTCGAGGCCGGTCACACCGTGCACATCGCCTCGACGGTCAAGAACGGCAAGTCGACCTTCGACACGACCCGCAACGACCTGCTGGCCGCGTTCTCCTCGCGCGGCATCGGTGACGCCGGCAACGTGAAGCCGGACATCACCGCGGTCGGTGACAGCGTGTTCTCCGCCGGCAACGGCACCGGCAACGAGGGCCTGAACGACTCGGGCACCTCGATGGCGACGCCGATGACCGCCGGTGCTGCCGCGCTGGTGCGCTCGGTCCACCCGGACTGGACGCCGTTGCAGGCCAAGGCTGACCTGATGAACACCGCGGGCCAGGACCTCTACACCGGCAACAGCCACACCGGCACGAAGTACGCCCCGCAGCGGGTGGGTGCCGGCCGGTTGACGGTCGACGCGGCGCTGGACAACGAGGTCGTCGCCTACGACGCGGACGACCCCGCCTCGGTCAGCGCGTCCTTCGGGCAGGTTCCGGTGACCTCGGAGACGACGCTGCACAAGACGATCAAGGTCCAGAACCTTGGTCTGAGCACGCGCAGCTACGACATCTCCTACGTCGCCCGGACCGAGGTCCCCGGTGCCGTGTACTCGGTCTCGCCGGACACGGTGACCGTGGACCCGGAGTCGACCAAGACGTTCACCCTGACCCTCACGCTCGACCCGAGCGAGATGGAGAAGACGGTCGACCCGACCATGGAGACCGATCAGGCAGGCGTGCCGCGCCAGTTCCAGGCCGACGCGAGCGGGTTCGTCCAGCTCAGCGCCAGCAGCGGTGGCCCGGACCTGCGGGTCCCGGCGTACGCCGCCCCGCGGCCCGCGTCGCAGATGTCGCAGGCCGCCTCGTTGACCCTTCCCGACGGTGACGTGCAGAACGCGTTGCTGCCGCTGACGGGTCAGCAGGTCAACCAGGGCAGCGGGCCGACGAGGATCCTCTCGACGGTCGCGGGCTTCGAGCTCCAGGCCACCAGCGGTCTGGCGCCGTCGTGCACCGCGGAGGTCACCACAGGGTGCGTCGGGTTCTCCGACGAGCGCTCTGCGGACCTCCGGAGGATCGGCACCACCTCCAGTGCCCCGCAGTTCACCGCGAACGGTCAGGACCCCCTCGACGGGTACGCCTACTTCGCGGTCAACACGCAGGGTCGCTGGCGGACGGCTGCTTCCTCGCAGGAGTTCGACATCTACGTCGACAGCGACGGTGACGGGAAGCCGGACGTGGTCACGTTCAACACCCGCCTGACCGACACCGACGTGCTGGTCGCCGAGACGATCAACCTCCACACCGGCCACGTGGTCGACCTCGAGGGGCTCAACGACTCGTTCGGCGACACCGACACGGCGATGTTCGACAGCGACACCCTGGTGCTGCCCGTCGCGATCGCCGCTCTGCCGGGGATCACCGCGGGTGCGTCGAGGATCTCCTACTCGGTGCAGTCGTTCAGCCCGTACCAGGGTGCACCGGTCGACCAGGTCGGGGACATCGACAACACCGGCCACCTGGTGGACCCGCTGTCGTTCGACGTCCTCAACCCGGGTGTGGCTCTGTACGGCAGCTACACGGGCGATGCCAGCCCGCTGTTGTACCCGGACAGCCCGAGCTCGGTGCTCAACCTGCGCCGGGACGCGAGCGCGTACCAGGCCGACCACGGGATGGGCGCGATGATCGTGCACTTCCAGAACACGCTCGGCAGCAAGACCCAGGTGCTGGGTCTCAAGACCGCACCCGCGGTCTCGCTGTCGCTCGCGCCGAACCCGGCGCAGCGTGGTCAGCAGGTCACCGCGACGGTGACGGTCCCGGGCACCGGTACGCCGGCAACCGGAACCGTGCAGATCAAGGTCGGCGGCACGGCCCTGGCATCCGGTGCCGTGACCAACGGCACTGCCTCGCTGCAGTTCTCCCTGGCCTCCGCGGGTTCCTACGCGGTGCACGCGGAGTACTTCGGTGACGCCGACCACGTGGCCGGATCCTCGGCACCCGTGCAGCTCACCGTCGCGAAGACCAAGCCCACCGTCACCCTGTCGGCCACGCCGACCTCGGTGAAGTACCTGGGCACGGTCACCACCACGGTGAAGGTGGCCACGGTCGCCGGTGTCGCGCCCTCGGGCACGGTCACGATCCGGCTGCTCAACGGCACCTACCTCGGCAAGGGCACCGTGTCCAACGGTGTCGCGAAGGTCGTCTTCAAGAACAAGCTGAAGCGCACCTTCGGGATCCAGGCCGAGTACGCCGGCAACAACAACTACAACCCGGGCGTCTCCAACCGGGTGACGATCACCTACAAGAAGTAGTGGTCGGGAACGACTGAGTACACCTGCGGGCGGACCGGACGGTCCGCCCGCAGGTGTTTCACGAGCTCTTCCGCCGCTCGCGGATCACTTCTCCGCGGAGCGCACCCGGATGCCGCTGAGCGGCACGTTGACCGTGCCGGCGGGGTCGGTGAAGAAGTCGTTGCCCTTGTCGTCGACCACGATGAAGGCCGGGAAGTTCTCGACCTCGATCTTCCAGACGGCCTCCATGCCGAGCTCGGGGTACTCGATGACCTCCTGGCTCTTGATGCAGTCCTGCGCCAGGCGCGCGGCCGGGCCGCCGATCGAGCCGAGGTAGAAGCCGCCGAACTCGTTGCAGCCCTCGGTGACCTGCTTGGAGCGGTTGCCCTTGGCGAGCATCACCAGCGAACCGCCGGCGGCCTGGAACGACTTCACGTAGGAGTCCATCCGCCCGGCGGTGGTCGGTCCGAAGGAGCCGGACGCCATCCCCTCGGGAGTCTTGGCCGGTCCGGCGTAGTAGACCGGGTGGTTCTTCAGGTACTCCGGCATCTCCTCGCCGGCATCCAGGCGCTCCTGGATCTTGGCGTGCGCGATGTCGCGGGCCACCACCAGCGGCCCGGTCAGCGAGAGCCGGGTCTTGACCGGGTACTGCGAGAGCTGGGCGAGGATCTCGCTCATCGGCCTGTTCAGGTCGACCTCGACGACCTCACCACCCGCGATGTCCTCGGCCGTGCCGGCGTCCGGCATGTACTGGGCCGGGTCGGTCTCGAGCTGCTCGAGGAAGACGCCGTCCGCGGTGATCTTGCCGAGCGCCTGGCGGTCGGCCGAGCACGAGACCGCGATGGCGACCGGGCAGGAGGCTCCGTGGCGGGGGAGCCGGACGACGCGGACGTCGTGGCAGAAGTACTTGCCGCCGAACTGGGCGCCGATGCCGAAGGACTGGGTCAGCGCGAAGACCTCCTCCTCGAGCTCGAGGTCGCGGAAGCCGTGGGCGCTCATCGACCCTTCTGTCGGCAGGTTGTCCAGGTAGTGCGCCGAGGCGTACTTCGCGGTCTTGAGCGCGAACTCCGCGCTGGTGCCGCCGATCACGACCGCCAGGTGGTACGGCGGGCACGCTGCCGTGCCGAGCGAGCGGATCTTCTCGTCGAGGAACTCCAGCATCCGCTTGGGGTTCAGCACGGCCTTGGTCTCCTGGAAGAGGAACGACTTGTTCGCCGAGCCGCCGCCCTTGGCCATGAACAGGAACTTGTACTCCGGCCCCTTCGGTCCCTGCGCGGTCGAGTAGATCTCGATCTGCGCGGGCAGGTTGGTGCCGGTGTTCTTCTCCTCGTACGTCGTCAGCGGAGCCAGCTGGGAGTACCGCAGGTTCAGCTTGGTGTAGGCGTCGTACACGCCCCGGCTGATGGCCTCGCCGTCCTCGGCACCGGTGAGCACGCCCTCGGACTTCTTGCCCATCACGATCGCGGTGCCGGTGTCCTGGCACATCGGCAGCACGCCGCCCGCGGAGATGTTGACGTTCTTGAGCAGGTCGAGCGCCACGAAACGATCGTTGCCCGAGGCCTCGGGGTCGTCGATGATCTTGCGCAGCTGCGCGAGGTGGGCCGGGCGCAGGTAGTGGCTGATGTCGTGCATCGCCTCGGACGTCAGCCGCTGGATCGCCTCCGGCTCGACCTTCAGGAACTTCTGGCCCTCGACCTCGAACGTCGAGACCCCCTCGGTGGTGACGAGCCGGTACGGCGTGTCGTCGTGGGAGGTCGGGAGGAGGTCGGAGTAGCGGAATTCGGGCTCGGTGCTCACCGGGAAAGCGTATCGGCCCGGTTCGGGGGATCAGCGGGCGACGTACTCCGCGAGGTGCTTGCCGGTCAGGGTCGCGCGCTGCTCGACCAGCTGGGCCGGGGTGCCTTCGAAGACGACCGTGCCGCCGTCGTGCCCGGCGCCGGGGCCGAGGTCGATGATCCAGTCGGCGTGGGCCATCACGGCCTGGTGGTGCTCGATCACGATGACCGAGCGGCCGGCGTCCACGAGCCGGTCGAGCAGGCCGAGGAGGTTCTCGACGTCGGCCAGGTGCAGGCCGGTGGTGGGCTCGTCGAGGACGTAGACCTCACCCTTCTCAGCCATCTGGGCGGCGAGCTTGAGGCGCTGTCGCTCGCCACCGGACAGGGTGGTGAGCGGCTGGCCGAGGCTGACGTACCCCAGCCCCACGTCCGCGAGCCGTTCGAGGATCTTCTGCGCCGCCGGGAGGGCGGCCTCGCCGGCGGCGAAGAACTCCAGCGCCTCGGCGACCGGCATCTCGAGCACCTCGGCGATGTTGCGGCCACCGAAGGTGTACTCGAGCACCGCGGCCTGGAACCGCTTCCCGCCGCACTCCTCGCAGGTCGACTCCACGGTGGCCATCACGCCGAGCTCGGTGAAGATCACGCCGGCTCCGTTGCAGGACGGGCAGGCACCCTCCGAGTTGGCGCTGAACAGGGCGGGCTTGACGTCGTTGGCCTTCGCGAACGCCTTGCGGATCGGTTCGAGCAGGCCGGTGTAGGTGGCGGGGTTGCTGCGCCGGCTGCCCTTGATCGCGCCCTGGTCGACGACCACCACACCCTCGCGCCCGGCGATCGAGCCCGCGACCAGCGAGCTCTTGCCGGACCCCGCGACCCCCGTCAGCACGCACAGGACGCCGAGCGGGACGTCGACGTCGACCGCGCGCAGGTTGTGCGTCGAGGCGCCGCGGACCTCGAGGGCGCCGCGGGCGCTGCGCACCTCGGACTTGAGACGGGTGCGGTCGTCGAGGTGCTTCCCGGTGACCGTGCGGCTCTTGCGCAGGCCCGCCACGGTGCCCTCGAAGCAGACCGTGCCGCCCGCGCTGCCGGCGCCCGGACCGAGGTCGACGACGTGGTCGGCGATCGCGATGGTCTCCGGCTTGTGCTCGACGACGAGCACCGTGTTGCCCTTGTCGCGCAGCTCGAGGAGCAGCTGGTTCATCCGCTCGATGTCGTGCGGGTGCAGGCCGATCGTCGGCTCGTCGAAGACGTAGGTGACGTCGGTCAGCGACGACCCGAGGTGGCGGATCATCTTGGTCCGCTGGGACTCACCGCCCGACAGCGTGCCGGCCGGGCGGTCGAGCGAGAGGTAGCCCAGGCCGATCCGCTCGAAGGCGTCGAGAAGGTGCTGCAGGCCCGCGACGAGAGGGGCGACACCCGGGTCGCCCACCCCGCGCAGCCACGCGGCGAGGTCGCTGATCTGCATCGCGCAGACCTCCGCGATGTTCTTCCCGCCGATCTTCGAGGACCGGGCCTCCGCGCTCAGGCGGGTGCCCTCGCAGTCCGGGCAGGTCGTGAAGGTGACCGCGCTCTCGACGAAGCGGCGCACGTGCGGCTGCATCGACTCGACGTCACGGGAGAGCATCGACTTCTTGACCTTGGTCAGCACGCCCTCGTAGGTCAGGTTGACGCCGTCGACCTTGATCTTCTCCGGCTCCCCGTGCAGGAGCTTTTTCAGCTCCTTGGCGCTGAACTTCCCCACCGGCTTGCCCATGTCGAACCCGGCGCCGCTGAAGATCCGCCCGTACCAGCCGTCCATGCTGTAGCCGGGCACCAGCAGCGCGCCGTCGGAGAGCGACCTCGAGGCGTCGTAGATCGCGGTCAGGTCGAAGTCGTTGAGAGAGCCCATGCCCTCGCACCGCGGGCACATGCCGCCTTGGTAGACCTGCTTCTTGACGACCTGGGTCCTGCCCTGACCGGCCTCGGTCTTCATCATCCCGCTGGCGACCCGGGTCGGCACGTTGAAGGCGAACGCGGTCGGCGGGCCGACGTACGGGTCCCCGATGCGGCTGAACAGGATCCGCAGCATCGCGTTCGCGTCCGTCGCGGTGCCGACGGTGGAGCGCGGGTTCGCGCCCATCCGCTCCTGGTCGACGATGATCGCGGTCGTCAGGCCCTCCAGCACGTCGACCTCGGGGCGCGCGAGCGTGGGCATGAAGCCCTGCAGGAAGGCGCTGTAGGTCTCGTTGATCAGGCGCTGCGACTCCGCCGCGACGGTGTCGAAGACGAGCGAGCTCTTGCCCGACCCGGAGACCCCCGTGAACGCCGTGAGGCGCCGCTTCGGGATCTCGACGCTGATGTCCTTCAGGTTGTTCACCCGGGCGCCGTGCACCCGGATCAGGTCGTGGCTGTCTGCCCTCATGCCCATCCGAACCCGTCAGGGTCGGTGAAAGTTCCCAGGTCGGCGCCGATGGTGATCCGGTGCGAGCCGGACCCCTCGACCGGAACGCCCGCGTCCTTGGCGAGCGCCTTGCGCCCGTAGAGCGCCAGCTTGACCGGCGACCCGGCGCTCTCCATCTCCACGTACTTGCTGCCGTAGGACTTCGCGACCACCAGGCCGGCGTCGAGGTAGAACTGCTTGGTCGCCTTGACGTCGGCGACGCCGAGGAGGAGCACCAGGTCGTCGTAGACCCGGGCGGCCGGTGCGGTGTTCTTCTTGCTCGAGGCGGCCACCTTCCAGATGGCCCCGTCGGGCGCCTGCACGACGCCGCCGTAGCCCCAGAAGCTCTTGGCCGCCGGCTTGAGCGCCGTGCCGCCGGCAGCCAGCGCCGCCTCGAGGAAGGCGTCGACATTCGCCGGCTGGGAGCAGACCAGCGAGATGGTGTAGCCGCGGAAGCCCGATGTCGTGCTGTTGCCCTCGACGAGGGTCACGACGTCCTCGACGCCGAGCGCCTTGGTGAAGACCTCGGAAGCGTGGACGTCCTCGACCTCGAGGGTCAGGGTGCTGATCGTCGCCATCGCTCAGCCCACCTGGTTGATGCGGATGAGGTTGCCGAACGGGTCGCGGATCGCGCAGTCGCGGATGCCGTAGGGCTGGTCGATCGGCTCCTGGACGATCTCGACGTCGGTGGACTGGAGCACCTCGAACGTAGCGTCGAGGTCGGGGCTGGCCAGGGTCAGGATCGCGTAGGTGCCCTTGGCCATCATCTCGGTGATCGTGGCGCGCTCGTCGGCGGTGACGCCGGGGTCGGCGGCCGGCGGTGTGAGCACCAGGTTGACGCCGGGCTGGTCGGCCGGGCCGACGGTGAGCCAGTGCATGCCGTTGTAGCCGACGTCGTTGCGCAGCTCCATGCCGAGCTTGTCGCAGTAGAACTCGACCGCGGCATCGCGGTCGGTGTGCGGGAGGAACGCGGAGTGAATGTTGATGTCCATGTCGCTCACGCTAGGCGGGGCGCCTGCGCCGGTGCTTCTTCGTTCCTGATCAGTTCTTGGCCGATCGGTCTGCGCAGCGGCCGGGTGACCTGCTTGGAGACGCAGGGCGGGATCCCCGAGGACTCCACGACGCGCTGCGCGGCTTGCTCGCGGTAGACGCTGGGCGGTACTCCGAGGAGCTCGGTGAACCGGGTGCTGAAGGTGCCCAGCGAGGAGCACCCGACAGCGAAGCAGACCTCGGTCACCGACAGGTCGCCGCGACGCAGCAGCGCCATCGCTCGCTCGATCCGGCGTGTCATCAGGTAGGCGTAGGGCGACTCGCCGTACGCGATCTTGAACTGCCGCGACAGGTGCCCGGCCGACATGTGCACCCCGCGTGCCAGCGCCTCGACGTCGAGCGGTTCGGCGTACTCGCGGTCCATCCGGTCGCGCACCCTGCGCAGCAGGACGAGGTCGCGCAGCTGGTCGTCGCGAGAAGGTCGGGCAGTCACGGAAACGATCGTGCCACGAAGCGCCGACATGCCCGAAATGCCAGCCGAGAATGCCCTTGTTGACCCTATTTCACACCCATTAGGACGCATTCAGGAATTCCTCAGGAAAGTCTTGCGAACTCGTGAGTAACGGGTCGATAGTCATCTGCGACGTAGGTCGGCCGTCGGGGGCCCGCCTCGTTCGAGCAGTGCGGAAGGTTCGGGCCAATGCGTACAAAATTCTGGGTTTCTGTCCTCGCCACGGCATCTCTGGGGATGGCCGGCTTCATCAACATGCCGGCGGCCGTCGCCGACACCTCACCGCCGTCGGCGGTGAAGCCGATCACGACGTGCGCGGACGTGCCGGCCGACCCGGACGCGACCGTCGCGAACCGCGACCGGTTCGTCGACCTGTGGTCCAAGCGCTTCGCCGACCACGACTGGCTGACCTCCTACTCCAAGCTCGCGAAGGTGCCGGACTCGATCCTGGCCGAGGGCTTCCACGCGATGAGCAAGCCGGTCAAGGTCTGGCTCGACGCGTGCCTGGTGGACAAGCTGCTCGCCATGACCGGCGACCAGGTCTCGGTGGCGAAGAAGAACGACTACATCACCGGTGAGTACATGCTGATCTTCGGCAAGGCCGAGCTCGCCCAGATGCGCTCCGGCCTCAACGACGAGCCGGACGCCAGCGCGCCGCCGGCCCAGCAGGAGCCGGTGAAGACGCAGGAGACCCAGCAGGCGCTCTCGAGCATGTCCGAGGACCTGACCTCGGCCGACAGCCTCACCTCGGCCGACCAGACGAAGGTCCAGGTGGACAAGCCGGCCACGACGCTGGTGCCGAGCACGAAAGGACCCGTGTCCGACAAGCTGGCGAACCTGATCTCTTCCTCGCCGCAGCTGACCACCACCACGCCGCACACGGCGGTGACCCCGGCGCTCGTGCCGATCGGCCTCGAGCCGAACCCGATCACCAAGCTCCCGCTGGTCCCGCTGGTCCTGCAGGCGGTCAACGAGCTCCTGCAGCTGATCAGCAAGATCCAGGGCATCCTGTTCACCCTTCCGGTGGTCAACATCCTGGCCTCGGCCTTCTACAAGATCTGTGCCGAGTCGGCCACGATGCCGCTCTCGTGCAGCATCTCGTTGCCGGTCGGCATCCCGATCCCCGCGGACGTCACGGGTGACAACGTCCCCGACGTCCTCGGCGCCCTGGTCCCGGTGACCAACCTGATCGACGTGGGGGCGAAGTTCCAGGTCACGCGGCTGCACAGCGCGCCGCTGCCGGCGCACGTCTTCGCCGTCTACGACACCCCGATCGTGAAGAAGCGGATCGAGATCGGCTTCGACGGCCGCGCCTCGACCCTGGCCGAGAACTCCGGCGCGACCTTCACGGTCAAGAACGTCGTCAAGGCCATCACCGGCGACGTCCAGGTCGGTGCGGTCGTGACCAGCAGCCAGCCCGGCTCGACCGAGGCGCTGACCTTCGCGGTCAAGGACCTCGTGGGCGGCTCGATCGGTGTCCCGGCCTCGGAGGAGAACCCGATCTCGGGTTCGATGCAGATGTCCCCGATGCCGACGAAGTTCACCGCCGACGCGCGCTTCACCCATGCCGGCAGCGCGGACGAGGACACCGTCAACATCCAGTCCTCGACGCCCACCACGTTCAACGCGATCGTCGACCAGAAGACGACGACCACGACGCCGAAGAGCGACCGGATCTTCACCGCGCTCATCGACAAGCTGCCGACCTCGGTGACCGTCGACCTCGTCCACCAGGGCGAGAAGCAGAGCATCGACTACTCCGCCAGCGCGCCGATCGACCACGTCCAGGCGACCGACACGGCGACCGGCGACGTGAGCCACGCGGGCTCGTACACGCAGAGCCAGTACGACGTGCTCGGCGTCCCGACGCACGTCCACGTGGACCTGCAGGGCGCGCAGGACATCAAGTACGCCGCCAACGCGAACATCCCGACGGCGTCGTTCTCGACCAA
>JBJMIO010000009.1:0-12095 GCA_045806765.1 Marmoricola sp.
GTTGAGTTCCGGCTTGATGGCCGCGACCAGCCCTTCGGGTGTGGGCATCGTGTCCGGATCGGCCGTCAGCTTGGCCAGCGTGTCGGTGCACGCGTTCGTGGTGAGCATGATGATCGTGTTCTTAAAATCGATCTCACGCCCTTCACCATCTTCCATCTGGCCCTTATCGAATACCTGGTAGAAAAGTTCCAGCACGTCAGGGTGCGCTTTTTCGACTTCGTCGAGCAGCACCACCGAGTAGGGCCGGCGACGGACCGCCTCGGTCAGCTGACCGCCCTCGTCGTAGCCGACGTAGCCCGGAGGGGCACCGACCAGGCGCGAGACCGAGTGCTTCTCGCCGTACTCGCTCATGTCGATGCGCACGATCGCGCGCTCGTCGTCGAAGAGGAAGTCGGCCAGCGACTTGGCCAGCTCGGTCTTGCCGACGCCGGTCGGTCCCAGGAACAGGAAGCTGCCGGTGGGCCGGTCGGGGTCGGAGATGCCGGCCCGCGAGCGCCGGACGGCGTCGGAGACCGCGGCGACCGCGGAGCGCTGACCGACCAGCCGCTCGCCGATGATGTCCTCCATCCGCAGCAGCTTGGCCGTCTCCCCCTCGAGCATCCGGCCCGTGGGGATGCCGGTCCAGGCCTCGACCACCTCGGCGATCTCGGAGGGCCCGACCTTCTCGTTGACCATCGGGTCCTCGACGGCGTCAGCCGACTCCGCGTCGGCGATCTGCTTCTCCAGCTCGGGGATCTGGCCATAGAGCAACTCGGAGGCGCGACCCAGGTCGCCCTCGCGCTGCAGCCGCTCAGCCTCGACCTTGAGGGCGTCGAGCTGCTTGCGGATAGCGCCGGAGCCCTCGAGCGCGGTCTTCTCCCGCTCCCACCGGACCTCCAGGCCGCGCAGCTCCTCCTCCTTGTCGGCCAGGTCGACCTTCAGCTTCTCGAGCCGGTCGCGCGAGGCCTCGTCGGTCTCGCGCTCCAGGGCGAGGCGCTCCATCTTCATCCGGTCCACCGCACGGCGCAGCTGGTCGATCTCGACCGGGCTCGACTCGATCTCCATCCGCAGCCGCGAGGCCGCCTCGTCGATCAGGTCGATCGCCTTGTCGGGGAGCTGCCGGCCGGTGATGTAGCGGTCCGAGAGCATCGCCGCGGCGACCAGCGCCGCGTCGGTGATCTCGACACCGTGGTGGGCCTGGTACTTGGCCTGCAGCCCGCGCAGGATCGCGACGGTGTCCTCGACGCTCGGCTCGCCGACGAAGACCTGCTGGAAGCGACGCTCCAGGGCCGGGTCCTTCTCGATCCGCTCCCGGTACTCGTCCAGGGTGGTCGCGCCGATCAGGCGCAGCTCACCGCGCGCGAGCATCGGCTTGAGCATGTTGCCGGCATCCATCGCCGAGTCACCGCCGGCGCCCGCACCGACCACGGTGTGCAGCTCGTCGATGAAGGTGATGACCTGGCCCTCGCTGGACTTGATCTCCTCGAGCACAGCCTTGAGCCGCTCCTCGAACTCGCCGCGGTACTTCGCACCGGCCACCATCGCGGCCAGGTCGAGGCTCAGCAGCCGGCGGCCCTTGAGGCTGTCGGGCACGTCGCCGTCGACGATGCGCTGGGCCAGGCCTTCGACCACTGCGGTCTTGCCGACACCGGGCTCACCAATGAGCACCGGGTTGTTCTTCGTGCGCCGCGAGAGAACCTGGACGACGCGGCGGATCTCGGAGTCACGGCCGATGACCGGATCGAGCTTGCCCTCCGCGGCGAGCGCGGTCAGGTCGACGGCGTACTTCTCCAGCGCCTCGTACGACGCCTCCGCGTCCTGGCTGGTCACCCGCCGGTTGCCCCGCACGGCGGTGATCGCCTCGCGCAGGGCGGCCTCGGTCAGGCCGGCGCCCTCGAGCGCGTCCTTGACCGGACTCTCCACGACCGCGAGCGCGAGCAGCAGGTGCTCGGTCGCGACGTACTCGTCGTTCATCTCCCCGGCCAGCTCGAGCGCCTTGGCGAAGACGCGCGTCAGCGCGGGCGAGGGCGTCGGGGTCTGCACCGTGGCGCCCGAGGCGCTGGGCAGCCGCACCGTCAGCTCGTCGATCGCTGCGCCCAGCCCGGCCGGGTCGACCCCGGAGCGCTCCAGCAGCGTGGGGGTGATCCCGCCGTCCTGGCGCAGCAGGGCGAAGGCGAGGTGCGCCGGCTCCAGCTGGGCGTTGCCGGCGGCAACCGCCGCGGTCTGCGCAGCGTTGATCGCCTCGACGCTGCGTGAGGTGAACTTCGATCCGTCCATGAACTCCCCTTCGTGCTCGTACGTCCATCGTGACGGACCGACGCCGGTCCGTCACTGGTTGTAACGAGCCCCAAGTTGAGTCCATTCCGCTCAACTCTGAGAATTTTGGCGGAGCTTCAGGCCCTCTGCCGCGGGATCGCCAGCGCGAGGACCAGGGCCAGCGCCGAGGCGCCCAGCGAGATCAGGAACGCGATCGTGAAGGAGTGCCCGGTTGGGAACGGGTAGCCACCGACCTGGAGCGTCTCCCTGGTCAGCGCGGTGGCGACCACGGCCGAGGAGAGCGAAGTGCCGACCGAGCGCATCAGCGCGTTGAGCCCGTTCGCCGCGGCGGTCTCGGTGACCGGGACGGCGCCCATGATGAGCGCCGGCATGGCGGCGTACGCGATCCCGATGCCGACGCCGAGCAGGGCGGTCGCGATCACGATCTGCCACCACTGATCGCGCAGGAACAGGATCGAGACGTAGCTGACGCCGAGGATCATCACGCCGGTCGCCAGGCTGACCCGCGGGCCACGCGCCGCCGAGAGCCGCGCTCCGACGCCGGAGAAGAGGTACATCATCAGGCCGCTGGGCATGCACACCAGTCCGGCCTTGATCAGGCTCAGGCCCTCGCCGTAGCCGGTCGCGTGCGGGGCGACGAGCAGCTGGATCGGCATCAGCGACATGCCGTACATGGCGAAGCCGGTCGCCACCGAGGCGATGTTCGTGAACAGCACCTGCGGGCGCGAGGAGGTGCGCAGGTCGACCAGCGGCGCGCCCGAGCGCAGCTCCCAGTACCCCCACAGCACGAAGACCACCAGCGACCCGACGATCAGCCCCAGGGTCAGGTGGTCGGTCCAGCCCCACTCGCCGCCCTTGGTGATCGCGAGCAGCAGCATGACCAGCCCGGCGCCCAGACCGATCGCGCCGAGCACGTCGAAGCGTGCCGGCGTGCGCACCGGGGACTCGGGGATGACCGCGAGCACGGCGACGATGCACAGCGCACCGAGCGCCGCGGCGATCCAGAACAGCGCGTGCCAGTTGGCCTTCTCCACGATGATCGCGGCGACCGGCAGGCCGATCGCGCCGCCGACGCCGAGCGTTGCGCTCATCCGGGCCACCGCAGGACCGACCATCTCGGCGGGCAGCTCGTCACGCATGATGCTGATGCCGAGCGCGATCGCTCCCATCGAGA
The DNA here is from genome assembly GCA_045806765.1 of Marmoricola sp. Lineage (GTDB taxonomy): Bacteria > Actinomycetota > Actinomycetes > Propionibacteriales > Nocardioidaceae > Marmoricola. The sequence continues at coordinate 3,431 of JBJMIO010000009.1, forward strand.
GGCCCTGCAGCGCGCGGCCGGCCACGACCGGGACCAGCGAGCTGGTGGTCGCGCAGAGCAGCGAGCCGACCACGAGCGCTCCCAGGCTGAGCACGAGGATCAGGCGCTTGCCGACCATGTCACCGAGGCGGCCGGAGATCGGCATGGTGACCGCGGCTGTCAGCAGGGTCGCGGTGACGGCCCAGGACGCGTTCGAGGCCGAGGTGTGCAGCAGCACGTGCAGCATCGGGACCAGCGGGACGATCATCGTCTGGGTCAGCGCCACGACGATGCCGCAGAAGCAGCCGATCGCGACCACCGCGGTGGGGTGGGCGACCTTGCGTGCCGGGTCGGTGCCGACCGGGACGGCCGTCTGGGTCATCAGTCCTCCGAGGTGCGCGTGCGTGTCCGGCCGGGTGCGGCGCGAGCATGTGTATCCTACACATAATGTGTACTATGCACATCGTTCGAGCCCGACCGAGAGGAGCGTCACAGTGCCGACCCGGACCGCCACCGCCCTGGCACGGACCATCGAGCTCCTCGAGCAGGAGCTCACCCTCCTCGCCCGGCACCAGCTCAGCTCTCAACAGCACATGCCGGACCTCGGGCTGGATCGCTCCGGCTACCAGCTCCTGAACCGGCTCGAGCTCGGACCGTTGACCCTCAAGCAGCTCGCCGAGGCGTTCCGCCTCGACATCTCCACGGTCAACCGGCAGGTCGCCGCACTACGTCGCAAGGGCCTGGTCGAGCGCGTCGACGACCCCGGCGGCGGTATCGCCCGCCTCCTGCGCCCGACCCGCCGCGGGCTCGACCAGCTGCGCACGGACCGCACCGTGCGGCACAGCCAGGTCAGCAGCGTGCTGGAGGACTGGGCCGCCGAGGACGTCGAGGACCTCAACCGGCTGCTGAGGAAGTTCAACACCTCGATCGAGAGCCTCGAGGGCGAGGCCTGGCCGCGCACCTGAGCGCACCGGCTGGACGCGGTCGCGATGTCAGGCCCGGGTCCGGCCCGTCGCGGCCCGCGCTGCGCTCATCACGATCCGCTCGCGGGTGGTGCCGGGAGCGACCGCCTCGAGGAGGACTGCTTCGATGAGGTCAGCGCCAGCGGTGATGTCGTCGGACCGGCCGATGACGGTGATCGCGGCGGCACTGTCCAGCCCGGGCCACGGCCGGGCGATGCAGTGCAGGTACGGGTTCGCCTCGCCGCGGTCGTAGGAGAGCCCGGAGGCGCGGATCCGGGCAAGCTCGCCGAAGAGTGCGGCACGGGTGCCGGCGGTCTCCCGATCCTCTTGGTGCGTCGGTGCACCGTCGTCGGCAGCCGGTCCAGCGATGGAGCGGTTGAGCTCGGCGATGTTGGCCGGCACGACGAACGGGCCGTCCGGGAGGAGCGCCTCGATCTCGTCGTCGGAGAGCAGCGCGACAGCGGCGCGCCCGGCGGCAACCAGCCAGATCGGCATCTCGAGAAGCGGCGGGTCCGGCATCCCGATCGGCGGTCGCCCGGCCGACAGCACCGGAACGACACCACCGCCGACGACCATGTAGACCTGCGCGAACAGTCCGGTGACACCGGCCACCGCGTCCACAAGGGGTTCGACGTCGCGCAGCACCGCCGCGCGCGGCGTGCCGTGCGCGAGCACCGGCAACCGCGGTCCCAGCGCGACGCCCCCCGGGGTCCGGACGAGCCAGCCGTCCCGTTCGGCTGCCGTCACCATCCGCGAGACGGTGCCCTTGTCGGCATCGACCCGGCGCGCGAGCTCGGTGATCCCGATCGGCCCGTCGATACCGACGATCTCGAGCAGCTTGAGACCGCGCAGGAACGTCGTGGACACAAACATCTTCCCTTCGATGGCGTGGAGGCGTATGATTCAAGTACTGTTGATATTATCACAACGATCGGTCCCGGGATGCGCCACTACGTGTTGATACTCGGAGTTGTTGCCCTGGTCGCGACAGGCTGCTCGTCCTCCACCCCGACGAGCGCGCCGACCTCGACGCCGCCGACCTCTGGCATCACGGCGCCGAGCTCCGCCGCCCCGGCGGGGACGATCACGCTCAGCGGTGATCTCGACGGGACCGCCACGGCCTCCCTGTGCACCTCGGGAGTCGCCTCCGTCCAGGTGAAGATCGACGGAGACGACAGCACCTACGTCGGCTCGATCAGCGCCCGGTCGTTCGGCTTCGTGGGACCTGACGCCGCGGACTACAGCCTGAAGAAGGGCGCGGTCCTTCCGACCGCGTCGGCCGACGGCACGTCGTTCAGCGTCGGTGGGGCCACGCTCGTCGACCTCGTCAGCGGAAAAACGGTCACCGCGACCGGCACCGTCACCTGCCCCTGAAGGAAGAGAACCCGTGCGACAGCTCAAGACAACCCTCACCGTGCTCGGCGCCGTTGCCCTCCTCGCGATCGGCGGCAACGGCGTCGCCCTCGCCACGACCGGCCACGGCCTGGTCCTGGGCAAGGCCAACTCCGCCGGCTCCGTGACCACCCTGAAACGCACCACGAGCGGCCCGGCCCTCGACGTGGTCACGCGGAAGACGAGCAACCCGCCGTTCGCGACCAACGCCCGGGGCAAGGTCGTGCACCTCAACGCCGACCTGCTCGACGGTCTCGACGGAGCGACACTGCGCACGGCCACCTGGGTGTACCAGGTCCCGGGCGCGACGGGTGTCGCGGAGTTCACCGACTCGCTCCCCCGTCTCCCGCGCGGCATCTACCTCGCGACGTACGACGTCGGCGCCTCCGTGTCGTCCACCAACGGCGCAGTGAACTGCGAGCTCGAGCGCAACTTCGACGACGACGAGCTGCTCGGCTACGGCGTGCTGCCTCCAGGGCGGACGTTCTCCGAGGTGAGCGACAGCGGGGTCGTCGACACCCGCACGGGCGCACCTCTCATGTTCCGCTGCTTCACGTTCAACGGCACGCTCACCATGACCCCACCGGACGGCCACGTCTCGTTCACCAGGATCGACACCTTGGCCAGCGCCGCCGCGATAGACGTACCTTGAGCCGTCGCTCGACCGCCCTACCCGGACCGGCACGGTAAGCACCAGCTGCTGCGGAGGACGTCGATCGAGAGCCTCGAGGGCGAGGCCTGGCCGCGCACCTGAGCGCACCGCAGAGCGGAGGGCTGGTTCCGCGCCCGGGACTCAGCCGTGCCCGGTGCGGCTGTCACCGAGCAATCTGAGCGTCGCGGTAGCGGTACCGATCTCTCTGCGCGCCGCGTCGTCCCGGGCCCACACGAGGATCGCTGCATACAGGGATTCGCGCAGGCCAGGATGGATGTTGTAGGTACGCAGCCAGAAGGTGTCCGTGCCGACGACGGCACGGGGCCACCGCCCGACCCATGGGAGGGGCACCCACCGCCGGAACGTCACGTGCGACTCGGCGTCGACCAGAGCCCCGACTCCGGTGATGGACAGGTTCTCCCATCGGACCCGCTGCTCGACCCCGCGCGCGTGCTGGACGAGTCCGGCCGGCGTCAGCCGAACGCCTCCGTCGCCGAAGCGTCCCGTCCGAAGCGCCCACAATCCGAAGGCCAGGTACGCCGAGACGCAAGCCCAGAGGAACGCGGTGCTCCTCGCGTTCGACCAGGTCTCGACGGCGGCGACGACATTGAGGATCACGAAGTACGCCAGAGCGACCTGAGCTCCGATGTAGTCGTCCATGCCATGGACCACGTTCATCAGCCCTTGGGCCGAGGCCGCGACCCGGACCAGGCTCCGCGCATCACGTCCTCCACGGCGCCGTTACTCCCTCCGCGCGAGGGCCGCACCCGACTACAGCCACTCCGACGAGCATCGCGGCCTTCTCAAAGGTCACGGGGCGGCACCGGCATTCAGCAGGCGCCGGGTGGCAGCGTCTGTGCCGATCTCCTCGCGCGTGCCCCGATCAACTGCCCACACCTGGATCGCGTCGTACAACGGGATCTGGAGTGCGAGGTGGACGTTGCGGAGCTCCACAGACATGGCCTCGGTCTTGGTCGTCCTGCCCCGGCCGACCCAAGCCCTTGGAGCGCTGCGGCGCTGGTTAAGGGCACTGCTCGACTCGATCACGATCGCGGTCGCGCTCGGGAGGACGCGCACGACATCGTCCCAGCGAACCCACTGCTCGACTCCGGTCGCACGTTGCCGGACACCATCGGTTGTCAACCACACGGAGCCGTGACCGGTGCGCCCGGTCTGGATCAGCCAGACCGCGACGGTGACGTAGACCGCGAACACGAAGAGCACCAAGGCACCATCCATGCTCGAGGACCACAGGTCGATGCCTCCGGAGACCGCGGTCGCGACGACGAAACAACAGATCACTCGAGCCGAGAGCCCGTCGTCCAGCGCTCGGACCACGGTGGCACGACCACCTTCATCGACCACCGACTGAACGAGAGGCCGCGGGTCACGGGCCGGACGGCGCTGGTACTTGGCCCAGCTACCGCCCGCGAAGATCGAGACGATCGCGGTGACGAACAGAGCACCTGTGACGGTCACGTGCCACTCTCCTCAGGTGCTAGCACCATGGCCCCACGCAGAGGACGCTCTTCGCGACGTTGCCGGCTCCACTGGCCACATTGCCTACCCCGTCCGCCAGGTTACCCGCCACGTTGCCCGCCCCGTCGAGGACGTCGCCGCCGAGGTGCACCAGGTCTTCTCCGGTGGCGCGCCGGCCCGCGCGGCCGGCGAGCTGGGTCAGGGCATCGTCAAGCCCCTTACCGATCGAACCACCCAGATCGTGCATCCCGTTGTCGAGCCATGCCTTCGCGGCGCCCGAAACGATGATGCCCACGACGGCGCCCGCGACGGCGCCGACGATGGTCCCCACCACCGGGACCTCGCTGCCGAAGGCGGCGCCGACGAGCGACGCGGTGAGGATCGCCGACCCGTGGCCCGCTGCGTCTCCGGCGATGTGCTTCATCGCAGTCTTGCCGTTGGGCGCTTCGTAGATGTCGATCACGACGGCCGCGGCGAATAGGGCCTTGCCGGCGACGGCGCCCCGGGCCTTACCGGTGGCCCGGATGCCCGACGCCTCGCCTGTGAGGGCTGCGCCCTCCGTCCGTGCCTGGCCAGCGACTTCTGCCATCGAGTTGCGCAGGCGCGCGTTGAACGGCGTGCTCGCGCCCATGCTGAGCGCCCGGGCTCGCGCGGCGGCGCCCGCCTGGAGCGCAGCGCCCGCGTGCTGTTCGATCGGACGTGCCTTGTAGTCGGCGATCGTCTCGAAGAAGCCGCTCGAGCCGATGTCGAACATCGTCGACAGGGCCTCGAACCGCTGGGACGAGATCACGGCGATCGGGGCCTTCATCGGAACCCGGAAGTAGACGTACACCTGCGGGGTCGACGACTTGGACGACGACGAACTGGACGAGCTCGAGTTCGACCCGCTGCACCCGCAGCCACCCCCGCACTCCTAGTGGCGCACCCGCACCCGCGCGCGGACCGAGTCGACGCTGCTCCCGTCGCTGGTCGAGGTAGCCCGGACCAGCCAGGACCGCAGCGCGCCGAGGGCGGCTCGGTGCTTCACGGTGACGACGAGGCGGAAGACCCGGCTCTGTCCTGGCGCCAGCGTCCCGGTCAGGTAGCGCCCGTGGACGACGTCGGAGGTGATCGACGTACGACCGGAGGCACCCTTGAGGTACTTCACCGCGAACGCCCCGCGCCCTCCGCCCCCACGCACCCGGAAGCCCGTGCTGCGGATGCCGTCGTTCTGGACGGTGACCAGGAAGGTCGTCGTCCGTCCCCGCCGGACGCCCGACGTCGAGGTCTCCCCCGCGCCCGAGGCGCTGTAGACGTCGTTGCCGATCCAGGCGCCTCCGCGGTGCGCGACGACCGCGTCGGAGCGGTACAGGTTCAACCTGACGAGGTCGGACCTGACCATGGAGGCGACGCCGCTGTCGCTGGCACCGAGGGCGAACGCCTGCTTGACGATCCTGGTGCCGTGCGCCGGGACCGTGAGCGCGGTCAGCAGGTTGGCCTGCGTCCTGTTCGGCCGGGAGACACCGCTGACGGGGAAGTCGAAGGTGATCGCGCCGCGCGGCAGCAAGCCGTCGCCCTGCGCGGCCGTGTCGCTGTCCCGCACGAAGAGCGTGTTGGGCACGTGCGAGGTCCCGGCGTACGAGGTGGCGCCGGAGTAGGTCTGGTAGCCCCCGGCCCACCCGGTGCGGAAGCTCACCGGGGTCGGGGTCGACCCCGGGTCGGTGTAGTCGGAGCCCTCGATCGACTGGCTGTAGTGCGCGCTGACGGTGTGCGCGTGACCGTTGGTGCTCCGGAACACGTCGGTCACCAGGACCCGCAGGCCGCCGTCGGTGGTCACGATCGAGCGCTCCAGTCGCACCCCGGCGCTGCTGAAGTGCGGGCAGGAGGCGGAGGTCGCCGGGAACGTCGCCGACGGGCAGACGACCAGGGGGTCGGTCTCGCGGATCGTGGTCGTCCCGGCCGGGCTGCGGCTCGTGCTCCACGACAGCGACGGGAGGCCGGGGTTGTTCGGGAACATCCCGTGCGCGCCGTACGGACCGTAGGCGTTCCTGCCGTCGACCTGGATCGCCGAGCGGAGGTTGGCATTGTTCTCGTTGGGCCACAGCGACGCCTCGCTGTACCAGAGGTAGTTGCTCGAGCTGCCGTCGGAGAAGTTGAGCCGGGAGTCCCACAGACCGCCGTCGTTGGCCGAGGTGTAGTCGTTCAGCGCGTACCGGCCCTCGTAGGCGACGTAGTAGTCGTAGGTCTTGCCGGCGTTGGGGCCGCTGGCCACCTTCAACCCGTAGCGGTACTCGCTCACGATCACCGGTCCGGTGTACGCCGACACGTCGGTGCCGTCGGCGATCCCGGTGGGCACGGCGCGCAACCGGCACCGGCCGTAGCCGAGGCCGGCCGTGGCCAGGGACGTGGTGAAGGACCCGTCGGCGGCGACGGGTACCCCGGTGGGGCCGTCCTTCCACCGGTTGTTCTGGAAGTAGCACCGGATGTCGACCGTGTCACCGGTCGTGCCGTTGGTGGTGCCCGACACCGTCACGCCTGCGGGTGGGCTCTGGCTGGTCACGGTGTAGTGGGCGCCGGTGACCGGCGTGGTGATGTGCGTGGCGGAGATGGCGGCGTCGGCCGGTGACTGCAGCGCCACGACGGCGGAACCGCCGGCGACGATCAGTGCGACGGCCAGGGCCCGGACCCTGGTGGACCTCATGGTGACTCCTCGAGAACGTCGTTCGGACAACCCACTCTGGGCGAGGGTGCGACCGGCGCGTATGGCCCGATCGGGCTGCTCGGCATGGCCCGAAATGACCACCGCCCCTGCGCCGCAGGCGTGTGACCTCGCGTGCGACGGGTACCGGTGGGATCCGACAACCGCACGGAGGTCCCCGATGAGCAAGACGGTCGAGCGCACGATCACGGTCCCCACTGCCCCCGACCGCGTCTGGGAGTACCTCGCGGACTTCACCCGGAGCACCGAGTGGGACCCGCCGACGGTGCGCACCACGCGTGAGTCGGGCGACGGCGGCGTCGGGACCCGCTACCTCAACCCCTCGAGGGTCGCCGGGCGCGAGGTCGAGATCACCTACACGGTGCGGACCTTCGAGCCCGGCCACGAGCTCTCGCTGGTCGGGGAGAACCCTTCGCTGGAGACGCTCGACACGATCCGGCTCACGCCCGAGGGCACCGGGACGCGCGTGCAGTACACCGCGACGTTCTCCCCGCGTGGTGCCGCGAAGCTCGTCGAGCCGCTGCTCCCGCTCGGCCTCGCCCGCCTGGCCGACCGCACCAGCGACCGGCTCGAGGAGTGCCTGCGCAACCTCTGAGGAGACGCCGCGCTCAGGCCTCGGGGTCCGGCATCTCGTGCGCCGGGAGGTCCGCGACGTCGGCCTCGTCGACCAGGCAGGTCTTGCAGAAGTCGACCCCGAACGGCGTCAGGTGGATGGAGCGGCGCACGACCTTCGCGAACCGCACCGAGTGCATCGCCTCGAGCTCGTCCGGCTGCGCCTCGACGACCTGGTACTCCAGCGGGTCCTCGAGCTGCTCGCGGGAGAACCAGATGAGGCCGAGCCGGAAGAGGTTGTTCAGGTACGCCGGGACCTCGTCGAGGTAGCGCACACCCGCGCGCGGACCGATCATCGTCAGACCCGCCGAGAGCAGCGAGGAGCTCACCATGCCGACGGGGCCGCCGGTGCGCACGTCGACCGACGGCTGCGGGCCGCCGCGCAGCAGCAGCATCAGGATGCGGGCCTCGTCGGGGGCGACCTCGTCGAGGATCCGTCCGTACGCCGGGTGCGCCTCGTCGTCGCTCCAGACGTCGCGCGACTTGCGCAGCAGCTCCTCGCCGCGCTCGCGCAGCGACAGCTCGCGCTTGCCGGACCGCTCGTGCTCGTCAGGGGCCATCACCGAGGTGAGGGTGACGCTGGCCTCGAACAGCGCGACCGGGATCGGCACTCCGCTGGAGACCTTCGCCGCGACCGTCGAGATCGCCCGGGTGGCGTCGGCGAGGTCGGTCGCGACCCCGCGCACCAGCTCTCCGGCAGCGGTCGGGTCGGTCAGCGCGCGGGCGAGGTTCCGCGCGGAGCGGGCACTCGAGCCCGCGGCCCACGTCGCCGAGCGCAGCCACGCCGTACCGGCAATCCGTGCCACCCCGGGCAGCGCGTCAGCCGCGCCCTCCCAGACCGCCGGCGCCCTGTCCCTGCGTTCGTCGCTCACTTGCCCCCCACCCCGAAGA
>JBJMIO010000010.1:0-5936 GCA_045806765.1 Marmoricola sp.
GGCTACCCCAGCCGGGCGGAGTCCGAGCACGACCTGGTGGAGAACTCGCACGCCTCCACCTCGCTGTCCTACGCCGACGGCCTGGCCAAGGCCTACGCGATCCGCGGTGAGGACCGGCACGTCGTGGCCGTCATCGGCGACGGAGCGCTGACCGGCGGGATGGCCTGGGAGGCGCTGAACAACATCGCGGTCGGCAAGGACCGCTCGCTGGTGATGATCGTCAACGACAACGGCCGCTCCTACATGCCGACCGTCGGCGGCCTCGCCTCCCACCTGACCACGCTGCGCACCAACCCGCGCTACGAGCAGGTGCTCGACCAGGTCAAGCGCAAGCTCAACGGCGTGCGCGGCGTCGGCCCGGCGGTCTACGACGCGCTGCACGCGATGAAGAAGGGCATGAAGGACGCACTCGCGCCCCAGGGCCTCTTCGAGGACCTCGGCCTGAAGTACGTCGGCCCGATCGACGGGCACGACCGCCCGGCCGTCGAGCAGGCCCTGCTGCAGGCCAAGCGCTTCGGCGGTCCGGTCATCGTGCACGTGATGACCCAGAAGGGCTTCGGCTACCACCCGGCCGAGCGCAACGAGGCCGACCAGATGCACCAGGTGGGCCCGATGGACCCCGAGACCGGGGTGCCGCGCCCGAAGGGGCGGATCTGGACCGACTTCTTCACCGACGAGATCGTTGCGATCGGTGAGGAGCGCCAGGACATCGTGGCGATCACCGCCGCGATGCTCTACCCGGTCGGCCTCGAGCGGTTCGCGGCCCGGTTCCCCGAGCGCACCTTCGACGTCGGCATCGCCGAGCAGCACGCGGTCACCAGCGCGGCCGGCCTCGCGATGGGCGGCCTGCACCCCGTGGTCGCGATCTACGCGACGTTCATGAACCGCGCCTTCGACCAGGTACTGATGGACGTCGCGCTGCACCGCTGCGGCGTCACCTTCGTCACCGACCGCGCCGGCGTCACCGGCGACGACGGTGCGAGCCACAACGGTATGTGGGACATGTCGATCTTCCAGGTCGTCCCGGGGCTGCGCCTCGCCGCTCCCCGTGACGGTGCCCGCGTGCGCGAGCTGCTCCGCGAGGCCGTCGCCGTCGAGGACGCACCGACGATCGTGCGGCTCCCCAAGGGCGCGCCGCCCGAGCAGGACATCCCGGCGGTCTCCAAGGTCGGCGCCGCCGACGTGCTGGTGCGCCGCGGTGACAAGGACGTGCTGATCGTGGCGGCCGGGTCGATGGCCGAGACCGCGGTCGACGTGGCCTCGCGGCTGACCGACCAGGGCATCGGCGTCACGGTGGTGGACCCGCGCTGGGTCAAGCCCATCGAGCCCGCGCTGGTGCCGCTCGCCGCCCAGCACCGGCTGGTGGTCAGCGTCGAGGACAACGGCAAGGTCGGCGGCTTCGGCTCCAACCTGCTCGCGCTGCTGAGCGAGGAGCGCGTCGCCGTGCCGTTCCGCCTGCACGGCATCCCGCAGGAGTTCCTGGACCACGCCAAGCGCGACGCGATCCTCGAGCGGATCGGCCTGACGGCGCAGGCGCTGGCCCGGCAGATCGTCGAGGACGTGACGGCTCTGGACGCGGGCCACCCACTGGTCGACGTCGACTAGGTCCGACGTGGGGTGGGGTCTGCGCGGCGCACGGGCCGCTCTCGTCGTCGTGCTCACCGTGGGCGCCGGGTCCCTGGCAGCCTGCTCCAAGGACGGCTCCGGAGGCGACGGTCCCGGGACCGTGACTTCCGCGGAGGCCCAGCAGCTGCTCGACCAGCGTGCGGATGCCCTGAGCAAGGACGACCTCAAGGAGTTCCTCGCCACCCTCGACACCTCGGACAAGGCACTCGTACGCCGCCAGCGGCGCTACTTCGCCAACATCGAGGAGCTTCCGGTGCAGATGCTGCGCTACACGGTGCTCAAGTCGGCCTGGCCCGACCAGCTGCGGGCCAGCACGTGGGGCAGCGACGTCTCGGTCCCGCAGGTCCGCGTCGCGACCCAGCTGCGCGGGTTCGACCGCGTCCCGGTCACCCGGATCTCGGGCTTCGCCTTCGGCCGCGTCGGCGGCGTGCCGCTGATCATCTCCGAGGAGACCGGCGCGGGCCGCCAGTTCCCGGGCTCCAGCCCGGCACCGTGGGACCTGGTCACGGTGCACGTGCGGCGTTCCGGCACGACGCTGCAGATCTACGACGACCAGACCTGGTCGGAGGCCGGCGAGGTCTCCGACGCCTTGCGCCGCGGGATCGCCGACATCACCTCCGGGGTGCCCTTCCGCTGGAACGGCAAGGTGGTCGTCTACGTCTTCGCCAAGAAGGCTGTGCTCGACTCCTTCGACGGGGTCCCGGGCGGCAACATCAGCCACCTCGGCGCGATGACCTTCCCGATGTACGCCGTGCTCGGCCAGCCGGCCGTCGCCGGCATCCGGTTCACGCTGCTGCAGAGCTCGATCCGGGCCGGCCAGCCGTTCCTGGACCGGATCATCCGCCACGAGCTCACCCACGTCGCCGTCGGCCAGCGCGACGACGGCGCCCCGGTCTGGTTCGCCGAGGGCCTGGCCGAGTACATGGGGGCGCGCTCGATCCCGGGGGACCAGCGCAGGATCGCCACCGTCGCGGTCACCCGCGCACGCGAGGGAGACCCCGAGATGCCGTCCTCCCAGACGTTCAACGGCCGCGACCAGGCCTGGAACTACGCGCTCTCCTGGATGGCGTGCGACTACATCGCGGCCACCCAGGGCGAGCCCAAGCTGTGGGAGCTGATGGACGCCCTGCACGACGGCGGCGAGGGCACCGCGGACGAGGACCAGGACGTGGTGCTGCAACGCGTGCTGGGCTTCGACTCGGCCCAGCTGGCGCGGCGCGCCGAGCGCCGCATCCTGCGCATCTACGGATAGCGAGACGGATCACGCCCGGAACGGGGCATATCGTCGATCGACCGGTGGTTGTGTTCTCTAGGCTGGACTCAGCCCCACCCGTTTCGTTGAGGAGCAACCGTGACCCAGGCACGTTTCGTGCACATCGTCGACGACGTCCCCGAGCTCGAGGGACTCAGCGACGGCCCCGTGCTCGTGGTCGCGCTCGACGGGTTCCTCGACGCCGGCAACGCCTCCGCGATCGCGGCCGGTCACCTGCTGGAGAACTTCTCCAGCCGCGTGGTGGCCAGCTTCGAGGTCGACGAGTTCTACGACTACCGCGCCCGGCGGCCCCCGATGACCTTCTTCGAGGACCACTACACCGACTACGACGCGCCGCGGCTCGTCGTACGGCTCCTGCACGACCAGGCCAACACGCCGTACCTGCTCCTGACCGGGCCCGAGCCCGACATCCGCTGGGAGGGCTTCGCCGAGGCCGTGGGCAAGGTCATCGAGCACTTCGAGGTGCGCCTGGTGGTCTCGATGGGCTCGGTGCCGATGGCGGTGCCGCACACCCGGCCGGTGCAGCTGACCAACCACGCGACCGCCAAGCGGCTGCTGATCTCCGGCAACGTGTGGGCCGGTGAGATCCGGATCCCGTCCAGCGCCCAGGCGCTCCTCGAGCTGCGGCTGGGGGAGTGGGGCCACGACGCGTGCGGCTTCGTCGCGCACATCCCGCACTACGTCGCGCAGTTCCCCTACCCCGAGGCGTCCTCGGCGATGCTGGCCCAGGTCGGTGCTGTCACTGGTCTGCGCTGGGACACCGCCGAGCTCGACGAGGCCGCGAACGAGCGCCGCGCCGAGATCGCGACCCAGGTCGCGGACTCCGAGGAGGTGGGCGCGGTCGTGCACGGCCTCGAGCAGCAGTACGACGCGTTCCACTCCGCCGGGCAGAACCTGCTCGACGGCGGCGAGGACGCCCTGGGCGAGGCGCTGCGCGAGAACGGCGAGCTGCCCACCGGTGATGAGCTCGGGCATGCGTTCGAGCAGTTCCTCGCCGGTCTCGACCAGAACGACGAGGAGTGAGCCCGGTGGTCTCCACGGTGGACGAGTTCCTCGACCTGCTCGACCTCGAGGCGATCGAGGACAACCTGTTCCGCGGACGCCAGCCGGCGACGTCGCTGCAGCGCGTCTTCGGTGGCCAGGTCGCCGCGCACGCCCTGGTCGCGGCGACGCGCACGGTCGACCCGGCGTACGTCGTGCACTCGCTGCACTCCTACTTCCTGCGCCCCGGCGACACCGCGGTCCCGATCGTCTACGACGTCGAGGACGTGCGCGACGGCCGCTCCTTCGCGACCCGGCGGGTGCTCGCGCGCCAGCACGGACGCCCGATCTTCGCGATGACGCTGAACTACCAGATCCCCGAGGAGGGCCTGGACCACCAGGACAAGATGCCCGACGTGCCGGCGCCCGAGGACTGCGTCGACCTCGCCGAGATCTTCCGCGCCCGCGGCAACGACGAGGACTGGCCCAAGGAGTGGGGCGCGCTCGAGGTGCGCTTCGCCGGCAACTCGCGGCCGGGCGGTGAGTTCAAGCACGAGACCAAGCCGGCCAAGGCGCGGCTCTGGATCCGGGTGGCCGGGGACCTGCCGGACGACCCGCTGCTGCACACCGCGGCGTTCACCTACGCCAGCGACATGACGTTGCTCGGCTCGACACTCATCCCGCACCAGGTCTTCATCGGCTCGCCCGGCGTGCAGGCGGCATCCCTGGACCACTCGATCTGGTTCCACCGTCCGTTCCGCTCCGACGAGTGGTGGCTCTACGACCAGCACAGCCCGTCTGCCTCCGGCGGACGCGGGCTGGCGATCGCGCGCATCTTCACCGCCGACGGCCGCTTGGTCGCCAGCGTGGCCCAGGAAGGCCTGATCCGCTACAGCCCGCCGGCGACCTGAGCCAGCCCCTTCAGCGGCCGATCGCAATGACCGGGTGCGCGGCCGGGTCGAGCCGGGCCACCGTGCCGCGCAGGAACCACAGGGGCGCGGAGACGCAGCCCGAGGTGGGCCCGGAGCCGTTGACGTGCAGGAAGATCCCGGCGCCGCGGTAGCGCACGCGGTGGGTGTAGTTGTAGCCGATGACGAGCGCCAACCGGTACTGCCGCGGGTAGGCGGCCAGCCGCTCAGAGCCGTTCACGCTGCGCGGGTCGAGCCAGTAGCGGAACCCGCCCTCGGCCCTGCTGCGGTAGCGGTTGTAGTACGCCGACCGGTTGTCCTCCACCCAGTAGTCGTCCGGTCCGATCGACCGGTACGCCACCTTCCAGCCGTTCTCCCGCGGTTCGGTGCCGAAGGCGAACAGCAACGGGTAGGTGCCCAGGGGAGTCGTCCCGGTGCCCTGCTTGCGCCTGGTCCCGGCCACCAGCCCGCCGTACCCGGTCCGGGCGGAGCGGCTGTGCAGCACTGCGGCCCAGCCGCCATCCGAGCGCCGCTGCCACAAGATGATCCGCGCGTGGCTGCCAGAGCTGTGGTCGACCGTGACGACCTGCGTCGTCCCTGGGCCGATCCTGACGGTGACCCCGCCGAGCTGCACACCCCGAGCTGCTGAGCTCGCGGCAGTTGCCGTCAGGCTTCTCCCGAGGAGGAGCAGGACGAGCAGGACGAGGACGGCACGCGTGGACCTCACCCCGGAGGTCTACCCCGCGAGGCGCCTCAGCGCACGCGACCGACCAGGTGCGGCGCGCCGTTCTTCGGATTCGTCAGCGAGAAGTCCAGCCCCTTGACCGGTCCGTCGTCGACGATCCGCGACCCGAAGGCCACCTTGGTCGGCAGGATGATCGGCTTCTTGAACTCGACCTCGACGCGTGCCGCGTCGGGCACCCGGCTGTCCATCGCGGCGACGCAGCGGGCCTTGGACCAGATGCCGTGCGCGATCTGGCTCGGGAACCCGAACGCCTTGGCGGTCAGCGGGTAGAGGTGGATCGGGTTGTAGTCGCCCGAGACCGCAGCGAACCGGCGACCGAGGTCGGCGGGGAGCTTCCACTCGGTGCCGTTGCCCACGACGACCTCGAACGGCTCGCCCTCGGGACGCGCGTCCGCGTCACCCC
>JBJMIO010000011.1:0-10972 GCA_045806765.1 Marmoricola sp.
CGGTGGGCGTGGAGGCCGGCCGTTCGGGCCGGGCCCCCACGTCGCGTCACCAGCGGTAGTGGGCGAAGGCCTTGTTGGACTCGGCCATCTTGTGGGTGTCCTCGCGCTTCTTCACAGCGGCGCCCAGGCCGTTGCTCGCGTCGAGGATCTCGTTCATCAGCCGCTCGGACATCGTCTTCTCGCGACGGTCCGCGGCGTAGCCGACCAGCCACCGCAGCGCGAGCGTGGTGCCGCGCGTGCCCTTGACCTCGATCGGGACCTGGTACGTCGCGCCACCGACACGGCGGCTCTTGACCTCGATGGCGGGCTTGACGTTGTCGAGCGCGCGCTTGAGCGTGACGACCGGGTCGGTGCCGGTCTTCTCGCGGGCGCCCTCGAGGGCCTTGTAGACGATCCGCTGGGCGGTCTGCTTCTTGCCGTCCTGGAGCACCTTGGAGACGAGCTGCGTGACGACCTGCGAGCCGTAGACCGGGTCGACGACGACGGGGCGCTTGGGAGCGGGACCCTTGCGAGGCATTAGCTCTTCTCCTTCTTGGCGCCGTAGCGGCTGCGAGCCTGCTTGCGGTTCTTGACGCCCTGGGTGTCGAGGGTGCCTCGGATGATCTTGTAGCGGACGCCGGGAAGGTCCTTCACACGGCCGCCGCGGACGAGCACGATCGAGTGCTCCTGGAGGTTGTGGCCCACGCCCGGGATGTACGCCGTGACCTCGACGCCGCTCGAGAGGCGCACGCGGGCGACCTTGCGGAGGGCGGAGTTCGGCTTCTTCGGGGTGGTGGTGTAGACGCGCGTGCAGACGCCGCGTCGCTGGGGCGAACCCTTCAGGGCAGGCGTCTTGTTCTTCGACACCTTGTCCTGGCGGCCCTTGCGGACCAGCTGGTTGATTGTGGGCACCTGTGTGGTTCCCTTTCTTTTCTGCTCTCAGTGCCGGCGCTCTGCCGGGCACGATGATGTTGCTCGTTGCGATGGTGCGATGAGCGGCAGTCCGTCAGACTCTCGCTGCCTCGGGGCATGCCGAGACGCCTGGGTTGCCCAGACACAAGGATTGAGATTACCGGCTGCGGTACCGGGGGTCAAAATCGCCTCGGGCCCACCACCGCCGCGTCGGGCGCGGTTCACCCCGCGTTGGCCTCCCGGTCAGCCGACCCCGGCATCCTCGCCCCATGACGCAGCGGTTCGTGGCGCTCGGGGATTCCTTCACCGAGGGCGTCGGGGACTGGGACGAGCGGTACCCCAACGGGGTGCGCGGCTGGGCCGACCGGGTCGCCCGGCAGCTGGCCAAGGCCGACCCGGCCACCGAGTACGTCAACCTCGCCCTGCGCAGCCGGGTCCTGGACGACGTCCTGGAGCACCAGGTCGAGCGGATCGAGGCGTTGGAGCCCACGCTGGTCTCGTTCTTCGCCGGCGGCAACGACATCCTGCAGATCCGCGTCGACCTCGAGGACGTGCTCGGGCGCTACGAGAAGGCCGTCGCGCGGCTGGCCGCCACCGGCGCCCGGGTGCTGCTCTTCACCTCCTACGACGTCCGCCTCTCCCCGCTCCTCGAACCGCTGCGGATCCGCAACAACCAGTTCAACCGCCGGGTCCGCGAGGTGGCCCTGGCCCACGACGCGCTGCTGGTCGACCACTGGGCGATGCGGGCGTTCTCGCACCCCCGGATGTGGGAGCCGGACCGGCTGCACATGTCGCGGCACGGCCACCGCTACCTGGCCGCCGCGGTCCTGCGCACCCTCCAGGTCGACCACACCATCACGCTGCGCGACCTGGGCTCGATCGAGCAGCGGACCTGGCGCGAGGCGCTCGCCGAGGAGCGGGACTGGTGGCAGGGCTGGGTGCTGCCCGCCGCGGTGCGCCGCTACCGGGGACGCCCGATCGGAGGCGGCCTCACCCCGAAGTGGCCCGAGCCGATGCGCCCCGCCGACGGGATGAAGGTGCGCCCGAAGGGCTCAGTCGTCGACCTGTTCTGAGACCCGCGCACGCACCGGCGCCGAGGCCAGCAGCTCAGCCAGGTGCAGCGCCCGTACGTCGGCCAGGTCGGCCAGCTGGATCCGGCACGACATCCCGTCGGCCAGGAAGACGGTGTCCGGTCCGGCCGCCCGGACCGCCGGGAGCAGGGACTGCTCGGCCACCGCGACGCTGACCTCGTAGTGCCCCTGCTCGACCCCGAAGTTGCCGGCCAGGCCGCAGCAACCACCCAGACGGTTGACCTGCGCCCCGGTGGCGTCCAGCAGCGCCAGGTCCGCCTCGAATCCGAGCACGCTCGCGTGGTGGCAGTGCGGCTGGACGACGACCTCGACCCCGCTCAGGTCCGGAGCCTGCCACCGGCCCTCGGCTGCCAGGCGCTCGAGCAGCTCGGCGAAGGTCACCATGCCCGCGGCCACCTCCAGCGCCCGCTCGTGCTCACCGGGCTCGGCCTCGAGCAGCTCGGCTGCATCGCTGCGAAGGCTGGCCAGGCAGCTCGGCTCGAGGCCGAGGACCGGAACGCCGCTGGCGACGTAGGGGTAGAGCGTGCGGAGCGAGGAGCGCAGGATCGACCGCGCCTGGTCCAGCTGACCGGTGGTCACCCAGGTCAGCGCGCAGCAGGCGCGCTCGGGGATGACCTTGGCCTCGATCCCCGCCGCAGCGAGGAGCTCGAGGGCGGCCTGGCCGGTGTGCGAGCCGAAGTGGTCGGTGAAGCTGTCCGCCCAGATCCACACGTCCGGGGTGCCGGCCGGCCGCACCCGCGAGGGCTTGGCGAAGGAGCGTAACCGCTTGCGGCTGAACTCGGGCAGGCTGCGACGTGCGTCGATCCCGGCGGCGCGCTTGGCCACCCGGGCGACCAGGTTGCTGCGCAGCATCGTGTTGGCCAGGCCCGGCGGAGCCATCGCTGCCCACTTCGGCAGCCGGCCCAGGGTGTAGTGCGAGCGCGGACGGCGCTTCCCGGCGTACTTGGCCTCGAGCACCTTGGACTTGTACGTCGCCATGTCCACGCCGGTCGGGCAGTCGTGCGCGCAGCCCTTGCACGAGAGGCAGAGGTCCAGCGCGTCCTCGACAGCCTGGTCGGTGACCGCGAGGTGGCCCGAGACGACGTCCTGGAGCACCCGTGACCGCCCGCGGGTGCTGTCCTTCTCGTTGCGGGTGGCCAGGTAGGAGGGGCACATCACGCCGCCCGAGGCGGTGTTGTCCGCGACGCACCGACCGACGCCGGTGCAGCGGTGGGCGTCGCCGTACAGCTCGGCGAGCACCCCGCGGGGCGGGCTCGCCAGCCGCAGCGAGGCGTCCAGCGGGTCGGGGTCGACCAGGACGCCGGGGTTGAGCACGTTGCCCGGGTCGAGCGCGTTCTTGACCGCGGCCATCAGCTCGAGCGCCGCCGGGGTGTACATCCGCCCGAGCAGCTCCGAGCGGGCCCGGCCGTCCCCGTGCTCGCCGCTCATCGAGCCGCCGTAGGAGGCGACCAGGTCCGCGGCGGCCTCGGTGAACGCGCGGTAGTTCTTGCGGCCGGGCTCGTCGTCGAGCTCGAAGTCGATCCGCGCGTGCACGCAGCCGTCGCCGAAGTGGCCGTAGGGAACGGTGTCCAGGCCGTACCCGGTCAGCAGCGTCTCGAAGTCGCGCAGGTAGTCACCCAGGCGCTCGGGCGGCACTGCGGCGTCCTCCCAGCCCGCGTGCGCCGGACGCGTCAGCGAGCGCGCGGCCAGGCCGGCGCCGTCCTCGCGGATGCGCCACAGCGCAGCCTGCTCGGCCAGGCCGGTGACCACCCGCGCCGGGACCCCGGCGGCACCCGCGACCGCCGCGGCAGACCCTTCGGCGACCGCGGCCGAGTCTCCGGTGAGCTCGACGAACAGCCAACCCCGGCCTTCGGGCAGCTCGGGCACCCGGGCGACCAGATCGGTGATCCGGTGGTCCAGGCCCTCGCAGGCGGTCAGCTCGCCGTCCAGGCCGGAGGCCGCTGCCAGGATGCCGGGCACGGCGTCGGCGGCATCAGCCATCGAGGCGAAGCCGAGCACCGCGAGCGCACGGAACGGCGCGTCCTCCACCAGACGGACGGTCGCCTCCAGCACGACGCCCAGAGTCCCTTCGGTGCCGACCAGGAAGCGGTCGAAGTTGCGCTTGTTCTCCGGCAGCAGGTGCTCCAGGGAGTAGCCGGAGACCTGCCGGCCGAAGGTGCCGAACTCGGTGCGGATCAGGCCGAGGTGCGCGTCGACGAGCGCGTCCAGGGCCGCGAGCTGACGAGCACGCGGCCGGGAGTCGACGTCGAACCCGCGGATGCCGCGCTCCTCCTCGACCGAGAAACCGGGCGCGTGCAGCGTGCCCTGGGGACCGACGACCTCGCCGTCGGCGAGCGCCACCTTGAGCGCGATCACGTTGTCGGCCGTGCGCCCGTAGCCGAGCGCACGCGATCCGCAGGCGTTGTTGCCGATCATCCCGCCGATCGTGCAGCGGGTGTGCGTCGAGGGATCGGGGCCGAAGCGGAGCCCGTGCGGGACCGCGTGCTTCTGCAGGGCCGCGTGCACGATGCCGGGCTGCACGGTCGCCGTGCGCGACTCCGGGTCGAGGCGCAGCAGCTTGTTCAGGTGCCGGGTGGTGTCGACCACGATGCCGGGGCCGATCGCGTTGCCCGCGATCGAGGTGCCCGCTCCGCGCATGGTGACGCTGCCCTCGAACTCGCGGGCCACCGCGAGCACGGCCAGCACGTCGTCGGCGTCGCGCGGGTAGACCACGACCTGCGGGGGGATCCGGTAGAGCGAGGCGTCGCCGGAGTACATCGAGCGGGCGAGCGCCGAGGCATCGGTCTCGAGGCCGGCCTGCGCGAGGGCCTCGACGCAACCGCGATCGCTCACCACAGCTCCAGCGAGCGCGACAGGATCCCGGCGACGTCCTCCTCGGTGACCTCGCGCGGGGCGGTCGCGAGCAGCCGCTGCTGCTTCATCGTGCCCTCGACCAGGTCGTCCACGTCGCCCTCGGCGTAGCCCACGTCGCCGAGCCCGTTGGGGATCGCGATGTCGCGCATCAGGTCGGCCAGCACCGCCGGCAGCGTGTCCGGGCCGGCGCCGTGCTCGTGGCCGGGTGCCAGCAGGGTGGCGGCGCGCAGGTGCCGCTCGGGGCTGGACGCGAAGGTCCAGCGGAACGCCTCCGGCGCGGTCAGCGAGACCGCCATCCCGTGCGGGACCATCGCCTCGTCGGCGTCGTAGCCCGCGGGACGGAAGTCGGGGCAGCTCTCGTGCACGCGGCCGGCGATCGGGTAGGCGTTGGCGTGCGGGATGTGCACCCCGGCGTTGCCGAATCCGAGCCCGGCCATGGTGGCGGCCAGCGCCATCTGCTCGCGGGCGTGCACGTCGTCACCGTCGCGCACGGCCTGGCGGAAGGAGGTCGCCAGCAGCGCCATCGCGTGCTCGGACCACAGGTCCGAGATCGGGTTGGAGCCGCAGTACGGAACGCGCTGCTCGGGCTTCTTGCGTTCGTAGGAGGTGAACGGGCGCGCGGTGTAGGACTCCAGCGCGTGGCAGAGGATGTCCATCCCGGCCGCGGCCGTGACACCAGCGGGCTGCGTCATGGTCAGCGACGGGTCGACGACCGCCAGCGTGGGGCGCAGACGGGCGTGGCTGATCCCCGTCTTCACCTTCTGGGCGAGCACGTCGAGCACGCAGATCGTCGTCGACTCAGCGCCCGTGCCGGTGGTGGTCGGCACGGCGACCAGCGGCTTGAGGGGGTTGCGCGGCGCGCGGGCCCGCCCCACCGGCGCGTTGACGTAGTCCATCAGCTCACCGTCGTTGGTGGTCATCAGGTTGACGGCCTTGGCGGTGTCGATCGAGGAGCCGCCGCCGACAGCGACGTAGGCGTCCCAGGGACCGGTGTCGCGGGCGTGGGCGATCGCGGCCTCGAAGCTCGCGTCGGTCGGCTCGACCCGTACGTCGGCGAAGACCGCCGCCTCGATGCCGAACGCGGCCATCTGGTCGGCCACCCGCTGCGGGTGCCCGGTGGCCGCGACGCCCGGGTCGGTGAGCACCAGGACCCGCTTCACGTCGTACTGGCTGAGGTCGAACCCGATCTCGTCCGAGGCCCCGGTCCCGAACTTCAGGCCGGGCGCACCGTAGGTGAAGACCGACTCGCTCATGGGGCGAAACCTAGCGCGTGCCGCACCACCTCGGTGACCTCGACCGCCCCCGATGAGATGTCGGCCAGCTCGACCCAGGCGACCGCGTCGGTGGTCCCGCCGACCTCCTGGACGGCCGGCTCCGCGTCCTCGGGCACGGTGACCTCGAAGACGAGGTTGACCGCGTGGAAGTCCTCGTGCCGGCCGTTCGGAGCGGTACCGACGAGGTGCAGGTCGTGCACGCTGAGCAGGGCGCCCACCTCGGCGACCAGACCGGTCTCCTCGAGCATCTCGCGGGCGAGCGCGTCCGCGGGGCGCTCGCCGTGGTCGACCCCGCCCCCGGGCAGCGTCCACGACCCGGTCTCCACGGCGTACGGGCTCAGGCGCGCGAGCAGCACCGCGCTCCCCCGCCGCACCAGGCCCTTGGCGGCCAGTCGCTGCCGCCGGGTCGTCTGGTGCTCCACGATCGCTGCGCGGACCCAGCCGACCAGCGGCCAGGACCCGTCCAGGACCGCCTCCAGCGGCACCCAGCGCGCGTCCACCGTCGACCCGTCCACCTCGACCACGCGGGGCTCCGGGCTGTCCAGCGGCGCCCATCCCTCGAAGACCATCCGGACCGAGTGCAGGTCCAGGTCACTGCCCTGCCGGCGTGCCGAGTCGATCCACGCCCGGTCGCCGACCTCGACGCTGAGCCCGGTCTCCTCGTGCACCTCGCGCACGACCGCGTCGCGCGGGTCCTCGCCGAAGTCGATGCCGCCCCCGGGCAGCGTCCACTGCTCGGCGGGCCCGAGGTACGGCGCCAGCCGCGAGAGCAGCACGACCTCGTCGCGGATGATGATCGCGTAGGCGGCCACCCGCTGCCTGCGAGGAAGATCACGTCCGTTTTCGCCCGGATCCACCGTGCGTTCACGCGGGTGAGAGATTCCTGACGCTTGGCGCACAGGCTCGCCGGGTACCTCTGTCACATGGCGACTCTACGCAGCCCGGTCCTCGAGCGCGCTCCGATCCCCGCCGTGGCGGAGCCGGCGTTCCGCCCTGAGCCCAAGCAGCGCCGGGACCCCTGGTTCGACAACACCAAGATGGTGCTGATCGTCCTGGTGGTGCTCGGGCACACCTGGTCGCAGCTGCCCGCGACGCAGACCAGCACCTGGGCCTACCACTTCATCTACCTCTTCCACATGCCCGCCTTCGTCCTGGTCACCGGCTACCTGTCGCGCTCGATGACCTGGGAACCGGCACGAGTGTGGTCGCTGGTGCGCACGGTCGCGGTGCCCTACCTGCTCTTCGAGTCCGCGCTGCTGGAGCTCAAGCACCTGATGGGCGACCACGCGGTGGCGCACCCGCTGCTCGTGCCCAACTCCCCGATGTGGTTCCTCGTCGCGCTGTTCGCGTGGCGGCTGATCACCCCGCTGGTGCTGCGCATCCCGCGCTGGCCCGCGATCGCGGCCTCGGTCGCGATCAGCCTGGCCTCCGGACTGGTCACGTGGACCGAGCTCGACCTCGCCCGGATCCTCGGCTTCCTGCCTTTCTTCGTCGTCGGTCTGCACCTGCGGCGCGAGGACTGGGACCGGCTGCGGCACCCTGCCGTGCTGCCGGCTGCGATCGCCGTCCTCGGCGCCTACCTCGTGGTCGCACGTCACCTGGTCGAGCACCTGCCGACCGACTGGCTCTACTACGACTACCCGTACGCCGCGCTGCACACCGCCCCGGTCGCCGGCATGGTGACGCGCCTCGTGCTGATCGCCAGCGGGCTGCTCGGCGCCGCCGCCGTCTTCGCGGTGGTGCCGCGGGTGCGCAGCTGGTTCACCACGCTGGGCAGCGCGACGCTGATCGTCTACCTGTTCCACGACTTCTTCGTGGTCGCCCTGGGGCGTTCGAGCTACCCCGACGCGGTGGGCGGCAACCTGGCGCTCGCGTTCTGGTGGCCGACCGCCGTGGCGATCACCCTCGCACTGCTGCTGGCGACCCCGCCGGTGGTCCGCCGTCTGAGTCCCCTGGCGGACCCTCTCGGCTGGCTCCAGGGCCGAGTCCAGGACCGGCTGCCGGAGCGGAAGCAGGAGCAGGAGCCCAGGCGGGCCCCCACGTCGGCCTGACCGCGCTCGCGGGGACGTCCTCGAACGCGAACGCCTCGCTGCGCGTCGGGGCGTGTCCGCCGAGGTGCGCCGGGTACCAGGTCGCGTGCTCACCGGGACGCGGCCGGTGCTCACCGCGGAGCTGGAGCTCCTCCAGCATGCTGGTCAGCCGCTCCCCCAGCGCGGTGGTCACCCCCGCGAGGTCGGCCCCCGGTCCGACCTCGAGCGGCGCGCCGAGCACGACGTCGATCCGCCGTCCCCGGGTCAGGTCGGCAGGCGGCTCGGGGATGCCGACGGTGAAGATCCGCTGGGAGCCCCACACCGCCACCGGAACCAGCGGCGCCCCGGTCTCCCGGGCCAGGGCAGCCGCCCCACGCATCAGGCTGCGCACCGTGTAGGAGTAGCTGATCCCCGCCTCGGGGAACACCCCGACCGACTCGCCGGCGCGGAGCAGCCGCCGGGCCCGCAGGTAGGCCGTGACCGGGTCGGCGCGGTCGACCGGGACGTGACCCATCCGGTCCATCGCCCAGCCGAGCGCCCCCGGTCGCCACACGTCGTACCGGGTCAGGAAGCGCACGTAGCGACCGCGCTGCACCGCAGCCCGCTCGAGGACGACGAAGTCGAGGTAGGAGACGTGGTTGCAGGCCAGCACCACGGGCCCCGAGACGGGCAGGTGCTCGAGGCCCTGCGCGCGCACGTCCACGCGCAGCGCGCCCAGGCCGATCCGGCCCAGGCGGTTGACCGTGCGGTACACCCGGTCCGTCATGGAAGGCATTCGACACCCGCGCCGGTGCGGATGTCGAAGGAGGCACCGTCAGCTGAACGGCGGGCGGGCGTCCAGCTTGACCGAGCGCTTGCCGGCCCAGCGCCAGATCCGGGCCGCGCGGTCGCGGTCCTCCTCGGTCACCAGGTTGCCCATCCAGCGCAGGGCCAGGGTCATCATCCAGTCCGAGCGCATCCCGACGGGGCCGAGCGCCGGCAGGATCCGCGGCACGGTGACGATCGCCGCCAGCCGCCGGGCGATCGAGAACGCCTCGCCGTAGTGCTCGCGCAGCAGCGTCGGCCAGACGACCGAGAGGTCCTCGCCGGAATCCAGGTCGTTGAGCACGTCGACCACCAGGCGACCGGTCTCCAGCCCGTAGTCGATGCCCTCGCCGTTCAGCGGGTTCACGCACGCCGCGGCGTCCCCGATCAGTGCCCAGTTCGGGCCGGCAACGTTCGAGACCGCACCACCCATCGGCAGCAGCGCCGAGGTCGGCATCCGCAGGTCACCGCTGAGCCGGAAGTCCTCGCGGCGCTGCTCGGCGTAGTGCTTCATCAGCGGGCGCAGGGCGACCTCGGCCGGTCGCTTGGCGGTCGCCAGCGTGCCGACGCCGAGGTTCACCGAACCGTCGCCGAGGGGGAAGATCCAGCCGTAGCCCGAGAGGATCTCGTCGTTCTCCCCGCGCAGCTCGAGGTGCGAGCTGATCCACGGGTCCTCCGACATCCCTGAGTCGATGTAGGACCGGCCGGCCACCCCGTAGACGGTCTCGCGGTGCCACTCGCGCCCGAGCACCTTGCCGAGGCCCGACCGGACGCCGTCGGCGACCACGAGTCGCTCGCAGGCGATCTCGAAGCGTTCCTCGCCCTTCTCGAAGATCACGGCCGCGACCCGGGCACCGTCGCGGCGCACGTCGACCGCGCGAGCTCCGTCGATCGCGATCGCGCCGGACTTGATCGCCGTGGTCCGCAGGTGGTCGTCGAGCTCGGTGCGCGCCACGGCCGACCCGTACGCCGGCAGGCCCTTGCCGTTCTTGCCGGGTCCGGGCCAGGGCAGGAGCAGCGTCTGGCCGAAGCCGTGCGCCCGCAGGCCCTGGTTGACCGTGTGCGCGCGGACCCAGTCGTCGAGGCCGAGCCGGTCCAGCTCCGCGATCGCGCGCGGGGTCAGCCCGTCACCGCAGGTCTTGTCGCGGGGGAAGACCGCCGCGTCGACCAGCACCGTCTCGCGTCCCGCCCGGGCCGCCCACGCCGCGGCCGAGGAACCGGCCGGGCCGGCGCCGACGACGAGCACGTCGGTGCGCGAGGGGGTCGAGGAGATCACCCCTCCATCCTCCCAGCCGGGCCCAGGGCCGGTGAACCCGGGCCGACCGGCGGGACCCCCGGTCACACCCGGATCGCGGCCGGGATCCCGTCGCTGAAGACCTCGGGCACCTCGGGCAGGGACTCCGAGACGCCCTGGCTGTGCCGCACCGCGCTCCAGGCGGCGGCGCAGGCATCCAGCAGGTCGTCCTCACCGAAACCGGAGCCGCGGAACCACGGCGGAGCCGTCAGGCCGGCTGCGCTCAGCAGTGCCCGCCGCGCGGCCACGCCGTCGCTGTCCTTCTTGCGCGCCAGGACCGGTTCGCCGGCCATCCGGGCGAAGCTGAGCTCGGGGTGGACCTCGACGACCTCGACGCCCGGGCGCCCGCGCAGCCATGCGTCGACCTCGAGGATCTTGGCGCGCAGGGCGTAGGCCTGCGCACTCGCGCTGGCGCCCCCGGTCGCGGCGATGTTCGCCTCGCGCGCCTCGGCGTACGTCTCGGCCTGGTACGCCGCCCGGGTCAGCGTGGTGAAGACCGAGGAGCCCTTGCCGGGCAGCTCGGCGCGCGCGAGCGCATCGGCCTGCCTGCTGCCCGCGTCGGGCAGCCCGACCGGGATGTCGACCGCGACCACGGAGACCGGACCGGTGGTCCGCGCGAGCTCGCCGAGCGCGGCGATCCCCGCCCCGGTGAGCACCGCCGGCGGGTCGCCCGGCCGTAGGCAGACCCCGACCCAGCCGCCGGCGCACGCGTCGACCCCGAGCACCGGGGCGGTC
>JBJMIO010000012.1:0-4906 GCA_045806765.1 Marmoricola sp.
GCTGACGCCCGAGATGCTCGCCGAAGAGGCCTGACTCTCAGCAGCCTTTCAGGTCACGGTAGTGTCACAGTGACCCGTCTTCCGTCTTCCAGGAGTGCATCGCTGTGACTGTCCGCGTCGGTATCAATGGCTTCGGCCGCATCGGCCGCAACTTCTTCCGAGCTGTCCGCGCCTCGGGTGCTGACATCGAGATCGTCGGGGTCAACGACCTGACCGACCCGGCGGCGCTCGCGCACCTGCTGAAGTTCGACTCGATCTTGGGTCGCCTCGACGCCGACGTCAGCGCTGACGGCTCGACGATCCACGTCGGTGACCAGAAGATCGAGGTCTCGGCCGAGCGCGACCCGAGCGCCCTGAAGTGGGGCGACCTCGGGGTCGACGTCGTGGTGGAGTCCACCGGCTTCTTCACCGACGCCACCAAGGCGCGCGCGCACGTCGACGCCGGAGCCAAGAAGGTCATCATCTCCGCGCCCGCCTCCAACGAGGACATCACCGTCGTGATGGGCGTGAACCACGAGCTGTACGACCCGGCCGCGCACACCGTGATCTCGAACGCGTCCTGCACCACCAACTGCCTCGCCCCGATGGCCAAGGCGCTCCACGACGAGCTCGGCATCGTCAAGGGCCTGATGACCACCATCCACGCGTACACCGCGGACCAGAACCTGCAGGACAACATCCACAAGGACCCCCGCCGTGCCCGCGCGGCGGCGCTCAACCTGGTCCCGACCTCGACCGGCGCCGCCAAGGCGATCGGCCTGGTGCTGCCCGAGCTCAAGGGCAAGCTCGACGGCTACGCGATGCGCGTGCCCGTCCCGACCGGCTCCGCCACCGACCTCACCTTCGAGGCCGGCCGCGAGACCTCGGTGGAGGAGGTCAACGCCGCGGTCGAGAAGGCCGCCGACGGCCGCTACCTCAAGTACTCGACCGATCCGCTGGTCTCTACCGACATCGTCACGGACCCGGCTTCGTGCATCTTCGACGCCCCGCTGACCAAGGTCATCGGCAACCAGGTCAAGGTGCTCGGCTGGTACGACAACGAGTGGGGCTACTCGAACCGTCTCGCCGACCTGATCACGCACGTCGGCGCCTCGCTCTGAGATGGCGTCACTCGACTCCCTCGGCGACCTGCGTGGTCGCCGGGTGCTGGTGCGCTCGGACCTGAACGTCCCGCTCGACGGCTCGCAGATCACCGACGACGGCCGGATCCGGGCGTCGGTGCCGACGATCGCGGAGCTGCGCGACGCGGGTGCGCGGGTGGTCGTGATGGCCCACCTCGGACGTCCGAAGGGCGCTCCGGAGGACCGCTACTCCCTGGCACCGGTCGCGTCCCGGCTCGCCGAGCTGCTCGGGTCGCCGGTCTCGTTCGCGACCGACACGGTCGGGGAGTCCGCACGTTCCTGCGTCGCGGCGCTGGAGGACGGTGACGTGGCGCTGCTGGAGAACGTGCGGTTCAACGCCGGCGAGACCAGCAAGGACGACGCCGAGCGGGGAGCCTTCGCCGACCAGCTCGCCGAGCTGGGGGATGCGTTCGTCAGCGACGGGTTCGGGGTGGTGCACCGCAAGCAGGCCTCGGTCTACGACATCGCCACGCGTCTGCCCTCGGCGATGGGCGGGCTGGTCTCGGCCGAGCTCTCCGTGCTGGAGCGGCTCACCGAGTCGCCCGAGCGTCCCTACGTCGTGGTGCTCGGTGGGTCCAAGGTCTCCGACAAGCTCGGCGTCATCGACAACCTGCTCGAGAAGGCGGACAAGCTGCTGATCGGCGGCGGGATGCTGTTCACGTTCCTGGCCGCGCAGGGCCACGAGATCGGCACCTCGCTGCTCGAGTCCGACCAGCTGGACACCTGCCGGTCCTACCTCGCGCGTGCTCAGGAGTCCGGGGTCGCGATCGTGCTGCCGACCGACGTCGTGGTGGCCGACAAGTTCGGCGACGAGGCCTCGGCCCAGGTCGTCGCCGCGGACGCCATCCCGGCCGACAAGGTGGGCCTGGACATCGGCCCGGAGTCCGGGAAGGCCTTCGCGGCCGCGCTCGCCGACGCGCGCACGGTGTTCTGGAACGGTCCGATGGGCGTGTTCGAGCAGGCGGCGTTCGCCGAGGGCACCCGTGCCGTCGCCGAGGCGCTCACCAAGGTCGACGGGCTCTCCGTGGTCGGGGGCGGCGACTCGGCTGCCGCCGTACGGGCTCTCGGGTTCTCCGATGACCAGTTCGGCCACATCTCCACCGGTGGTGGGGCTTCGCTGGAGTACCTCGAGGGCAAGACCCTCCCCGGTATCGACGTACTGAAGGACTGAGATGGCCAAGGCTGGCAGTACCAATTCCGGGCGCACCCCGCTGATGGCGGGCAACTGGAAGATGAACCTGAACCACCACGAGGCCGTGCACCTGGTGCAGAAGCTGGCACTCGGTCTGGCCGACAAGAAGCACGACTACGGACGTGTCGAGGTCGTCGTGGTCCCGCCCTTCACCGACATCCGCTCGGTGCAGACGACGGTCGACGGGGGACAGCTCCGGATCCGGTACGGCGCCCAGGACATCTCGATCCACGACGACGGCGCGTACACCGGGGAGATCTCCGCCGCCATGCTGGCCAAGCTCGGCTGCTCCTACGTCGTGGTCGGTCACTCCGAGCGCCGCGAGTACCACCACGAGGACGACGCCCTGGTGAGCGCGAAGGCGCACAAGGCCCGCGCGGCCGGCATCACGCCGATCGTCTGCGTCGGGGAGGGCCTGGAGGTGCGCCGCGAGGGCGCCCACGTCGACTTCTGCGTCGCGCAGCTCGACGGCTCCCTGGCCGGCTTCACCGCCGAGCAGGTGGCCGGGCTCGTGGTCGCCTACGAGCCGGTGTGGGCCATCGGGACCGGCGAGGTCGCGACCCCCGAGGACGCCCAGGAGGTCTGCGCCGCTCTGCGGGCACGGATCGCCGAGCTCCACGGCGACGCGGCCGCGGAGAGCATCCGGATCCTGTACGGCGGCTCGGTGAAGGCCGCGAACATCGCGGGCATCATGCAGAAGCCCGACGTCGACGGCGCGCTGGTCGGTGGAGCGAGCCTCCAGGCCGACGAGTTCGGCGGGATCTGCCGCTTCTACGACATGCCGGTTCTCTAGAGCCGAAAGAAATGCGACACCCATCGTTTCCGATTCCCTTGCTCGGGTAGTCGGCGGGGGTGGTCCCGCAGGACGTGGGGCCTGCCGGTAACGGCGAACTCACAACGATGGGAAGCACCTCCATGCCAAAGATCTCTCGGAAAGCAGCTGTCACCACCGTCGCGGCCTCCGCCGCGCTTCTCGTGGTCGGAGGCGTCTCGGGCGCCGGGGCAGCCAAGCTGATCGACTCCAGCGACATCAAGAACAACTCGATCCAGACCCAGGACGTGATGAACGGCAGCCTGCGGGTAGCCGACCTCCGCCCGGAGGCCGTCCAGGGCCTGATGCAGCACTCCAAGGGCGAGAAGGGCGACAAGGGCGACTCCGGCCTGAAGGGCGCCTACTACTCGGTCGCGTACTACGACGCCGGGGACACCAACTCCGGTGCCATCGCGACCGTCGCCTGCAAGTCCCAGGACGACGTGGCCATCTCGGGCGGCGTCCAGACCCTGGGCCTCGACGCCGACGCCAACTCCCGCAACACGCCGGTCTCGAGCTCGTTCCCGGGTCGGATGAACTGGAGTGCCAGCCCCGCGGCGCCGTTCGCGGACCGCCTCGACGGCTGGATCGTCCAGTTCGGCGGCAGCGCCGGTCAGAACCCGCTGAAGACCAAGGTCTGGGCCCTGTGCGTGCCGGGCGCGTCGATCCCGGTGGACCAGACGTACACCGAGTCCGACTGATCAGGGGTCCACAGGCATCCGTCAGGTGGGTCGGCAGCCAGCCGGCCCACCTGATCAGTTAGGCTTCCGGCGTGTTGATCGCCATCTTCCAGACCCTGCTCGTCATCTCGAGCCTGCTCATGATCCTTCTCGTGCTGCTGCACAAGGGTCGTGGCGGTGGCCTGTCCGACATGTTCGGCGGCGGGGTCTCCAGCGGTCTGGGAGGTTCCTCGGTCGCCGAGCGCAACCTCGACCGGATCACGATCGGCATCGGCCTGGTCTGGTTCGCCTGCGTCGTGGGACTCGGGCTGCTGCTCAAGGCCGGCTGAGCGCGTCGACTTCACTGCTGATCTCAATCGTGCGGGACTGAGAAGGAGTATCTGTGGCTGGCGGAGGAAGTGCCATTCGTGGGAGTCGGGTCGGGGCCGGCCCGATGGGCGAGGCCGAGCGTGGTGAGGCAGCGCCGCGGCAGAGCGTCACCTACTTCTGCTCCCAGGAGCACCGGACGATGATCGCGTTCGCGGTCGAGGCGCAGGTGCCCGAGTCGTGGGACTGCCCCAAGTGCGGTCTGCCCTCGAGCATCGACTCGGAGAACCCGCCGCCGCCGAAGAAGGTCGAGCCGTACAAGACCCACCTGGCCTACGTGAAGGAGCGCCGCTCCGACGCCGAGGCCAAGGACATCCTCGACGAGGCGCTCCAGACGCTGCGGACGCGGCGCAAGAACGGCGAAGTCATCTTCTGACGTAGCCTGGGCCCCGTGGACGAGCCCGTGGAGCCCGCCGAGGACCCGTGGGAGTCGCTCTTCGCCGACAGCGCCGAGCAGGTGCCCGAGGTGGATCCCGAGGTGGATCCCGATGCGGAGCCTGAGCGTCCGGTCGACCGCGGCATTGCCCTGCGGGTGGCCGCGCTGGTGCTCGTCGTGGGGATCGTCATCCAGGTCGTCCACCACCGCGACCACATGTACGCCCTCCAGCAGTGCTTCGTGCTGGGTGGGCTGGCGCTGATCGGCCTGTGGCTCAGCTCGGCCCTGGTCGAGACCGACCGTGGCCGCGAGGTGGCGCGGAGCTCGATGATCGGTGTGGTCGGCGGCCTGGCCGGCGCC
>JBJMIO010000013.1:0-7605 GCA_045806765.1 Marmoricola sp.
GCGCCGAAGGCCCGGTGGCTGGCGGGGGTCAGGTGCAGCCCGCTGCCCAGGTAGTGGAAGTGGTCACGGATCATCGAGAAGTACCGGATCCCGTCGTGCCGGCACGCCCAGGCCAGCAGCTGGTCGACCCGCCGGGCGCCCCGGGCACGCAGCGGCGCATCGGCCGGTCCGACGACCACGACGTCGTGTCCGGCCAGCTCGGCCATCAGGTGGCGAAAACCGCTCAGCACCCGGTGCGGTGGCTGGCCGACGTCGTTCAGGCCACCCTCCACGACGATCAGCCGGGGCCGGATCGCGAGTGCGGCGGGTGCGCGGGCGGCGTACGACGCACCGGTGCACGGGCTCGCCGTACGGGAGAAACCGGAGCCGGAGAACCCGAAGACGTGCACCCGTCCCGGCAGCGATCGGGTCCAGCCACGGGCCGGGTGGCGCAGCCCGAGACCGACCGCGTAGGAGTCACCGATCACCGCGACCGGGGCGCCGGATCCGGTGACGACCTGCTGGCGGAGCTCGGACTGCCGGGCGAACCGCTGGCACAGGCCCACCAGCGTCCTGCGCGTCGGGCGGAACTTGGCCTCGTTGGCCGCTCCGGGCTGGGTCAGCAGGACGCTGCCGGCGAGCGCGAGCGCCACCAGCCCCACGACCACCGGGCCCACCCACCAGCGCAGGATCCCCCTCATGAGGTGATGATCGACTCTCCGGGGCGCGAGCGTAGGCGTTCTCAGCACCTTGTCAGAGGCTTCTCAGTCGCCCACGCCGATTCGCGCGGCGCGAAACCGCACCCGTACCCTGTGCGGCGTGCCCGACGTCTCGCCCCCTGCCCGCCCGCACCTCCGGTTGACCGAGGACGGCCGCCGGGTCCGCGAGGTGCTCACCTACTCGCGCCGCGGGAGCCGGCTGACGCCCCAGCTGCAGAAGGCGTGGGACGCCCACCACCAGGCGTGGGTGGTCCCGGAGGGCGCGGTCGACGAGCCCGGCTTCGACCTGGCGGCGATCTTCGGTCGCGACGCGCCGCTGCTGATCGAGATCGGGTCCGGCATCGGCGAGGCGACCGTCGCGGTCGCGGCACGGCGTCCCGACGTCAACGTGCTGGCTCTGGAGGTCTGGGTGCCCGGCGTCGCGCACACCCTCGGTCTGCTGGACGAGGCGGGCGTGCAGAACGTGCGGCTGCTCGGCGTCGACGCGGTGTGGTTCCTCGAGCACCAGGTCGCCCCCGGATCTCTGGAGGAGCTGCACACGTTCTTCCCCGACCCGTGGCCGAAGACGAAGCACCACAAGCGCCGTCTGGTCACCCCGGCCTTCGCGGCGCTCGCGGCCTCCCGGCTGCGACCCGGTGGTACCTGGAGGCTTGCGACCGACTGGGCCGAGTACGCCGAGCAGATGGTCGCGGTCCTCGACGCCGAACCCGCCCTGAGCGGCGGCCGGGTCGAGCGCTGGGCGGACCGGCCGGTGACCAAGTTCGAGCGCAAGGGCCTCGCGGTCGAACGCGAGATCACCGACCTGGCCTACCTGCGCGTCAGCGGCGGCTGAACAACCGGGCGCGCAGCTCGGACTCGCGGTGCAGCCGGGCCAGGTCGCGGTCGCGGCGCACGACCAGCACGGCGGTCAGGAACGCCTCCGGCGGCGTGCCCGCCGGCGGCGCGGGAGCGACGTACGGCTGCACCTGCAGCGCCAGCCGGCGCCCGAGCTCGGCACGGGCCTGCGGGGTGATCTGCGCCTGCCGGGCGAGGTACTGCCGGACCCCGAGCGCCAGGGCGGTCGGGAGCGAGCGGACGTCCGCGCCGGCCGCCCAGCCCTGCAGCTCCCACGGCATCACCGAGGGCGGTGGCAGCTGGAGGCCGAAGCGCTCGCGGATCACGAAGGTGCCGGCCGCGTGGTCGCCGAGCCGCTTGCCACGCGGGCTGAGCAGGGCGGAGAAGAAGGCCGGTACGCCGGAGAACACGTAGATCTCCACGAAGCCGACCAGGGCGCGCACGAACGCATGTTGGAACGAGATAGGACCGGCGTCGTCGCGGACCGTCCGGAGACCGAGCGCGAGCTTGCCCAGGGAGCGCCCGCGGCTCATCGTCTCGACGGTCGTCGGGACGACCAGGAAGACCACGATCAGCGCTGCGACGAGCGAGGCGTAGAGCAGTGCCTCATCGGTACCGCCGGCCACCAGCGTGAGGACCAGCACGGCGACGAAGGCGCTGATCACGGTGACGATCACGTCGATCAGCCCCGAGGCGATCCGGGACCCGAAGGAGGCCGCGGGCAGGTCGAGGGCCACCGCCTCGCCGGTGACGAGGTCGTCGGAGGTGAGCGTGGCGTACTCGAACGACGGCTGGGTCATCGTCGCCCAGCATAGGCTGCGCAGGTGGACCTCGACGCGTACGTGCTCGCGCACCACCACGAGTGGCAGCGGCTCGACCAGCTCAGCCGGCGCAGGCGGCTCAGCGGTGCCGAGGGCGACGAGCTCGTCGACCGCTACCAGCAGGTCGCCACCCACCTCTCGGTCGTGCGCACCTCCGCGCCCGACCCGTCGCTGATCGCCTACCTCTCCTCGGTGCTGGCCCGGGCTCGCAGCAGGTCGGTGGGCACCCGCGTGGCCGGCTGGCGCGGCGCCGGCCGGTACGTCACCGAGGTGTTCCCGGCCGCGCTCTACCGGCTACGACGGTGGTGGCTCGGCACGATGGCGATCAACTACGCGCTCGTCGCGGTGATGATGATCTGGCTCGAGCACCACCCGGCCGCCCAGCAGTCGCTGCTCAGCGGCAAGGACGTCGACCAGCTGGTGAACCACGAGTTCGCCGACTACTACAGCACCTACGCAGCGAGCCACTTCGCCTTCCAGGTGTGGATCAACAACGCCTGGGTCACCGCGCTCTGCCTGGCGCTGGGCATCCTCGGGTTCCCGGTGATCGTGCTGCTGTGGAACAACATCGAGAACCTCGCCGTCGTCGGCGCGATCATGACCCAGCACGGCAAGCAGGCCCAGTTCTGGGGCCTGATCCTGCCGCACGGGATCCTCGAGCTCACGGCCGTCTTCATCGCCGCCGGGACCGGGCTGCGGTTGTTCTGGTCGTGGATCGAGCCCGGGGCGATGACCCGCACCCAGGCCATCGCCCGCGAGGGCCGGACGGCAGCGACCGTGGCGATCGGTTTGGTCGGCGTGCTGATGGTCAGCGGCGCGATCGAGGGCTTCGTGACGCCCTCGGGCCTCCCGACCTGGGCACGCATCGGGATCGGCGTGACCGCTGAGGTCGCCTTCCTGACCTACGTCTTCACCCTCGGTCGTCGCGCCCACCACCGCGGCCAGACCGGTGACATCGACGCAGCGCTGCTCGAGGAGCGGGTCGCGACCGCGATGTGAACCAGGACGCGGTGACCTGCCCGCGCCCCGTCACAGCAAGCCGCGGGCCTTGAGGCTCAGGTAGTGGTCCGCGAGCGCCGGCGGCAGCTGCTCGCCGTCCACGTCCACGATGTCCACCCCGAGTGCGCCGAGCACGTCGGCGGTGCGGCGCCGCCGGGTGAGCACCTGCTCGGCGGCGGCCGCGGCGTACACGTCCTCGACCGAGTCCAGGGTGCCGGCCATCTCCTCCAGGGCGGGGTCCCTGACCGAGGCGAGCACGACGCGGTGCCGAGCGGCGAGCACGGGCAGCACCGGCAGCAATCCCTCCTCGACCGCAGAGGGTTCGAGCGGGGTCAGCAGCACGACGAGCGCCCGCTGGCGTCCGAGCTCGCCCAGCGCTCCAGCCAGCCCCGACCAGTCCGCCTCGGCGATGACCGGGTCCAGGCCGCTCATCGCGTCCTGCAGCGGACCGATCACCTCGCCACCGCTCAGGCGCAGCCGGCTGCGCACCCGCCGGTCGCCTGCCAGGAAGTCGACCCGGTCACCGGCGCGGGAGGCGAGTGCTGCGAGCAGCAGGGCGGCGTCCATCGCCGAGTCCAGCCGCGGTACGTCGCCCACCCGGCCGGCGGAGGTCCGCGAGGTGTCGAGGACCAGGACGACGCGGCGGTCGCGCTCGGGCTGCCAGGTGCGCACGACGACGTTCCGGTTCCGTGCGCTGGCCCTCCAGTCGATGCTGCGGACGTCGTCGCCGCGGACGTACTCGCGCAGGGAGTCGAACTCGGTGCCCTGACCGCGCACCCGGACGGCCGCACGCCCGTCGAGCTCGCGCAGGCGCGCGAGCCGGCTCGGGAGGTGCTTGCGCGAGGCGAACGGGGGCAGGGCGCGCACGGCTCCGGGCACCACGACCGTCCGCTGCCGCGCCGCGAGCCCGAGCGGCCCGAGCAGCCGGACCGTCACCCCGACCGCGCGCAGGTCCCCGCGTCGTACCGGTTCGAGCCCGGTGCGCAGCACGGTCGCCCCGTGCGGACCGAGCCGCAGCGGGTGCCGGTTCCAGGTCGCCCCGGCGCTCGGCTGCCACGCGTCGCGCACGATCCCGCGCAACCGGCGGGTGCTGGTGCTGGCGACCCGCAGCTCGGTGGTCGCGGTCTCGCCCAGCCGGATCCGCGGATCCTCCGAGCGGGTCAGCTCCAGGACCGCCGGTCGCGGTGCCAGGAGCCAGTCGAGCCCCACCGCGAGCAGCACCAGCCCCACCCACGCCCAGGTCGTGCCCAGCGACGGGCGCAGCACGACCGGGAGCACCCCTGCGAGGAGCAGGAGCGGGACCCGGCCGGTGATCGTCATCGGGGGACCGCGACCGAACCGAGCGCGGAGGCGAGGACCTGGTTGACGTCGGTGCCGTCGAGCTCGGCCTCGGGGCGCAGCCCGAGGCGGTGCACGAGCGTCGCGTGCGCGAGCGCCTTCACGTCATCAGGCGTGACGAAGTCCCGGCCCGAGAGCCAGGCCCACGCACGCGAGGCGTGCAGCAGCGCGGTCGCACCGCGCGGGCTGACCCCCAGGCTCAGCGACGGCGAGCTGCGGGTCGCCCGGGCGATGTCGACGATGTAGCCGGCCACCTCGGGTGCGACCTGCACGCCGGCGACCGCCTGCTGCCCGGCGACGATGTCATCAGGTCCGGCCACCGCCCGCACGCCGGCCGCGGCGACGTCGCGCGGGTCGAAGCCGGCCGCGTGCCGGCGCAGGATCTCCAGCTCCGCCTCCCGGTCGGGCACCGGCAGGACGACCTTGAGCAGGAAGCGGTCCAGCTGCGCCTCGGGCAGCGGGTAGGTGCCCTCGTACTCGACCGGGTTCTGGGTCGCCGCGACCAGGAAGGGCCGGGGGAGCGGGCGCGAGGTGCCGTCGACCGAGACCTGACCCTCCTCCATCGCCTCGAGCAGGGCCGACTGCGTCTTGGGCGGCGTCCTGTTGATCTCGTCGGCCAGCAGCAGGTTGGTGAACAGGGGGCCGGCCCGGAAGGAGAGCTCGCCGGCGTGGCTGTCGATGACCATCGAGCCGGTGATGTCGCCGGGCATCAGGTCGGGGGTGAACTGCACCCGCTTCGTGCCGATGTCCAGGGACGCGGCGAGGGTGCGCACCAGCAGCGTCTTGGCCACGCCCGGCACGCCCTCCATCAGGATGTGGCCGCGGCACAGCAGGGCGACCAGCAGCCCGGAGACGGCCGCGTCCTGGCCGACGACCACCTTGGCGACCTCGGCGCGGACGGCGGCCAGCCGCTCGCGCGCGCCGTCGGCCGCCGGTCCCCGGGTGGGGTCGGCCATTGCTCCAGCAGGGGTCTCGCTCATCTCTCGCGCACCTCTCTCATCAGCTCCGCCAGGTCGTCGGCCAGGCGGATCAGCTCGTCATCGGTCGTCGGCTGCGGCCCGTCGGGGGCGAGCAGCAGGGTCAGTCGTGCGTGGTCCTGGGCGGTGTAGGCCGCCAGGTCCCGCACGAGCAGCTGTACGTCGTCGGCCGCGCGCCGGGGCAGGCCCAGCTGCTCGGCGAGCCGGCGGCGCGCGGCCGTGCGCAGTGCCGCCGCGGCGTACGGGCGGTCGTGCACCTTGCGGTAGAGCCGGCCGCGGCTGCGGGTGGACTCGATCGCCGAGACGGTCACCGGGAGCGGCTCGACGACCAGGCGGCCCAGACGTCGTCCGCGCCACCACATCAGCGCGAGCAGGGCGACTGCACCGAGCACCAGGGCCGGTCGCAGCCAGCGCGGCAGGAGCGTGCCGATGGTGACGCCGTGGCCGGCACCCACGTCCCCCGGGTCCGGCACGTACCAGACCAGGCGGTCGTGCTGGCCGAGCAGCCGCAGCGCGACCGCCGCGTTGTCGGCCCGGGTGACGTGCTGGTTGGTGAGCAGGTCGGTGGAGCCCAGGACGTAGAGGTGCGGCTGGGGCGAGACGAGCACCGGCCCGTTGGCGGTGCGGAAGCACGACAGCGTGGCGTCCGCGTAGGACGTCGGGTCCTCGACGTCGATCCGCAGCCCGGTGAACCGCGGGTCGTCGCACATCGCCGGTGCCACCTTGCGGCCGCTGGCCCGGTTGCCGCCGTCCACCCCGAACAGCGGGTCCAGGACGACCAGGTCCGCGGAGCCCGTGTGCGTCTTGAGCCGAGCGGCCGCGTCCCGCCCGACGTCGTCGGGCGAGCTGACCAGGACGGTGGTGTCGGCGTCGATCCGCGTGCGTTCGAAAGCGGCGGCGCTGCGCACGATCCGCACCTCGACGCCCTGGTCGGCCAGCACCCGGGCGATCGCCTGGGCGCCCTCGGGGTCGGGGTTCTGCGGATCCACCAGGCCGGAGTGACGCGGACCGCCGGCCAGGGCGGCGAAGACGGTCGCGACGACCAGTGCGATGCCCACGATGATCGCGGCGCGGTGGCGCCTCAGCGCGCTCGGCGGGCCGGCAGGACCGTCCAGGGAGCTGGAGGAGCCCGTCGGGGCTCCCTGCGGGGCTGCCCGGGGGGAAGCGGCGAGCGTCGTCATCGGTGCCCCGCCAGCTCGTCGTCGAGGCGGAGCACGTCGCCGGCCTGCTCGGCGGTCGCGGGACGGTCGCCGTACAGCACCGAGTCGAAGAGCGTGGCTGCACCGTCGACGCGGCCGCGCTGGTCGGCGAAGGTGCTGCCGAGCGCGCCGGCGACCTCGTGGGCGGTCGCCCCGGGCACGTCGGGGAGACGGCCCCGCTCGATCTGGCGCACGGTGAGCGCCCGGAACGCCTCGACCAGGGCCCGGCCGGGATCACCGGAGCCCAGTGCGGCCTCGGCACGGCGCCGCAGCTCTGCCGCGGTGACGCGCTCCTCGGTGAGCACCGAGCGGACCTCTTCGGCGCGACGCGCGGTGCGCCGCAGCCGGGTCAGCAACCACCCGATGAGCACCACGAGCACGAGGAAGACCACGGCCGTGCCGACCGCACCGAGCGGGGTGACGTGCGAGGTGGCGCTCAGCGCTGAGTCGAGCCGGTGGGCGAGCCAGGTGAGGAACCGCTTCATCAGGTTCTGCCGGTGGTACTCCGGGTGCAGCAGCTCGCGGCGCAGCAGCCCGCGCGCGCGGTCCGGGGACGGATCGAGCGGGGCTGCCTTCAGCGCGATGAGCGCGGCGACTGTCACGGGCCGGTGATGCCCGCCCGGGTGAGCAGCTCCACGTCGTACCCCTCCTTGCGGATCCGCTGGTCCAGGTACTGGATCGAGGTGACCGAGCTGGTGAACGGGGTGACGAAGGCGGCCGAGACGACCGTGCCGAGCGC
>JBJMIO010000014.1:0-6485 GCA_045806765.1 Marmoricola sp.
GTCGAGGGTGACCCACTCGGTGACGTGGGGCGCGGTGAAGGCCGAGGCCACCATCGCCTGGCCCATCATCTTGCGCACGCCCTTGATGGGCTCGCGGTACTCGCGGTCCGCCGCGCTGGTCGCCGCGTTCCGAGGCGTGCCTGCGGCCTGCGCCGCGGCCACCGGCGAGGAGGGCGAGGAGCCTGCGGCGGCCTCGACGTCCTCCCGGGTGATCACGCCACCGGGGCCCGAGGCAGCGCACGAGCCGAGGTCGACGCCGAGGTCCTTGGCGAGCTTGCGCACCGGCGGCTTGGCCAGCGCCTGCGTCGAGGCGACCGTGCGGGCCGGGACGACCGGGACCGACTCCTCGGGCGCGTCGGCGGCGACCGCGTCGACCAGCTCCATGACCCGGTCGTGCTGCTGGGGGGCGCCGAGGTTGTAGACGTCGTGGACGTCGGCCTTCGCGGCGTGCACCCCCGCGGCCTCGGGCAGCGTGCGGCGTGCGCGGCGTACGGGAGCGCGCTCGGCCTTGTTCCGTCCGACCAGGCTCTCGCCCTCACCGCCGCCGCTCGCAGCGGGGTTCGACAGGTCGATCGGGTCCGCGGATCCTGAGGAGGTCGGGCTGCGACCGTCTCGAAGGGCGTCGCCGATGCGGATGATCGGCGTCCCGACCGCGACGGTCTCGCCCTCGGCCACCATCAGGGCCTCGACGACGCCGGCGTACGGCGAGGGCAGCTCTACCAGCGACTTGGCGGTCTCGATCTCCACGACGACGTCGTTGATCTTGACCTCGTCGCCGACCTTCACCTTCCAGGTGACGATCTCGGCCTCGACCAGACCTTCGCCGACGTCGGGCAGCAAGTACTCAGACATGATCTCTCCCTCAGAACGCGATGCTGCGGTCGACGGCGTCCAGCACCCGGTCGAGGTCGGGGAGGAAGTCCTCCTCGATCCGCGCCGGCGGGTACGGCGTGTCGAAGCCGCCGACACGCAGGACCGGAGCCTGCAGCGAGTAGAAGCACTCCTCGGTGATCCGGGCGGCGATCTCCGAGCCCATCCCGAGGTTGGTGTGCGCCTCGTGCACCACGACCGCGCGACCGGTGCGCCGCACCGAGTCGTGGACCGGGCCGAGGTCGAGCGGCGAGAGCGTGCGCAGGTCGACGACCTCGACCGAGCGGCCCTCGCCGGCGGCCGCCTCCGCAGCACGCAGGCAGGTCTTCACCGTCGGGCCGTAGCCGATCAGCGTCACGTCGGTGCCGGCCTTGACGATCCGCGAGCTGAACAGCGGCGCGGGGGTCATCGACTCGTCGAGCTCGGCCTTGTCGGCGTGGTACTGGCGCTTGGGCTCCAGGAAGATCACCGGGTCCTCGCAGGCGATCGCCTGCTGGATCATGAAGTAGCCGTCGACCGGGTTCGAGCAGGTGACGACCTTGAGGCCGGGCGTGTGCGCGAACTGCGCCTCGGGCGACTCCGAGTGGTGCTCGACCGCGCCGATGCCGCCGCCGTACGGGATCCGGATGACGATCGGCATCCGGACCTTGCCCTGGGTGCGGAAGTGCAGCTTGGCGACCTGGCTGACGATCTGGTCGTACGCCGGGTAGACGAAGCCGTCGAACTGGATCTCGCAGACCGGGCGGTAGCCGCGCATCGCCATGCCGACCGCAGTGCCGACGATCCCGGACTCGGCCAGCGGGGAGTCGATCACACGGTCCTCGCCGAAGTCCTTCTGCAGGCCGTCGGTGATCCGGAAGACCCCGCCGAGCTTGCCGACGTCCTCGCCCATGAGCAGGACCTTGGGGTCGTCCTCCATCGCCTTGCGCAGACCGGCGTTGAGCGCCTTCGCGAGTGTCACCTTGGTCATCAGTGCGCTCCTTCGAACGAGGCGAGGTATGCCGCGTAGCCGTCGCGCTGGGCGGCGAGCTCGTCGGTCTGCTCGACGTAGACGTGGTCGAAGATGCTCAGCGGATCGGGGTCCGGCATCGCCTTGCAGCCCTCGCGCAGGTAGGCGCCCATCTCGTCGGCCTCGCCCTCGACGGCGTCGAAGAAGTCGGCACCGGCCAGGCCCTGGCGGGTGAGGTACGCCTTGACCCGGGCGATCGGGTCCTTCAGGCGCCAGTACTCCAGCTCCTCGCTCATCCGGTAGCGCGTCGGGTCGTCGGTGGTCGTGTGCGCACCCATCCGGTAGGTGTAGGCCTCGACCAACATCGGGCCGTTGCCCTCGCGGGTGTAGTCCAGCGCCGCCTTGGTGACCGCGTGCATCGCGAGCACGTCGTTGCCGTCGACGCGGACACCGGGGAAGCCGAAGCCGTTGGCGCGCTGGTAGAGCGGGATCCGCGACTGGCGCTCGATCGGCTCGGAGATCGCCCACTGGTTGTTCTGGCAGAAGAACACGACCGGGGCGTTGTACGAGGCGGCGAAGATGAACGCCTCGTTGACGTCGCCCTGCGAGGACGCGCCGTCGCCGAAGAACGCCACCACGCTGGTGTCGCGGTCGGG
The DNA here is from genome assembly GCA_045806765.1 of Marmoricola sp. Lineage (GTDB taxonomy): Bacteria > Actinomycetota > Actinomycetes > Propionibacteriales > Nocardioidaceae > Marmoricola. Next base: position 2,476 of record JBJMIO010000014.1, read on the forward strand.
GTCGCCGGTGCCGACCAGGCCGTCGCGCTGAACTCCCATCGCGTAGCCGGTCGCGTGCAGGGTCTGCGCGCCGATGACGATCGTGTAGTTGCCGAAGTTGTTCTCGCGCGGGTCCCAGGCACCCTGGTCGACCCCGCGGAACAGACCCAGGATGCGCAGCGGGTCGAGCCCGCGGCAGAACGCGACGCCGTGCTCGCGGTAGGTCGGGAAGACGTAGTCCTGCGGACGCAGCGCGCGACCGCAGCCGATCTGCGCGGCCTCCTGGCCCAGCAGCTGGGTCCAGATACCGAGCTCGCCGTGACGCTGCAGGGCGGTCGACTCGGTGTCGATCCGGCGGGTGAGCACCATGTCGCGGTAGAAGCCGCGGATCACCTCTGCCTCGTCGGACCCGCCGGTGTCGAAGGCGTAGTCCTTGTTCTCGACGCGCTCTCCCTCAGGGGTGAGCAGCTGGACGAAGTTCTCGTCGAGGTGGGCAGGGTCGACCTGACTCATGGAGTCTCCTGATCGTCGGCGGGAGGTGGGGTTACCGCCCCCGCGTCGGCTTCTCGTCGCCCGCGTCGTCGCCGGACGTGGGTGGTGCCCGGGCCTGTGACGCGAGCCACATGACGCCTCCACCGTAGCGACCCCGGTGGCGTCTACGCCAACCAACTCGTCAGTAACCTTCGCCGCCGCCCGTGCCGCCGAATTCCGCTCGCGCGCTGTCGGTGCGCTGCGGCAGTCTGGCCCGGTGACCACGACCGCAGCGCCGCCCGCGAGACCCGCCGCAGCGGCCGGTCTGGTGCTCGCCGCGCTGCTCGTCGTCTACGTCGTGTGGGGCTCGACCTACCTCGGTATCCGGGTGGTGGTGCGCGAGGCGCCACCGATGTCCGGGATGGGGTCGCGGTACTTCGTCGCGGCCGTCCTCCTGGGCCTGCTGCTCAGCCTCAAGGGTGGGCTGCGCCGCCTCCGGGTGACCCGTCGCGAGCTGCTCGGCTGCGCCACCATGGGTCTGCTCCTCCCGGTGCTCGGCAACGGCCTGGTCTCGGTCGGTGAGGACAAGGGCACGCCGTCGGGGGTGACCGCGCTGCTGATCGCGATCGCACCGCTGATGATCACGATCTTCCGCTTCGCCGCCGGCGACCGGCCGCGCGGGCTGAGCGTGCTCGGGGTGCTCCTGGGGCTGGCCGGGCTGGCCTACCTGGTGCTCGAGGGGCGCGACGGGAGCGCCGACGAGCACGTCCCTCTGGGCGCCGCGCTGATCGTGCTGTTCGCCAGCACCTGCTGGGCCTTCGGCTCCTGGGTCCAGCCACGGCTGACGCTGCCCGGGGACGCCTTCGTGATGACGGTGCACGAGATGTGGACAGGCGGCGTGGTGCTCCTGGTCACCGGCTTCTGCCGTGGCGAGCGGCTGCACCCGGGCTCGTACTCCGGCCAGATCTGGCTGGCCTGGGCCTACCTGGTCGTCTTCGGCTCGATGATCGCCTTCTCGGCGTACGTCTGGCTGCTGGGGAACGCACCCATCTCGCTGGTCGCCACCTACGCCTACGTCAACCCGGTCGTGGCGGTGGTGCTGGGCGCCCTGATCCTCGGCGAGCCGATCACCGCCGCCATCCTGGTCGGCGGCGCCGTCATCGTGGTCGCCGTGGCGATCGTGATCTCCGTCGAGCGCGTGCGCCGAACCCCGGATCCGAAGGCCGTCGACGCCTGAGACCACGGATTCGGTGCCTAGTCCGGCCGGAGGGTGCCGAGATGCCTATTTGGTCGAACTTCGGCGCTATCTGCCGTTTTGCCCGTATTCGGGCTTAGGCTCTTCCCAGGGCCACCGCTCGGGGGACGGTGGGGGGAGAAGGTAACTGGTGATCGACCTGTCGATCAGCACGGGTGCGCTCGCGCACGCGATCCACTACACCGTGGTCGGAGCCGGCCTCGTGGGCCTGCTCGTGCTCATCGGGCCGCAGCTGCTCGGACGGCCACCGCGCCGTGCCCTGCGCGACGAGCACGAGCGTCGCGTCGCGCACCTCGGTGAGCAGATCGCAGCCGGCTCGCTCGGGAGCACCTTGACCGCGTTTCCGGTGGCGCTCGCGCAGCGGACGACCGCAGAGCCGCCCCGCGACCCCCGGTCCTCGCTGCTCGTGCCGGTCGCGATCCTCAGCTCGGCAGCAGCGGCAGCCGTGCACGCGGCGGTCGGGCCCGAGCACTTCCGCGAGCGGTTCCTCTTCGGCCTGTTCTTCGCCTGCGCGGCCCTGTGCCAGGTGACGTGGTCGCTGCTGGCCGCGGCCCGCCCGAGCCGCTGGCTGCTCGAGGCCGCCGCCGTGGGCAACGTGGCCGCGATCGCGCTGTGGGCGGCAACCCGAACGGTCGGCCTGGGCTCGCTGCTGCCCTCGCCGGAGCAGATCGGCGCCTGGGACGTCACCTGCGTCGCCTGGGAGCTGGTCACGGTGCTCTGCTGCGTCGCCCTGCTGCGCGCCCCCGGGCGGCCGCCCCGGATGCCCTCCTGGGACGGCTGGGACGTCGCCGCGCGGGTCTGGGCGATCGGCTCGGTGGTCGTGCTCGTTGGTCTGCGCGTCAGCGGGGCCGACGCGTGATCGGCGAGGTGGGCTGAGTGGTCCCGTCCTGGCAGGTCGGCCTGGTGGGCAACGCGATCATCGCGCTGGCCTACCTGCTGATCACCCTGGCCATCGTGGTGCCCCTGGCCCGCAGCCACCAGCTGCGCACGAACCCGCTCGGCGCGGCGACCGGCGCCATCTTCTTCACGTGCGCGGTCCACCACGGCACCCACGCCCTGCACATGCTGCTCCCGAGCCTCGGGGTCAGCGACCCCCAGGGCCTGGCCATGCGTACGGCGTGGGGCTGGCCGCTGGCGATCTGGGACGTCGTCGGTGCGCTGACGGCGGCGTACTACTGGACCTTGCGCCGCAACTACTCCTCGCTGATGCACGGCGCCCAGCTGTTCGAGGACCTGCGCCAGCGCGAGCGCCAGGCCCTCGAGCTCAACGACACCGTGCTGCAAGGCCTGGTGGTCGCCAAGATGGCTCTCGACCTCAACCAGACAGCGCGGTCCCAGGAAGCGCTCGCGTCCTCCATCGACGCTGCCAGCCGGATCATCACCGACCTCCTCGGCCGCAGTTCCGAGGGCCCGAACCTGGTGCGCAGCGCACCCGCCGTGCTCGAGAAGGCACCTGGACCGACCGGGGCACCGACCGGGGCACCGGCCACCGAGGAGGCACCGTCGTGAGCACCGCGACCCTGGCACCGAGCAAGCCGCTGCGCGCGGTCATCGTGGACGACACCGAGGACCTCCGCGACCTGCTGCGCCTGGCCCTGGTGCGCGGTGGCATGCGGGTGGTCGGCGAGGCGGGTGACGGTCTCGCCGGGATCGAGGCGGTCCGCAGCACCCGGCCCGACGTGATCCTGCTCGACCTCTCGATGCCGGTGATGGACGGCCTCGAGGCGCTGCCGACGATGCGCTCCCTGGTGCCCGAGGCGCGCATCATCGTGCTCTCCGGCTTCGGTGCGAGCGCGATGTCCGAGCGCGCCCTGGCGATCGGGGCGGACGCCTACCTGCAGAAGGGCGCCTCGCTCGGCCGGATCCTCGACCACATCCGCGACGTGGTGGAGGGACGCGCGGCCACCGCGCACCGCCCCGTTCCCGAGCAGCCCGTCGAGCCCGCCCCGGCGGCGCCGTCGAGGACCACGCCGAGCGCGGCCTGGGACGTCCTCGCGATGGCTCCCTTCGGCGTGGTCGAGGTCGAGGACGAGCCGCCGTACCGGGTCGTGCACGCCAACCCGGCCTGCGAGCTGCTCCTCGGCGCACCCGTGGACCCCGGGACACCCCTGGTCGGCGTCGCGCCGGCCCTGGCCACCACGGTGATCGACAACCGCCTGCGCGGCGACCTCGACTTCGAGTCCTCCGCGACCGCCGGCCCAGTGCAGGTCTCGCTGCGCCACACCAGCGCGTCGCTGCTCCTCTACCTGCGCCCGATCACCGACGAGGTCAACGTCCTGCGCAGCGCGATCGCGACCACGGCCCA
>JBJMIO010000015.1:0-14440 GCA_045806765.1 Marmoricola sp.
ACACAATATCCCTACACGACCCTAATCAGTTCATCGTGCGCGCGTAGCCGGCCTCGCCGGTCAGTGGTTCGAGACCGAGGTCGATCGCCTCGGCACCGAAGGACCGGATCTCCTCCGCGGAGGCCGCGCGCACGTCGTACCCGCGCACGACCGCACCGAGGCGCCGGGTGGTGGAGATCGCCTGCAGGCCCGCGACCCCGGCGCCGAGAACCAGCACGTGGGCTGCAGGGATGGTGCCGGCGGCGGTCATGGTCAGAGGCAGGAACCGACGGAGCAGACCGGTGGAGACGACCGCACCGCGGTAGCCGGCCACCATCGACTGCGAGGTCAGGGCGTCCATCGACTGCGCGCGCGAGAGCCGGGGCATCCGCTCCATCGCGAACGCCGAGACCCGTCCGGCGCGCAGGGCCCGGACGACCAGCTCGTTCCCGGCCACGGGGAGGAAGGAGACGCAGGCCGACCCCATCCGCAACCGGGAGACCTGGTCGAGGCTGAGCGGCTGGACGGCGAGCACCACGTCGGCCCGCTCGAGGGCGTCCTCGGCGAGCTCGGCGCCGGCGGCGACGTACTCCTCGTCGGCGAAGCCCGCGCGCATCCCGGCACCGGCCTCGAGCAGCACCGTGCACCCGAGGTCCCGCAGCAGACCGACCGTCCCGGGGACGGCGGCGACCCGGTTCTCCTCGGCAGGCTCGACCACGACGGCGACCTTCATCGCGCCCAACCTAGGCCACCGGCTGACTCCTAGCCGCTGACCCCGCCGACGACACCGCCGATGAAGTAGGTGACCATCATCGCGAGCAGGCCGCCGGCGACGTTGCGCAGGATCGCGCGCCGTACGTCGGCCTCCGCGAAACGGGCCGAGGCGAAGCCGGTGAAGGCCAGGGCGAGCGCGACCACGACGACGGTGGCCCAGATCCGCACCGACTGCGCGACCAGCAGGATGCTCAACAGGGGGACCGCACCGCCGAGGGTGAAGGCGATCAGCGAGGCGAGGGCGGCCTGCCACGGGTTGGTCAGGTCGTTGGGGTCGATGCCGAGCTCGGCCTCGGCGTGCGCACCGAGGGCGTCGTGCTCGGTCAGCTGCTCGGCGACCTGGAGCGCGAGCTCGGGAGTCAGGCCCTTGCCCTGGTAGATCCCGGCCAGCTCGGCGAGCTCCTCCTCAGGATCCTCGCGCAGCTCGCGGGCCTCCTTCTCCAGCAGCGCCGCCTCGGTGTCGCGCTGCGTGCTGACCGAGACGTACTCACCGGCCGCCATGCTGAGCGCCCCGGAGACCAACCCGGCAGAGCCGGCGATGAAGATCGTGTGCCGTGCGTCGGTGGCGCCGGCCACACCCATCACCAGGCCGGCGACCGAGACGATGCCGTCGTTCGCGCCGAGCACGGCGGCGCGCAGCCAGTTCAGCAGCGCCGAGGCGTTGTTGTGGTGCGGCTCGTCCTCGTGCGGTCCGATGTCGGCAGGCGTGAGCTGGCCCTCAGGCGGCAGCTCGGCTTCGGTGGTCACGTGGCCAATCCACCACGGCCGACGGCTCGGTCGCAACGTAGGCAAGCCTCCGCTGAACCGCCTTCGGCAGCGCAGTGAGGTCGAAGCGGTAACGGGTCTGCTCGGCGCCCGCATCCACGCCGGTCACCACGACCCGGACCGACATCGCCCGGCCGCCGACCCGGACTGTGCAGCGCACCGCGCGACCGCTCGCGCCGCGCAGGTAGGGGCAGCGCGCCGAGCCCGGCGCCGCGCCGCGCAGGTGCGTGGTCAGGTCGTCGGCCAGGTGCGCGCCGGTCACGCCGAACTCGTCGACGTCCTCGTCCAGCGCGACGTGCAGCCGTACGCCGTCGCTCAGGCTGGTGACCGTGACGGTGCCGAGCTCCCGGATCCGTCGCCCGTCACCGAGGTCGGCCACCCGGGCGCAGCGCACCGCCGTGCCGATCGCGACGACCAGGTCGGGGCAGGTGATCCGTCCGACGGCCAGCGCGGGGTGCTCGGACTCCAGCTGCTCCTCGGCCATCGCGGCGACACGGTCACCGGCGATCTCCTTGACCGGAGGAGTCGCGTGCCCGGCACTCGAGGCGGCGCGGCCGTCGGCCAGACCACCGCAGCCGGAGACCAGGAGCATCCCGGCGGTGAGCAGTGCGAGCGGTCGCATCAGGCTTCGACCCCGAGCGAGGCCCGCACCTCGTCGACCCACGCCGGCACGAGCTCGGTGGCGGGTCCGAGACGGGAGGAGGCGAAGTCGCTGTTGGCCGCGCGCTCGAGGTTGAGCTCGAGGGTGTCGCTGCCGCCGGCGATCGCGTAATCGACGAATGCGGCGGCCGGGTAGACCACGCCGGAGGTGCCGATCGAGACGAAGAGGTCGCAGGTGAACAGCTCGCGGTGGATCTCGTCCATGCCATAGGGCATCTCGCCGAACCAGACCACGTCGGGGCGCAGCGCGCTGACCCCGCACCCCGGGCACGGCGGCTCGTCGAGCAGGGTCCCGCCCCAGGGCATCCGCTCGTCGCAGGCAAGGCACCACGCCGCGCGCAGCCGGCCGTGCATGTGGTGCACCCGGCGCGAGCCGGCCTGCTCGTGCAGGTCGTCGATGTTCTGGGTGACCAGGTAGAGGTCGTCACCGAGCAGGTCCTCGAGCTCGGCGAGCGCGCGGTGCGCGGCGTTGGGCCGGACCCGGTCGAGGCCCGCACGGCGCTCGTCGTAGAAGCGCTGCACCAGCGCGGGGTCGGCCTGGAACGCCTCCGGCGTCGCGACGTCCTCGGGGTGGTGGCCCTCCCAGAGTCCGTCGGCGTCGCGGAAGGTGGCCAACCCGCTCTCGGCGGAGATGCCCGCCCCGGTGAGAACGACGACCTTCACGAGTCGAAGGCTATCCCCGGCGCCAACTGGGGCGACGGGGACAGCCGCTGGGTTCGGGCGGAAACGTCAGGCCGCGACGACCTCGGGACGCCGCGCCGCCAGACCCAGGACACCGGCGGTGACGCACGCCAGGGCGACCGCACCGGTGAACCACGGGAAGATCGCCGCCAGGCTCCACTGGGTCGCAGCCCAGCCGGCGAGGATCGTCGGCACGGCCATCGCGCTGTAGGCCAGCACGTAGTACGCCGACATCACCTCACCGCGCTGGCCGGCCGGCACCACGCTGCCGAGGTGGCGCAGGGATCCGCCGAAGGCCAGCCCGAAGGCCAGGCCCATCACGACCGCGGACAGCGCAACCAGAGCCGCGTGGTGGCTCTCGATCGCGAGCAGGCTCAGCACGAGCGCAGCGGCCGTGGCGAAGTCACCGATGATCGCAGCCCGGCGGGGCAGCAGCCGGCCGCCGACGGCTTGACTCACGGCCGCGGCACTTGCCATCGCGGCGACGACCGCGCCGCCGAAGACCAGGCTGTGGATGCCGGTCGAGATCCCCGCGAACGCCGGGAACAGGGAGAGGTAGACGCCGAGGACCGACCAGCTGGCCATCACGCCGAGGACGGCGAAGCGGAAGTCGTGGCGGATGTGCGCCGGGACGCTCGGGCGGGCCAGGCGGATCGGAGCCGTCGTGCGCGCCTGGTGCGGCTCACCCATCAGCAGCAGGTTGAAGAGCAGCACCAGGACGACTAGTCCGATCACCGCGTACGGCGTGACCAGCGGGTCGGGACCGAACTGGGCGAGCAGCGAGGCGGCCAGGATCGTGACGGCCATGCCGACGTTGAACATGATCCCGGTCAGGTGCCCGGTGCGGGCTCCGTCGGCCGGGCGCAGGTCGAGCAGTGCGGCGCTACCGACCACCACGGTCGCACCGACGGCGGCGCCGTGCAGGACCCGTGCGACGAAGAGGGCAGCGACCCCGTGGGCGGTCATGAAGACCACGAGGCCGACGACCATCGCGAGCGCAGCCACGACCAGGATGGGCTTGCGCCCGACCCGGTCCGAGACCTTGCCGGCCACCAGGACCGACCCGAGCGCCGCCACGGCGTACGCGGCGAAGACGAGGGTGGTGGTGAGCGGGGCCAGATGCCACTCGCGCTGGTAGATGCCGTAGAGCGGGGCCGGGGCGCCGGAGACGCCGAGGGCCACCGCGAGCAGGGCGATCAGGAGCGGGTACGCGCCGATCAGCGGCTCCCGGGTGGTGGTGCCACCAGGAATCCTGACGGCCGTCGTGGTGTTGCTCATGATGACTCTCCTGGCTGCTAAGTTCGACGTAGGTCGAACACGGTAGGAGATGTAAGTTCGATCCGCATCAAACTATTCCGGAGGCTCCGATGTCACCCAGCCCGAAGGCCGCTGCGGCCGTCGAGGAGCAGTACGCGCTGCCCGCCGTGCTCCCGGTCGCGGGCGTGCAGCAGGTGCTGGCGGCGCTCGCCGACCCGGTCCGCCTGGAGATGGTGCGCCGGATGTCCGAAGAGGGCGCGCCGGTCGCGTGCGCCGAGCTCTACGAGGGCATCAGCAAGTCCACCGCGAGCCACCACTTCAAGATCCTGCGTGAGGCCGGCGTCACCGAGCGCGTCGTGATCAGCGGGCACACGCACCAGCGGCTGCGCCTCGAAGAGCTCGAAGAAGCGCTGCCCGGAGTGGTCCCGGCCGTGGTCGCCGCCGCGCGCTGACCGAGCAATTCCGAGACCGGGGTTCTCGACAGCGCGGCATCGCGCTCCTAGGTTGGCTGGCATGACCCAGCCGCCCGAGTCACCCCAGCCCAGCGCGCCCCAGCCGGTAGCACCGCCGCCGGTCCCGCCAACGGGCTCGTCGCCGCTCATGCTGACCGTCGACCTGTCCCGCCTCCCGAGCGTCGCCACCGCGCTCGGCGTCTCGTTCCTCTCCGCCGCGATCGTGATGTCGGCGACGTACAGCCGCAGGCAGGACAACCACCTCGACGCCTCGAACTTCACGATGGGCGTGCTCGCGACCCTCGCGCTGCTCGGGATCGCCGCGGCCGCGCAGGTCATCATCGCCGACCCGGTCCGCAAGGAGATGCTCGTCTCCTGGCCGGGCGCCTTCGGCGCCAGCGGCGTGGGCTTCATGCTCGCCACGCTGATCACCAAGGACAAGGTGGCCGAGCACGTCGCTCCGCTGGCCGCGCTGGCGATCGCGATCCTGGGCTACCTGCTGATCCGCTCGACGCCTTTCGTGCTCGTCGCGCTCGCCTCTTCGGCGCTGCTGTACGCACGGATCTTCGACGACCTCTTCAACCTCAACACCGGCGGCGACAGCGGCAACAACGTCTTCATGCTCATCGGCGCCGGCGTGCTGGTCTTCGTGGTTGCCGCCACCGCGATCGGCTGGCTGCTGCCCGCGACGCGGATCGTGACCGGTGTCGTCACCGGCATCGGCGGCCTGGCCGGGATGGTCGTGCTGCTCATCGCCGTGACCGCGTTCCGGTCCCTCACCATCGCGTTCTCCAGCGGCTTCGCGTCCAGCGGGTCCGGCTTCTCCTCCAGCGACGGGTCGAGCTCCGACTTCGGTTCCTCGAGCGACGTGCCCTTCTCGCAGTTCACCAAGAACCCGATCCACGACCCATACAAGAACGACGTCTACATGATCCTGCTCTACTGCGCCGCCCTGGCCGCGATCTGGGTCGTCGCCTCGCTGCAGACCGGGCACGTCGGCTTCCGGCTGCTCGTCCTGGCGACGGCGATCATCATCGTGCCGCTCGCCAGCTTCGCGGTGATCACCGAGCACCCGACCTGGTGGGAGGTCGTGAGCGCAGCCGTCGGCGGACTGATCCTCGGGGCTCTCGGGCTCGGCGCGGTACGGGGCGGCGCGAGCGCTGCTCCCCCGGCATACGCCCCGCCTCCGGCCGCGGGATGACGTCACCGCCGGAGTCGCCGTTCACCCCTCCGCTCCCCGCGAGCACGAGCTCCGAGACGATCGGGCGGGAGCAGCGGCCGAGCCGGTTGCCCTCCCTCCCGGTTCTGCGGCTGCACCTCGACGCCCGGATCGACCTGAGCCGGGTGCCGGCAGCCGCGACCGCGCTCGGTGTGGCCCTGCTCTCCGCTGCGGTGGTCGTCTCGGCGGTGAACACGCGCGCCCACCACCACCTCGACGGCTCGAACTTCACCATGGGCCTGCTCGCGACCGCGGCTCTCCTGGGGATCGCGATCGCAGCAGGCACATCCGCGCCGCGCGGGGAGGAACGCGCGTCGTTGGTGTCGTGGCCGGGCTCCGCAGGCGTCGTGGGGCTGGCTCTGATGGCGGGTGTCGGCCTCGACGAGCACCCCGGGTCCTACTACCTGACCGGCGCAGTAGCCCTGGTCCTCGCGGCCGGTGCCTACGCGGTGACCAAGGCTCCGGCGTTCACGCTCGCAGCGATCGCCGGGGCAGCCCTGCTCTACGGCCGCGGATTCGACGACCTGGTCGACACCGGCGGGGGCTCTGCGTACGGGTTCGTCGACGGCGACAAGGGAACGAACACGTTCATGATCATCGGCGCCGCCATCGTCGGGTTCGTCGTCGTGGCCACCGCGGTGTGCTGGGTGCTGCTCCCCGCCACCCGGGTGATGAACGGGATCGTCATCGGCGGAGCCGGCGTCGCCGGGCTCTACCAGCTCTTCACGTTCCTGGCGCTCAACCGCGACCTCTCCGCCGGAAGTTTCGGCGACGAATCGAGCACTGCACTGGTCAACGACATCTGGGCAGTCCTCGGCTACAGCGTTGGCCTGGCGGTCTTCTGGCTGCTCTGCTCGATGATCAGCGGCCAGGTCGGCTTCCGCGTGCTGGCACTGGTCGTCACCGTGTTCGCGGTCCCGGCGGCGGCGTACGCCCTCGCCGTGCACCACCCGACCTGGTGGGAGGTCGTGGCGTGCGCGGGCGGCGGGACGGTGCTCGCCACCGTCGGCCTGCTCGAGCTGACGATCAGGCCGACGGCGAAGGAGACCGGGATCAGCTCGCGACGGTGAAGCGGGTCCGCACGTGCGTCGGCGACTCGATCTCGTCGACGAGCGCGAGGGAGTAGTCGTCGATGCTGATGCTGTCGCCGACCGGTGACTCGAGGCCGAGCCGGTAGCTGCCGGTGCGCTCGCCGGGCGCGATCACGGGAGCCGGTGAGAGGTAGGTCCAGTCGACGTCCTCGTCGGCGTTGCGCAGGACCTCGAGGGAGGCCGCGCCCTTGAGTGCCTCCGCCTTGTAGAGGTCGGGGAAGTCCGGGGTGTCGACCAGGCGGACACCGTCGACGGTCAGGCTGCCGGCTCCGCCGACGACCGCGAGGCGGCGGCCGTTCAGGGTGGCGGCCAGGTTGGCGATGGTGTCGGGGAAGCGAGTGCCGTCGTCCTCGCTGCGGCTCGGGCCGACGGCGGAGACGATCACGTCGTGGTCCGCTGCGACCTCGGCGGCGAACGCCGGGTCCAGAGCATCGCCGGTGAGCTCGGCGCCGCCGCGGCGGCTGATCCCGGTGACCTCGTGCCCGCGCGATCGGGCCTCGGCCACGATGCTGCTCCCGATGGCGCCGGTGGCGCCGTAGACGGCGATCTTCATGTGTGCTCCTCGATGACTGGGGTGGAGTTATGCACAGTATCTATTGGATACTGGATACTTCAACGTGCTATAGATACCTTGTGGAAACCATGACCTTCGCGCCCGACGCCTACGCCAGGGACTGCGCCTCGCGGGTGGTGCTCGACCGGATCGGCGACCGCTGGACCGTGCTGGTGGTCGGCGCGCTCGCCGACGGGACGCTCCGCTTCTCCGAGCTGCGCACCCGCGTCGATGGCATCACCCCCAAGGTGCTCACCCAGACGCTGCGCGCGCTCGAGCGCGACGGCGTCCTGGTCCGCACCGTGTACGCCGAGGTCCCCCCGCGCGTGGAGTACGCCCTGACCGACCTCGGTCGCGACCTGCTGGCTCCGATCCACGCGATCCGCGAGTGGGCCGAGGAGCACGCGTCGCGGATCGTGGCGAACCGGGACGCCTACGACGACGCTCGTCAGTAGTACCAGGGGAAGCACGGCACGCTCAGCGGACCCTGACGGTCGTTGTTCGCATTGTGCGGCTGACCTGCGGAAACGCGTTCGCGGTCTGCTGGCTGGTCGAAGCGCCAATTGCCTAGCGCTTGGCCGTGGCGAGCAGCCGAACCGACGAAGATCCAGACGCTGGCCGCAACTACTTCTGGGCAACGTCGGGACTGTCCGAGCCCGAACTCGATGCGCTGAAGGCTCGGCATGCAGACTGGCTGCCTACTGACCCTGGCCGACTCTGAGCCATCAGTCGTTGCGGAGCGCCGTCTCCCAGTCCTGGCCGCCATGGAAGACACCGAGGATGTTTACGACGAGCTCACCGGACGGCTCGTCGACCTCGTAGGCGACGAGGGTCCGCTTCTCATAGGTGGTCGTCCGCATCCCTGGACGTATGTCGTCTCGACTTCTGCCGGCGAGCGGGAAGAGGAGGATCCCGTCGATGTGCTCAAGGATCGCCGAGATGAAGCGACGAGCGATGTCTGCGGCCGCGTTCGCTGCGATCCAGTCGTCGATCTCGTTGAGCTGCCGTTCGGCTTCGGGAGTGAGGTTGATCCGGCCCGTCATGAACGGGCGGCCCACTTGGCCTCGAAGCGAGCCCGAACATCCTCAACTGGAATCGCTCGGGACGGGTCAGCCTTGAGGGCGTCGTACGCCGCGGCCGCTTCCGTGCGCAGCCATGCCTCCGCTGCCTGATCGAAAGCCTCGTCAGGGTCCACCGATTCGAGCAACCGGAGCGCCAATCGCCGGCGGGCGTCAGCGGGCAGGGACATCCCCGCCTCGTACGCCTCCGACTCGCTCACGGACATGCGCTGAGTCTACGCCGGGCCGGCGACAAGCGCCTTTCAGAGCAGCCGCAGAACCACGTTGTCCTCAGCCTCCGAACCGCCCGGGCCATCGAGTTCGAGCACGGCGACACTGACCGTGATCAAACGTGCGGTCTGGCAGGTTGCCCAGCTCGATGAGCGAAGAGTCACGGTCGCTCGATCACGCTGTCGCGGTACGCCTGCCAGGTGCGAAGGCTCTCGCCTGCCGCCTCCGATGTGAAGAACTCACCCTCAGAGCAGTCGATGGCGCGGCGGCCGATGTGCGTGAGGAGAGCGTCGATGAATTCCACGACAGGGCCTGCGCCGCGGACGTGCAGCATCACCGAGTTCACGACCTCCTCGCGTCCCATGTTGAACTCGATGACGAAGTCGGGGGTTGCCAATTCTCCCCAGGACGGGTCGGAGAAATCGGCGCTGGGGGCCACGTCGCGAATCGCCGCGATCAGCTCATCTCGGCTGCCAAGAGGCTGAGGCTCGAAGGCATCCGGGATGTCCGCGACAGACACGACGTCGTCCGGCAGATCCATGATCGAGATGTCCCAGCTCACGCCGCCATCCTGCCTGCACCACCCCGGTCGTGGCGGACTCACTCAGAACTTGGCTGAGTGAAGGACCCGTACATGTCGCGCTCGTGCCAGTCGGCCTCGGCGGCGGCAATGACGACCTCGCACCGACGAGCGTGCTCCCAGGGTCGCCGAGCGGTCCAACTCAAGGGCGGCTCGCGCAGCGTCACGCGCCTCTATGGCGGCGCTGACGACCTGCGGAAGCCCGAGGACGTGGACGCAGTACGACGACAGCTCGACGAGGCCGGCTGGCGGAGGCGTCGTACCAAGTTGAGGCACCAGCCCCGCCAGAGCCATCTCAGCTTGATCGGCGTGACTCGGTTCGCGGCGTACGAGTTCGACGAGTTTCATCAGTTCGCGCTTCCTCGTCACGAAAGTCGGGCGAGCGGTCCGCGATTGCCAACGCCGCGCTGACGCAGCTCTCGAACTCGCACCGGATTGAGACGCCGCGGCGCGTTAGAAGCCAGTTCCGTGTCACGTCGATCGCGATTCTTGCCACGCATCTGCCACGCACGAGGCCCTAACAGGCCTCTGACCTGGGCAAACGCGCCAGATCAGTAGTACCAGGGGTAGGGCGACCAGTCCGGTTCCCTCTTCTCGAGGAACTGGTCGCGGCCTTCCTGCGCCTCATCGGTCATGTAGGCCAGCCGGGTGGCCTCACCGGCGAAGAGCTGCTGGCCGACCAGGCCGTCGTCGATGAGGTTGAAGGAGTACTTCAGCATCCGCTGCGCGGTCGGGCTCTTGCCGTTGATCAGGCGGCCCCACTCCAGCGCGGTCTTCTCCAGCTCGGCGTGCGGGACGGCCTTGTTCACCGTCCCCATCCGGACGCCGTCCTCGGCGCTGTACTCAGAGGCGAGGAAGAAGATCTCGCGGGCGAACTTCTGACCCACCTGGCGCGCGAGGTACGCCGAGCCGAATCCGCCGTCGAAGGAACCCACGTCGGCGTCGGTCTGCTTGAACCGGGCGTGCTCGGCGCTGGCCAGGGTGAGGTCCGAGACGACGTGCAGCGAGTGGCCGCCGCCGGCCGCCCAGCCGTTGACCACGCAGACCACGATCTTCGGCATGAAGCGGATCAGCCGCTGGCACTCGAGGATGTGCAGGCGGGCGAGCCGTGCCTTGTCGATCGTGCTCGGCTCCTCGGCCCCGGTCTCCCCGGCGCTGATCGTCTTGTCCTCGTACTGGTAGCCGGCCCTGCCGCGGATCCGCTGGTCGCCGCCGGTGCAGAAGGCGTGCTTGCCGTTCTTCGCGCTCGGGCCGTTGCCGGTCAGGATCACGCAGCCGACGTCGGCCGACATCCGGGCGTGGTCCAGGGCGCGCAGCAGCTCGTCGACGGTGTTGGGCCGGAAGGCGTTGAGCACGTCGGGCCGGTCGAAGGCGATCCGGACCGTCCCGTGCGCCTTCGCGCGGTGGTAGGTCAGGTCGGTCAGGTCCTCGAAGCCGGGGACGTCGTCCCAGTCGGCCGGGTCGAAGATGTCGCTGACTCCGTCGATCGCGCTCATGGCGGCAATCTATCGACAGCCCGCACGGCCGGGAGAGGCGCCATCTGCCCCCTCTCGGGAAGTGGCTTGACCTTGCCCCACGGGTCAAGGTTTACGGTCGTCCCATGCACATCAAGGACCTGGCCGAGCGCGGGGGCGTGAGCGTGAAGGCGGTGCGCTACTACGAGGCGCGCGGCCTCCTCTCACCCGATCGCGCCGAGAACGGCTACCGGACCTACGACGACTCCGACGTCGGCGTGGTCCGCGAGATCCGGGCGCTGCTGTCGCTCGGCCTGACCGCCGAGCAGACCCGCCCCTTCGTGGAGTGCCTGCGCGCCGGGAACGACCGCGCTGATGTCTGCCCGGCGTCGTTGTCGGCGTACCAGTCCCGGATCGACGACATCGACGACCGGATCGCGGAGCTCACCGCGCTCCGCACCCAGCTGGCCGGCCTTCTGGCCGATGCCAAGAGCTACCCGAACCGAGAAGGAGGAGAACGATGAGCGTGCGTGCGATCACCGATGCCGAGTTCGAGAGCGAGGTGCTGGCCGCGGACGGACCGGTCCTCGTGGAGTTCTGGGCGCCGTGGTGCGGACCCTGCCACCAGCTCGCGCCGGTCGTCGACCGGATCGCCGAGGAGCGCGCCGGCTCGCTGACCGTGGTGAAGATGAACCAGGACGAGGAGCCGCTCGCCTCGGCGCGCTACAAGGTGCTCGGCCTCCCCACGCTGCTGCTGTTCTCCGGTGGCGAGCCGATCGCCCAGCTGGTCGGCGCACGGCCCAAGAGCGCCGTGGAGCGCGAGCTCGACAAGGCCCTGACCCCGGCCGGCTGACGGCGTACGGGAATGCCGCGCCAGGGTGCGGGCATTCACCAGGTATGACTCTTCAAGGAACCTACGTCCCGAGCAAGGCCGGCTGGGTCCGTGAGCAGGTCGCGGCCTTCGAGGCGTCGAACGGCGCCGAGGCGAATACCCTGCGCGGCAGCGGCGACCCGATCGTGGTGATCACCTCGGTCGGCGCGAAGTCGGGCAACCTGCGCAAGAACCCGGTGATGCGGGTCGAGCGTGACGGCAAGTACGTCGCCATCGCGTCCAAGGGCGGCGCCGACGACCAGCCCGAGTGGTACTACAACTTCGTGGCGCACCCCGAGGTCGAGCTCCAGGACGGCGCGGAGCGCAAGACCTACCGCGCGCGCCTGCTCACCGGCGACGAGCGCGCCGAGTGGTGGGACCACGCGGTGAGCACCTGGTCGACCTACGGGAAGTACCAGAAGAAGACCGACCGCGAGATCCCGGTGTTCCTGCTCGAGCCGATCTGACCGAGGGACGAGGTCAGGTCGGCTCATCGGTCGTCGAGCGTGTCGAGACGCGGTGAGGTGTGTGCAGGGCCTCAAGCGTTGCGGTGCAGCGAGGCCGCCATCGCGACGAGGTGGGCCAGGCGGGCGATCTCGGAGTCCAGGAAGGCGGGGCCGCCGCGGCGCCCGACCACCACCAGCTCGTCGGCGTCCAGCGGCGAGGCGGCGACCACGAGCTCGGACCACTCGGCGATGTCGATGACCTGCGCCTTCTCGAGGTTCTCCGGCCAGCGCACCCCGGTCGGGACCTCGGTCGGTGCTGCCGGCGTGCCGTGCACGATCACCGCACCGTCACCCTTGCGGGCCATGTGCATCCCCCAGTCGACGCGGAAGACGTCAGGGACCGCGTCGACCAGCTTGGCGACCGCGACGGACGGGTCCTGGGTCATCGACTCGACGGCCTCGAGGTCGAGGAACAGGTTGCCCCCGGCGGCGTACCGGGAGATCCAGAGCACGCTGACGCCCTCGAGCGAGGTGCACGCCGAGACGATGCTGTCGGGCATGACGCCGTCGGCCGCGATGAACACGTCGTCGGTCGCGGTCCCGGCCGAGGAATCCTTGCCCACGATCTCGATCGCGTCGATGTTCCCGCCGGCCTCGCCGATGGCGCTCGCCAGGCGTCCCAGCGAACCGGGGACGTCGGGGAGCTCGACGCGCAGCAGGTAGGACATGACCTCGACCCTAGCCAACCCGGGTTTCGGCGGCGTTTCTGCTGTCTCAGCGCACCAGCCGGAGGTTGAAGTCGGCCGTGCCGAGGTTGCCCATCAGCCTCACCCACAACGGCAGCCACATCTCCAGGCCGCGCGCGGCGTCGAGGGAGTCGAACTCGACGACGTCGCGCCAGCCCAGCTCCTCGAGCAGTCCGCGCACGAGCGCCCGGGCCGCCTCGTCGTCACCGGCGAGGAAGATCGTGGTCGGCTCGGGCAGCTTCGCCGGGTCGACCATGACCGCCCCGTTGACGGTGTTGAGCGACTTCACCACCCGCGCCTGCGGATGGGCGCGCTGGATCTGCTCGGCCAGGCTGTCGGTGTTGCTGACGCTGAGCGACGGCGGGAAGCCGCCGGAGAAGTCGAGCGGATTCGCGACGTCGATGACGACCTTGCCGGCCAGGTCGAGGCCGTCGAGAACCTCGAGGCTGACGGTGCCGCTGGTGGCGTTGACCACGACGTCGGCTCCGGCGACCGCGTCCGCGAACGTCGCCAGCTCGCCCTCGGGGCGGTCCTCGCGCGCGGCGGTGTCCTCGGGTCGGCGGGTTCCGGTGACCACGTCGTGGCCGGTGCGCCGGAAACCTCCGGCGAGTGCTCGTCCGGCGAAGCCGGTGCCCATCACTGCGATCCTCATGGTGCCGACCCTAGGCTCATCGGATGACGTCCGTGCTGTGGTTCCGCCGCGATCTCCGCCTGGCCGACCACCCGGCGCTCACCGCTGCGGCGACCGAGGGCGAGGTCGTCGGGCTCTTCGTGGTGGACCCGCGGCTGTGGGAGGGCGCCGGCGCGGCGCGACGTGCCTGGGTGGCCGCCTCGGTGCGCGCACTGGCGCAGGCGACCGACGGCGCGCTCGTGATCCGGTACGGCGACCCGGCGACGGTGCTGCCCGAGGTCGCCACCGCGGTCGGGGCGGCCACCGTGCACGTGACCGGCGAGGTGACGCCCTACGGCCGGGCCCGCGACTCCCGGGTGGCAGCAGCCCTGGCCGAGGCCGGTGTGCTCGGCCGGCCCAGCGGCACGCCGTACGCCGTGGACCCCGGCGAGGTGCGCACGCAGGCCGCTGCGCCGTACCAGGTCTTCACGCCGTTCGCCCGCGCCTGGCGCGAGCACGGCTGGCCCGACCCCCTGCCTGCGCCGTCGGTCACCTGGCACCGGATGCGCAACGACGCCGAGGCGACCGCCGCCCTCGACGCTGCGGTGCGCGAGGCTCCGGAGAAGATGCCCGAGGCGGGCGAGAAGGCCGCCCTCGCACGGTGGCGTGCGTTCGCCGCAGCCGACCTGGAGGACTACGACGAGGCGCGCGACCTCCCGGCCGATGACCGGACCTCGCGGCTCTCGCCGTACCTCAAGGTCGGGGCGATCCATCCGCGCCAGCCGCTCGCCGACCTCGACCCGGCGGGTCGCTTCGCGACCGAGCTCGGCTGGCGCGAGTTCTACGCCGACGTGCTCTGGCACCGGCCGGACTCGGCGTGGGCCGACCTGCGCCGCCTCCCGATCCCGTACGACGACCCGGCCGGCGACCTCGACGCGTGGAGGGCTGGTCGCACCGGGTACCCGATCGTCGACGCCGGGATGCGCCAGCTGCTCGCCGAGGGCTGGATGCAC
>JBJMIO010000016.1:0-4379 GCA_045806765.1 Marmoricola sp.
CTCGGCAACACCCCCACGATCGCCAGGAGCTCCTACGTCGACCCGACCGTCGTGCTTGCCTGAGGAGCGGACCGTGAGCCAGCGCCGCGGGGGTGGAACGCTGACGATGTACATGACCAGCGTGCAGCCAACAGGTGGTACGTGCTCCGGCGCTGTCACTGTCCAGATCCGTTACGACTCCGCCGACCGCCTCACGGCGGTCAACGTGATCAGAAATCACGCCGGGCGGTAGCGCGATCGGCGACGAGCCGCTGAGTGGGCGCGGAGGGGATCGAACCCCCGACATCTTCCTTGTAAGGGAAGCGCTCTACCGCTGAGCTACACGCCCTGGTCGTACCGGTGGACCGGGGAGCAAGACTAGAGGGAGCCGCCGGGCGGGGCCAAAACCACCGCCGCTAAAACAGGCTGCGACCGCTGGCGTCTCGGGTCACCAGCGGTCGCAACACGACAATCTTGGCAGATGTCTTGTCAGATGCAAGTCCCGATCTCGATCTGAGACAGCAAATAGTCCGAATGGACTAGACGATCCGCCCCAATTCGGCTGCTTGGACGTCCAGGTCGCGGGCCTCGCCCATCTCGTTGTGCACGGCCCAGCGGATGACGCCGTCCTTGTCGACGACGAAGGACGAGCGCGTCGGGCAGCCCTGCTCGGCGTCGAGCACGCCATAGGCCTGAGCGACTTCACCGTGCGGCCAGAAGTCGGCGAGCAGCGGGAAGAAGATGCCGTCGCGGTCGGCGAAGGCTCGCTGGGTGTACATCGGGTCGCACGAGAGCGCAGCGATCGTGGTGCTGTCGGTCTCGAAGTCGCCGAGGTGGTCGCGGAAGCCGGTCAGCTCCCCGGTGCACACGCCGCTGAACGCGAACGGGTAGAAGACGAGCAGGACCGCCTTCTTCCCCGCGTGCGACGAGAGCCGGAACTCGGCCCCGTGCTGGTCGCGCAGGGCGAAGTCGGGGGCGTGGTCCCCCACCTGGAGCGGCATCTGGCTCCTTCTATTCGTGGTCGTAGAGCTCGCGCTTGAGGATCTTGCCGGTCGCGTTGCGCGGCAGCTCCTCGAGGAAGACGAAGTCGCGCGGCACCTTGTACCGGGCAAGGTGAGCCCTCACATGATCGCGCAGGTCCTCCTCGCTCGCCGCACCGGCCTCGGAGAGCACCACGAAGGCGCGCAGCCGCTTGCCGAACTCGTCGTCGTCCACCCCGATCGCGGCGACCTCGTCCACGGCGTCGTGACGTGCGATGCAGTCCTCGACCTCCTTGGGGAAGACGTTCTCACCGCCCGAGACGATCATCTCGTCGTCGCGGCCCTCCACGAAGAGCCGGCCCTCCTCGTCGAACCGGCCGATGTCGCCCGAGCTCATCAGCCCGTCGATCGACTCCTTGTGGCCGCCACCGGTGTAGCCCTCGAAGAGCATCGAGTTGCCCACGAAGATCCGGCCGGGCTCCCCTGCCGGCACCTCGGCGCCCTTCTCGTCGTACAGCTTCACGATCGTGTTGACCGGCGGCTTGCCCGCCGTACCGGGAGCGGCGCGCATGTCCTCGGGCTGCGCGATCGTCGCCCACGCGACCTCGGTCGAGCCGTAGATGTTGAACAGGGTGTCGCCGAACTGGTCCATCCAGTCGGTCGCCAGGTTGCCGGGCATCGCCGAACCGGACGCCGCGACGACCTTGACGCGGGAGAGGTCGTAGGAGTCGAGGGTTTCCTGCGGCAGGCGCAGGATCCTCTGCAGCATCACCGGGATCACCACGAAGGAGTCGCAGTCGTGCTCGGTGAGCGCCTTCAGCGAGCCCTCGGGATCGAACTTGCGGGTCAGCACCACCGTGCTGCCCAGCAGCATCGACAGGCTCAGGTGCGCGAAACCCCAGGTGTGGAAGAGCGGCGCGGCCACGTGGGTGCGCCAATTGGACCGCAGCGGGATCCGCTCGAGCAGGGCGACCGCGGCGTCGAAGTTGCCACCGCCGCGCGGGGCGCCCTTCGGGGTGCCGGTGGTCCCCGAGGTCAGGATGACCATCTTGCCCTCGCTCGGCGGAGCCTTGCGGGCCTTGCGCGATCCGCTGGCGATGAACGCCTCGACGGTGTCGCGACCGTGGTCCTCGGTGTCGGTCCACGCCAGCACCCGCGGCACCGAGACGCCGGACTTGTCGACGAGCTCGTCGAACTCCTGGTCGTGGATGATCAGCTTGGCGCCCTCGCGCTCGACGACCTCACCGAGCTGGGGCGCGGCGAACGCGGTGTTGAGCAGGAGCACATGGGCTCCGAGCTTGGAGATCGCCAGGGCCGAGTCGATGAAGCCGCGGTGGTTGCGCGCCAGCAGCGCGACCCCGTCTCCGGCGACGATGCCGTGCTGCGCCAGCTCGTCGGCCAGCGCGTTGCTGCGCTCGTCGATCTCGGCGAAGGTCAGCGAACCGAGCTCGTCGATGAGGCCCTCGCGCTCGCCGAAGCGGACCGCGACGGCCGTGAAGCCTCCGGCCAGCCCCATCCCCCAGGTCTGCAGCGCACGCACGATCCCCACCAGCGTCAGGGGGCCGAAGGGCTGGATGACCCCTGCCTGGGTGAGCACCTTCGCGGCGATCACCTTGCCGCGCACCTGGGCGGCGACCTTCTCCGCGAGCGAGCCGATCATCGAACCGTCCTCCGGAGCAGTCTGGTGGTCCTCAGCGCGACTTGGGGGCGACCAGCTTGGTGGCCGACCAGTCCGTGGCCACCGAGACGGTCGTCGTGGTCGAGAGACCCGCGATCGGAGCCGCCTCGGCGATGTCGGCGGCATCGACCGCGTTGGGACGACCCACCTTGGGCGCCAGCAGCCAGACCGCGCCACCGCCGACCAGGTCGGTCAGCGTGTCGACCAGGGCGTCGACCAGGTCACCGTCGCCGCTGCGCCACCACAGCAGGACCGCGTCGACCACGTCGCCGTAGTCGCCGTCGACCAGGTCCGCGTCCACCGCGTCCTCGACCGCCACACGCACCGAGTCGTCGACGTCCTCGTCCCAACCGAGCTCCTGGACCACCATGCCGGGCTTCAGTCCCAGTCGGTCGGCCACTTCCTGGCCGGGGCCCCCTGCGGACGGGCTCACGTCGATGCCTCTTTTCTCTGCTGTTGCGGCCTCCATGGTGAAGGCAGTTGCCCAAGTTCAGCGGACTCAAGCGTCTGAACGCAAGCCCGGGCGCGGCGTGGGAGGTCTTCGAGGCCTCGGTCAGGCCTGCTTTCGGGTTCGCCACCACTGCCGCAGGGGCCGCAGGACACCGTCGAGGACGAAGGGAACGTAGAACCAGACGGCAGTGACGAACACAGACCTGAAGGCCAACACCATCCCTGGTGCGTCACCGTCCCAGACCGCGACCACCCCGGCACCCAGCACCATTGCCAGGAGCATCCACCACCGCCAGGCGCGGAAGGTCAGCAGCGCGCGAAACCTCGTGACGGAGTAGTCGCCGAGGCCGTTCCACGGCGACGGCGGGATCGGAGGCTCCCCACGTCTGACGTGCGTGGCGTCACCGCGATGACGCGGCTCGGGCCGCGGATCCTGGTCGTGCACGTCGCCCATCCCACCACCTGTGGAACGGAATGCTTCAGCGCCGGGCCTGCGTACCGATCAGTAGATTTCATCGCCCGTTCCACCGTGCCAAGATGCAAGGGTGACCGACGAGAATGAATCCGAGAACACCGGAGACTCCGAAGTACGTAACGCCCCGGCAGCACCCTCGGTCATCCACGAGGGCCTGCCGACCCAGCTCCCCGACATCGACCCGGACGAGACCAACGACTGGATCGATTCGTTCGACGCACTGATCGACGACCGGGGCCGCGAACGAGCGCGCTACGTGATGCTCCGCCTGCTCGAGCGGGCCCGCCAGAAGCAGGTGGGCGTGCCGGCGCTGCGCAGCACGGACTACATCAACACGATCCCTCCCGAGCGCGAGCCGTGGTTCCCCGGGGACGAGGACGTCGAGCGCCGGATCCGGGCCTTCATCCGGTGGAACGCAGCGGTCATGGTCTCCGACGCCAACCGTCCCGGCCTGGAGGTCGGGGGTCATATTGCCACTTACCAGTCCAGCGCCTCGCTCTACGAGATCGGCTTCAACCACTTCTTCCGGGGCAAGGACCACCCCGGCGGCGGCGACCAGATCTACATCCAGGGCCACGGCTCGCCGGGCATCTACGCCCGTGCGTTCCTCGAGGGCCGGCTCACCGAGCAGCAGCTGCTCAACTTCCGCCAGGAGGTGCAGCACGGCGTCGGCAAGGGGCTCTCCTCCTACCCGCACCCGCGGTTGATGCCGGAGTTCTGGGAATTCCCGACGGTCTCGATGGGCCTGACCGGGATCAACTCGATCTACCAGGCGCGCTTCAACCGCTACCTGGCCAACCGCGGCATCAAGGACACC
>JBJMIO010000017.1:0-6027 GCA_045806765.1 Marmoricola sp.
CCGAGGCCGTCGACGGCGCCGTGGTGAGCGGCCACCAGCAGGGTCCGTCCGTCCTCGGCCAGCGCCACCCGGAGCAACGGGTCGTGGTCGCCGTACGCCGCATCGGCGAGGTCGCCGAGCACCTCGTCCTCCTGCTCGGCGGCGTACCGGAGCAGCGTCGTTGGCCGGCCCAGGTGCGGGTGCGCACCGGTGAGCGCGGTGATCGCCGTGGAGACCCCGTCCGGGGTGCGCGGCACGGAGAAGGTGCAGCCCAGCACGATGCTCCACGACACGTCCGGGTCGCCGTACAGGCCGAGGACACGTCGCGCCTGAACGACGGCTGAATCGACGTCGGGTTCGTCCGGGTAACGCCTCACCGGTCCAATGTAGAACCGTAGGTAGTCTGTCGCGGTGACTCAGGACGCCGACACGGCACGCTCGAACGCGGTCAAGGGCGGCAGCGCCATCGCCGTGGCCATCGGCATCATGAACGTCGCCACCTACGTCTTCACGATCCTCTCCGCCCGCCTGATGGGACCGCAGCCGTTCGGCGCGTTCACCGCGCTGATGAACGTGCTGCTCGTCGCCGGAGTCCTCGCACTGGCACTGCAGGCGACCGCGGCAAGGAGGATCGCCCGCGAGCCCGGTGACGTCCACGAGGTCGAGCAGCAGATCCTCGCCGTCGGCCGACGTGCCTCGATCGGGCTCGGACTGTTCTTCCTGCTGATCTCACCACTGGTCAACATCGCGCTGCGACTGCACAGCCTGCCGACCGCGGCACTCCTTGCAGTGGCCGTTGCGCCCACGACCCTGATGGGTGCCCAGGCCGGCGTCCTCCAGGGCGAGCGGCGCTGGCTGCCGCTCGCGCTCGTCTACATCGCCGCCGGGGTCCCGCGCCTGGTGCTCGGCGTCGGGCTGCTGAGCTGGAAGCACAACGAGGCGGTGGCGATCCTGGCCGTCACCATCGGCGCGTTCGTCCCGGTGCTGGTCGCCGCGATCGCGCTGCGGGCACCACGCTCGGACCACACGCACGCCAGCGGCGAGCACACCGCGCGCTCGGTGTGGTGGGAGACGGTCTACAACTCCCAGGCGCTGCTGGCCTTCCTGGTGCTCTCGAGCATCGACATCATCATCGCGCGCAACGCGTTGTCCGACCACGACGCCGGCCTGTACGCCGCCGGCCTGATCATGGTGAAGGCGGTGATGTTCCTGCCGCAGTTCGTGGTGGTGCTCGCCTTCCCCTCGATGGGCACCGACCACGCGCGTCGCTCGGCGCTGCTGGCCAGCCTGGTGCTGGTGGCCCTGACCGGCGTGGCCGTGGTGATCGGCGTGAAGGTGCTGCCGAGCCTCGCGCTGCGGTTCGTCGGTGGGGCCAAGTACGACGCCATCGGCGACCACCTCTGGGTCTTCGCGGTCCTCGGCACCGTGCTCTCGATGATCCAGCTGCTCGTCTACAGCGTGCTCGCGCGCCAGGCGCGCAACTCGGTGGTCGTGCTGTGGGTCAGCCTGGTCCCGCTGATCGCGCTGGGCCGCCTCGCCTCGAGCGTCGACCAGCTGGTCGCCCGCGTGCTCACCGTGGACTCGGTGCTCCTGGTGATCCTGCTCGCGATCAGCCTGTGGCGACTGGGTCGCGACGAGGCGGCGGAGCGCGCGCAGAGCGCCTAGTACACCTAGGCGCGGCCTGGTTGGCGCGGCCTGGTTGGCGCGGCCTAGTGCGCAGCCTCGTGCCAGCTGCGGCCCGTCCCCACGGACACGTCGAGCGGCACGGTCAGGTCGGCAGCGGCCGCCATCTGCTCGCGCACCAGCGCCTCGAGGGCGTCCCGCTCTCCGGGCGCGACATCGAAGACGAGCTCGTCGTGGACCTGGAGCAGCATCCGTGAGGACATCCCACCCGCGCGCAGCGCCCGGTCGACGTTGAGCATGGCGACCTTGATGATGTCGGCCGCCGATCCCTGGATCGGGGCGTTGAGCGCCATCCGCTCGGCCATCTCGCGTCGCTGGCGGTTGTCACTGGTCAGGTCCGGCAGGTAGCGGCGCCGACCCATGATGGTCTCGGTGAAGCCGGTGGAGCGGGCCTCGTCGACGACGCCGGCGAGGTAGTCACGGATGCCGCCGAAGGTCTCGAAGTACTCCTCCATCAGGCCCTTTGCCTCACCGGTCTCGATCTTCAGCTGCTGGGAGAGACCGAAGGCGGAGAGCCCGTAGGCCAGGCCGTAGTTCATCGCCTTGATCTTCGCGCGCATCTCGGTGTTGACCTCGGTCGGCTCGACGCCGAAGACCCGCGCGGCGGTGACCTGGTGGAAGTCGCGCCCGGAGTTGAACGCCTCGATCAGCCCGGCGTCCTCGCTCAGGTGCGCCATGATCCGCATCTCGATCTGGCTGTAGTCCGCGGTCAGCAGCTCGGAGAACCCGGCGCCGACGACGAACGCCTCGCGGATCCGGCGGCCTTCCTCGGTGCGCACGGGGATGTTCTGCAGGTTGGGGTCGGTGCTCGAGAGGCGGCCGGTGGCCGCGATCAGCTGGTTGAACGTCGTGTGGATCCGGCCGTCCTCGGCGACGGTCTTGAGCAGGCCTTCGACGGTCTGGCGCAGCCGCGAGACGTCGCGGTGACGCAGCAGGTGGGCCAGGAACGGGTGCTCGGTCTTCTCGAAGAGGCCCTGGAGCGCATCGGCGTCGGTGGTGTACCCGGTCTTGGTGCGCTTGGTCTTCGGCATGTCGAGCTCGTCGAAGAGCACCACCTGCAGCTGCTTGGGCGAGCCGAGGTTGATCTCCTTGCCGATCACCTCGTAGGCGTCCGCAGCGGCGGCGCGCACGCCGTCGCCGAACTCCGACTCCAGGCCGGTCAGGAAGTCGACGTCGACCGCGATGCCCGTGCGCTCCATCCCCACGAGCACGCCGACGAGCGGGAGCTCGATCTCCTCCAGCAGCCGTACGCCGCCGCGGTCCGAGAGCTCCCCCTGGAGCGCGACCGCGAGGTCGAGCACGGCGCGGGCGTGCAGCATCGCGGTCTCCGCGACCTCGTCGCCGGTCTCGAACAGCAGTCCCTGGTCATCGCCGGTCTCCTGCTTCAGCTCGCGCTTGAGGTGGCGCAGCGTCAGGTCGGCCAGCGCGTAGGAGCGCTGGTCGGGCGCGACCAGGTAGGCCATCATCGCGGTGTCCGTCGCGACCCCGTCGACCTCCCAGCCGTGAGCGCCGAGCGCGAGCAGCGGGCCGTTGGCGTCGTGGATGATCTTGGGCCGCGCGGGGTCCGCCAGCCACCCGGCGAGCGCCGCGTCGTCCGCCGGCCCGAGGTCGGTGACGTCGACGTACGCCGCCCGCCCGTCGGACTGCGCGAACGCCAGCCCGTCGACGCGGCCGGTGCCCGAGCCCCAGGTGCCGCGGACGTAGAGCCCGACAGGTCCGCGTTCGAGATCGCCGAGGAAGGCGCTGAGGCCTCCGGGGTCGATCGTCGTCCCGGCGAGGTCGAAGCCGGCGTCGTCGACCTCGGGCTCGTCCTGCGGTGCCAGCGTGTCGAGGATGCGGGTGCGCAGCTCGCCGCGGAACTCGAGCTCGTCGAGCATGGCCAGCGCCGCCGAGCGGTCCCACTCGACCCGGCCGAGCTCGCCGATCCCGATCTCGAGGGCCAGGTCGCGCACGAGCGCGTTGAGGCGACGGTTGCGGATCACGTCGTCGAGGTGTGCGCGGAGGTTCTCCCCCGCCTTGCCACCGATCTCCTCGGCCCGGTTGATCACGTTCTCCAGGCCGTCGTAGGTCGCGATCCACTTGGCCGCCGTCTTCGGGCCGACCCCGGGGACACCCGGCAGGTTGTCGGAGTCCTCGCCCACCAGCGCGGCGAGCTCGGGGTAGCGGTGCGGCGGCACGGCGTACTTCGCCTCGACCGCCTCCGGGGTCATCCGGGCCAGCTCGGAGACACCGCGCATCGGGTAGAGCACGGTGGAGTCCTCGGTGACCAGCTGGAGCGAGTCGCGGTCACCGGTGAGGATCAGCACCTCGAAGCCGTCGGCCAGGGCCTGGGTGGTCATCGTGGCGATGATGTCGTCGGCCTGGAAGCCCTCGTGGGTCAGGTGCCGGATGCGGAAGGTGTCCAGGAGCTGCTGGAGCAGCGAGAGCTGGCTGCTGAACTCCTCGGGCGTCTTGTTGCGCTTGGCCTTGTACTCGGAGTACTCGGCGAGGCGGAAGGTCTGGCGCGACTTGTCGAAGGCGACCGCGACGTGCGTCGGCTGCTCGTCGCGCAGCACGTTGACCAGCATCGAGGTGAACCCGTAGACCGCGTTGGTGTGCTGCCCGGTGACGGTGGAGAAGTTCTCGACCGGGAGGGCGAAGAAGGCCCGGTAGGCCAGCGAGTGGCCGTCGAGCAGGAGCAGGCGGGGACGGGCTGAGGTGTCGGCTACGGGCACGCCACGACCCTAGTGCGTGCCCCGGACATCTCCGAGAGGGCCGGTCCGGGCAGGATGGTGGCCATGAGCAACCAGCACGACATCGACGCCTACGTCGCCGCGATGCCCCAGGGCATGGGCGCGCTGAACGAGAAGATGGGCATCCAGGTCCTCGAGCTCTCCGCCGAGCGGATCGTCGCCACGATGCCGGTCGAGGGCAACACCCAGCCCTACGGCCTGCTGCACGGCGGCGCCTCGGTGGTTCTCGCCGAGACCCTCGGCTCGATGGGTTCGGGACTGCACGCCATGGGCCTGGGCAAGGTCCCCGTCGGGGTCGACATCAACGCCACCCACCACCGCTCGGCGACCTCGGGGATCGTCACCGGCACGGCGACCGCGATCCACCTCGGTCGCACCTCGGCGGCCTTCGAGATCGTCATCACCGACGAGCGTGGGAAGCGCGTCTGCACCTCCCGGATCACCTGCGCGCTGATCAGCCCGCCGGAGCAGGTGGACTAGTCCGTCGCCTGCGCCCGGCGCTGGATCGAGCGCCGCTGCGCGAGCAGCAGACCGAGGTTCCGCGGGGTGCTCGGACGCAGCGCTTCAGGGGTCAGCTTGCGGCGCAGCACCGAGGTGTTCGCGGCACGTACCGAGGCGACCGTGGCCAGGCCGAGGCGCGCCAGGAACCGGTTGGTGTCGCGGGAGTTGCTGGCGGTGATCGCGGTGACGTGGGAGACGTCCTTCTCCTCCGCCCAGGTGACCGCGACGTCGAGGAGCGCGCGAGCGAAACCGTGCTTGCGGAACTTCGGCTTCACCAGCAGGTAGGAGGTGTGCACGGCCATGTCGGTGTGCAGCGGGCTCATCGCCGACCTGGTCATGTGCAGCGCCGCCACGAGCTCGCCCTCGTGGAGCCCGACGACGACGCGCTCGTCGGGGTCGGCGGCGATCTGAGCGAGCGCGGAGACGGCCTCGCCGGCCGGGCGGGGCGTCGGGTGCTCGGCACTCCGGTTGCCGGACTCGGCCCAGAGCTCGAGCAGCTCGGGAGCATCCTCGGGCCGGGCGTCCCTGATCTCGAGAGCGTGACGCGACATCCTGCCTCCTCGACCCACGTGACCTGACCCGGCGCCCGGCGGACGCCAGACTACGCTTCTGCTCTCCAGCACTCTAGGGGTCGACTTTGCTCATCGGAACAGGTACGGCGGTGAACGCCGCGACCGTCCTGGCAGGCAGCACGATCGGCGTCCTGGTGGGCCATCGGCTGCCCCTGCGCACCCGCAGCGTGGTCACCGACGGCCTGGGACTGGTGACCTTGCTGATCGCCGCCTCCTCGGCCTGGAAGGTGGGCTCGACGAGTCTCTCGGACGCGGTCGGCGGCTCGGCGCCGATGCTGATCGTGCTGGGCGCCTTGCTGCTCGGCTCGATCACCGGCTCGCTGGTGCGCCTCGAGGACCGTCTCGAGGGCATCGGTGACGCTCTGCAGCGGCGCCTGAGCCGCGTCAGCGGCGAGGGTCACGAAGCGCGTGACCGGTTCGTGCAGGGGTTCATGACCGCCTCGCTGGTCTTCTGCGTCGGCCCGCTGACGATCCTCGGCTCGATCAAGGAGGGGCTGGGCCAGGGTGCCGACCAGCTGCTGCTCAAGTCGGCCCTCGACGGCTTCGCCTCGATCGCCTTC
>JBJMIO010000018.1:0-20674 GCA_045806765.1 Marmoricola sp.
CGAACCATGCAGATCGAATGGGCCTACCGCGAGATCTTCGCAAGCAACGACGCCCGCTCAGCAGCCCTTGCACCCTGGCTCGAGCACTACAACACTCAACGACGACACACCGCACTCGGCGGCAAGCCACCGATCAGCCGACTGTCACCAACCTCATGACCGAGTACAGCTAGCGCCTGCGCTGGGGGAGCACGAGCCACACCGCGACCACCAGGGTCGCGCCGAGCGTGCCGAGCTCGGCGACCTTGTCGAAGGTCGAGAGCCCCATCAGGTGGCGGGCGTGGAAGAGCAGGTGCGGCGCGCTGAAGACCGCCCAGACGACGCCGGCCACGCGGCACGAGCGCACGTCACCCCAGGCGAGTGCGAGCAGGGCACCGACGGCGAATGCGAGGTACGCCGCCCCGACGTCGGTCACGAAGTGCTCGTTGTACGGGCCGGTCATCGAGGTCCAGTGGTGACCCAGGCCGGGGAAGGAGTCGTAGAACGATCGCGGGCCGAGCAGGGCCCAGGCGCCGACGTACAGACCGGACGCGGCCAGGACGGCGAGGCCGACGCGGCGGCCGCCGGTGATCGCGCTCATCGCTGTGCCAGCCACTGGTCGAAGGTCTGGGTGCCGACAGTGCCGGGGTGGTCCGGGACCAGCGCGCCCGAGCGCATCATCCGACCGGCCTTCCCGGGGATCCGTGCTGCTACGGCGCGCTGGCGCGAGCCGCGGTGCGCCAGCAGCCGGCGCACCAGGTCGGGCATCTCCTCGGTCCGCGGGCCGGCGATCTCCGGGGCGTCCCCGGACGGGCCCGCCTCGAGGTGGTCGACGAGCACCCCTGCGACCTCGGCAGCGGCCATCGGGGCCGAGAGCATCCGGGGCACCACGACGAGCGGTCCGAAGGAGGCCCGCTCGATCATCTGCGCGGCGAACTCGTGGAACTGAGGGGCGCGCACGATCGTCCACGGCACCGGCCCGGACCGGACGGCCTGCTCCTGGGCGACCTTCCCGCGGTAGTAGCCGAACGGGTTGTCGTCGATGCCGACGATGGAGAGCAGCACGTGGTGACCGACGCCGGCGGCGGCTCCGGCGGTGAGCAGGTGACCGGTCGCGGTGGTGAAGAACCTGCGCGCGGTGCGGGCCGAGGTGGTCGCGGTGCTGGTCACGTCGACGACCGCGTCGACACCCTCGAGGCGCTCGCCGAGGCCGTCGCCGCTGACCAGGTCCACCCCGGTGGCACGAGCGAGGACGACCGGTTCGTGACCCCGTGCCTCGAGCACCCGCACGGTCTCGGTCCCCACGACACCGGTGCCTCCGGCGACAGCGACCTTCAGGGGAGTCTTCATGGGCTGAGTCTGCCCGATCCGGGTGGCGGACAGGGATTGCGTCATTCGAACACATGTTCGATCATGGACAGATGTCCGCACCACTCGCCCTCGCCCCGCGTGAGGCGACGCTCGCCCAGCTGCAGGCGAGGATCGCCGGGATGCAGGACGGCGTCCCGCGGGTGCCGGTGCCCACGCACCCGGCCCTGGCGGACCTGCTTCAGCTGCGGACCGGGGGAGCCTACGAGGTCGACACCGCCGGGCTCGCGATGGCCCTGCTCGCCGCGCCCTCTGCTGAAGGTGCCTGGTCAGCGGTGGTCGGTGCCGACGACTTCGGGGTGGAGGCAGCCGCCGAGCTCGGCATCGACCTGAACCGCACGGTGCTGGTCCCTGACCCCGGGGAGCACTGGCTCGAGGCGACCGCGGCACTGGTCGACGTGGTCAGCATGGTGCTGCTCCGTCCGCCGCCGGGGGTGACCGAGCGGACCGCCGGACGGATCGCGGCGCGGCTGCGCAAGCGCTCGGCAGCACTGGTCGTCTGGGGCCGCTGGCCCGGGGCCGAGGCCCGGCTGAGCGTGGAGTCCTCGACCTGGGGCGGCGCCGAGGCCGGGCACGGGCGGTTGCGCAGCCGGCTGGTCCGGGTCGGCGTGCAGCACGGCACTGCTCCGGTACGCCGTGCCGACCTCTGGTTCCCCTCACCCGAAGGTCCCCTACGTCGGGTGGACCCGGCCGTGGTCGACGGGGTCTCGGACGACGTGCTGGCAGTTCACGTGGCTGGGGCGACGGCATGAGAGCCCTGGTGGTGTGGTGCCCGGACTGGCCCGTGGTCGCGGCGCTGACCGACGCCGACCAGGTAGCCGGGACCCGTCCGGTCGCGGTGGTCACACGCGGTGGCGTGATGGCCTGCAACGACACAGCGCGGGTGCAGGGTGTCGCGCGGGGGATGCGCCGTCGCGACGCCCAGTCGCGCTGCCCCGAGCTCCAGCTCTTCGACGCCAACCCCGACCGTGACGTCCGCGTCTTCGAGCCGGTGATCGCCGCGGTCGAGGAGCTGCGTCCCGGTGTCGCCCCGCTGCGTCCGGGGATGCTGGCGATCAAGGCACCCGGCCGCTTCTACGGCGGCGAGGAGCACGCGGCCGCGACGATCGCTGAGAAGGTCGTCGAGGTCGGCGTGCGCGACGTGCGGATCGGTGTCGCCGACGACCTCTTCACCGCCGAGCAGGCCGCGCGCCTCGCCGAGGTCCAGGGCTGGAGGGTGGTCGAGCGCGGCGCGTCCCAGGACTTCCTGGGCGCTCTCCCGATCGAGGTCCTCGAGGGCGAGGATCTCGTCGGGTTGCTGCGTCGTCTCGGGCTGCGCACCCTGGGTGAGTTCGCGGCACTGCCCGCCCGCGACGTGCTGACCCGCTTCGGTGCGTACGGCGCACAGGTCCACCGGCTCGCCAGCGGTGCCGACCCGGCCCTCCCGGCGACCCGGACACCACCGCCCGACCTGGCCAGCGAGGTCGTCTTCGAGCCGGCCCTGGTCTCGGTCGAGGCGGTCAGCTTCAGCGTGCGCCGCACCGCGGAGCAGTTCGTCGCGGCGCTCGGCGAGCGCGGCCTGGTGTGCACGGCGCTACGTGTCGAGGCCGAGGGCGACGACGTCCGGCACACGGTGCTCTCCTCGCGCTCGTGGGTGCACTCGCGCTGGTTCAGCGCCAACGACGTCGTGGACCGGGTGCACTGGCAGCTCCAGGCGAGCCCGTCGGCACGGGGGAGCGGGTACAGCATGGTCGGGGCTCCGGTCGGGCTGGTCCGCTTCGTGCCCGAGGTCGTCGAGCAGTCGGCCGCGCACGCCGATGGTCTGTGGGGGAGCGGCACCGACGAGCTCGTCGACCGCGGGGTGGCCCGGGTCCAGGCGATGCTCGGGTACGACGCGGTCGTGGTCCCGGTCCGCCAGGGAGGACGCGGCCCCGCCGACCGGCAGCTGCTGGTGCCCTGGGGTGAACGGCCCCAGCAGCCGCGCCAGGTCGACCTGCCCTGGACGGGCTCACTGCCCCCGCCCGCACCCAGCCGGGTCTTCACCGAGCCGTGGGCGACCTCGGTGGTCACCGACCAGGGCCGACCGGTGCGTCTCACCGAGCGCGCCGCGCTGAGCGGCGTACCGGCCAAGTTTCTGATCAGGCACAGCCACACGGGCTCCTCGCCCGGGTGGCAGCACGTCGAGACGTGGGCCGGCCCGTGGCCGGTCGACGAGCGCTGGTGGGAGTCGGGTGCAGCCGAGGTGCCGGTCGCTCGCTTCCAGGTCGTCGGTGTCGACGGCCGGGCTTGGTTGATGCGCTGCGAGGGTGACACGTGGGTGACCGAGGCCTCCTATGACTGACGGAGTCCGCTGATGGGCTGGTCGAATCCGCCGATCCCGTGGTCCGAGCTGGAGAAGCGGCTCTCGCCCGCGCCGCAGGCGGCGAACGCGCCACGTGACGAGGGGCCGATCACCCGGAAGAAGCGGAAGTACCAGCCCAAGGACGACGTCCGTCCACCGCTCGGTCCGATCACGCCGTACGCCGAGCTGCACGCCCACAGCAACTTCAGCTTCCTCGACGGCGCCAGCGGTCCGGACAAGCTGGTCGAGCAGGCCGTCCGCCTCGGGCTCCGAGGATTGGCGCTCACCGACCACGACGGGTTCGCCGGGGCGCCGTTGTTCGCCGAGATCGCGCAGAAGTACGCCGGCGCCGGAGCGCCGCGGACGGTCTACGGCTCCGAGCTGTCCCTGGGGCTGAGCGGTCCGCAGAACGGCGTCGCCGATCCGGAGGGCAGCCACCTGCTCGTGCTGGCCGACGGCGTCGAGGGCTACCACCGGCTCGCTGCGGCGATCACCGAGGCGCAGCTGCGCGGCGACGAGAAGGGGCGACCGGTCTACGACCTCGAGGAGCTCGCCGCTCGGGGTCGTGGTCACTGGCTGGTGCTCACCGGGTGCCGCAAGGGCAGCGTGCGTTCCGCGCTCGCGGCAGGGGGAGCGGAGGCTGCCGCGGTCGAGCTGGACCGGCTGACGGCCCTGTTCGGCCACGACCGGGTCGTCGTCGAGCTGATCGACCACGGCTACCCCGCGGACCAGGAGACCAACGACGTCCTCGCCGGCCTCGCTGCGGTGCACGGGCTGCCGCTGGTGGCGACCAACAACGTTCACTACGCGCTGCCGACCGATCACCGGCTCGCCTCTGCGATGGCCTCGATCAGGGCCCGACGCAGCCTGGCGGAGATGGACGGCTGGCTGCCTGCCTGGGGGGCTGCCTGCCTGCGCTCGGGCGCGGAGATGGCCGAGCGGTTCCGTCGCTACCCCGGAGCGGTCGCACGCTCGGTGGAGATCGCCGAGGCTCTGTCCTTCGACCTGCAGAAGGCGACGCCGCGCCTGCCCAAGCACGGCATCCCCGAGGGGCACACCGCGACGACCTGGCTGCGGGTGCTGACCGAGCGCGGCTTCGAGACCTACTACCGCGGTACTCCGCACGAGGACGCTGCCCGCCGTCGGGTCGAGCGCGAGCTCGACACGATCGAGCGCAAGGACTTCGCCGGCTACTTCGTGATCGTGCACGACATCGTCGACTTCGCGCGCAGCCAGGGGATCCTGTGCCAGGGAAGGGGATCAGCCGCGAGCTCGGCGGTCTGCTACGCCCTGGGGATCACCGCGATCGACTCGGTGCTCTACCGCCTGCCCTTCGAGCGCTTCATCTCCGAGCACCGCGACGAGGAGCCCGACATCGACGTCGACTTCGACTCCGACCGGCGCGAGGAGGTGATCCAGTGGGTCTACGAGCGCTACGGCCGGCACAACGCCGCGCAGGTCGCCAACGTGATCAGCTACCGACCGAAGATGGCGGTGCGCGACGCCGCCAAGGCCCTGGGCTACTCACCCGGTCAGCAGGACGCGTGGTCGAAGCAGATCGACTCCTGGAGCGCGATCGTCGCCGAGCCCGACGGTTCCCCGATCCCCGAGCCCGTGGTCGGTCTGGCCAACCAGCTGATGAAGTCGCCGCGCCACCTCGGCATCCACTCCGGGGGGATGATCCTGACCGAGCGGCCGATCGGCGAGGTCTGCCCGATCGAGCGCGCCCGGATGGAGAAGCGCACGATCCTGCAGTGGGACAAGGACGCGTGCGAGTACATGGGGCTGGTCAAGTTCGACCTGCTCGGCCTGGGGATGCTGGGTGCGCTGAACCAGATGATGGTGATGACCGCCGAGGAGCTCGGCGAGCAGTGGACGCTGCAGAGCATCCCCAAGGAGGAGCCGGGCGTCTACGACATGCTCTGCCGCGCCGACTCGATCGGGGTCTTCCAGGTCGAGAGCCGGGCACAGATCGGCACGTTGCCGCGGTTGCGGCCACGCAGCTTCTACGACCTGGCGATCGAGATAGCGCTGATCCGGCCCGGTCCGATCCAGGGCGGCGCGGTGCACCCCTACATCCGGCGGGCGACCGGTCGCGAGGAGGTCTCCTACGCTCACGCCGACCTGGTCCCGGTGCTCGAGCGGACGCTCGGCGTACCCCTCTTCCAGGAGCAGCTGATGGAGATGGCGGTCGCGATCGGCGACTGCACCCGTGACGACGCCGACCTGCTGCGACGTGCGATGGGCTCGAAGCGCGGTGTCGAGCGGATCGAGTCGATCAAGGAGACCCTCTTCGCCGGGATGGCACGACGCGGGTTGTACGGCGAGGAGGCCAAGCAGATCTACGTGCAGATCCTCTCCTTCGCGAACTTCGGTTTCGCCGAGAGCCACGCGCTCAGCTTCGCCCTGCTCGTCTACGCCAGCTCCTGGTTCAAGCTCCACTACCCGGCTGCGTTCCTGGCCGGGCTGCTGCGCTCCCAGCCGATGGGCTTCTACTCACCGCAGTCGCTGACCCAGGACGCCCGGCGGCACGGGGTGGAGGTGCTGCGGCCCGACATCGTCGCCTCCGGTGCGCAAGCGGGTCTCGAGCTGCAGGGCCCCCGCGCCCCGACGGGTCTTCCCGCCTGCGTCGCCGCGCACCACGAGCCGACCCCGTACGACGGGTCCGCCCCCGACCCGACCCTGACCCACCGTCGAGACGGCGCCTTCGCGGTCCGGCTCGGGCTGGACGAGGTGCGCGGCATCGGCACCGACATCGCCCGTCGGATCGTCGCCGCCCGCCAGGAGAGACCGTTCCGCGACATGGTCGACCTGTCGCGCAGGGCAGGCCTGGATGCCGGACAGCTCGAGGCACTGGCCACCGCCGGGGTCTTCGAGAGCTGGGGCCTCTCGCGCCGCGAGGCGCTGTGGAGCGCCGGCTTCACCGAGCGCGAGGACCAGCTCGAGGGCGCGGCGGCCGTCGTACCGGCTCCGATGCTGCCGGGGCTGGACCCGGTGGGTGAGACCCTTGCCGACCTGTGGGCCACGCGGATCACTCCGTCCTCGCACCCGATCGCGCACCTGCGCCCGTTGCTCGACCAGGTCGGCATCATGTCGGTGAAGCAGGCCTTCGCTGGTGAGTCGGGTCGCCGGGTCCACGTCGCCGGCCTGGTCACGCACCGTCAGCGCCCGGGCACCGCCGGAGGTGTCACCTTCATCAACCTCGAGGACGAGAGCGGCATGCTCAACGTGATCTGCACGCAGGGTGTGTGGAACCGCTACCGGACCGTGGCGCGCTCGGCCGCGGGCATGGTGATCCGCGGTGTCCTCGAGCGCAGCGACGGTGTCACCAACCTGCTCGCCGACAAGCTCTCGACGCTGGAATCGGTGAGCCCGGGGGCAGCGCAGGCTTTGCAGGCGCGGCACGGGTCGCGCGACTTCCGCTAGTCGGACCCCGGTTCGCCGCCGTGCTCGCGGCACGCGAGCGCCGTACCGACTAGCGTGCGGTCATGCTCGATCGGATCGCCGACCTCACCTGGCACCACCCGCGCCAGATCCTGGCCGGGGCGCTCCTCTTCGTCGCGGTCGCCGGCTTCTTCGGCCACGACGTCGAGCACCACCTCAAGGCCGCCGGGTTCACCGACCCCACCTCGCAGAGCGAGCATGCCGGCGACGTCCTCACCGGAGCTCTCGGCTACACCGGGCAGCCGGCTCTGGTCGTGCTGCTCCGTCCCCAGCACGGCGGGACGATCGACGTGACCGACCCGGCGGTGGGCGCCGAGGTCGCACGGCTGGCCCAGCGTGTCGCCGCGTCGCGCTACATCGGACACGTCACCAACCCGCTGACCGCCGGGCCAGCAGCGGCAGGCCTGGTCGCCCACGACGCCTCGGGGGCGGTCACGTCCCTGATCCTCAGCGCGAACCTCGACTCCAACGACCTGGAGGACAAGGGCGGCCTGGCCGACGACTCGGTGCGCTCGAACCTGCACTCCTCGATGTTCGACCTCGGGTACGGCGGTTACGCACCGAGCTTCAACGAGGTCAACGACCAGACTCGCAAGGACCTCAGCAACGCCGAGCTGATCGCGTTCCCGCTGCTGGCGATCCTGCTGCTCCTGGTCTTCCGCAGTGCGGTCGCTGCGGCGGTGCCGCTGATCATCGGCGCGTTCTCGATCGTCGGCACCCTGCTCGCACTCCGGGTGATGTCGACGATGGTGGGCACCTCGCTCTTCGCCCTCAACATCGCGACAGCCCTCAGCCTCGGGCTCGCGGTGGACTACGCGCTCCTGCTTGTCTCGCGCCATCGGGAGGAGACCACGCGCGCGGGTCACACGATCGAGGCGCACCGCGCGATGATGCGCACCGCCGGACGGACCGCGTTGTTCTCCGGGTTCACCGTCGCCGGAGCGATGGCGGCCCTGGCCGTGATGCCGCAACGCTTCCTGTACTCGGTCGGAGCGGCCGGTGCGGTCGTCGGCATGCTCTCCGCGCTGATGGCGGTCCTGGTCGCACCGGCGCTACTCGTCGTCCTCGGACCGCGCATCAACGCGTTCTCGATCCGCCGCGGCCCGGCTGTCTCGGAGACCTCGAACCGGTGGCTCACCCTCGCCCACGGCGTGATGCGACGCCCCGTGCTCGTCGCGCTGGCCACCACGGCCGTGCTCCTCGGGCTGGCCTCACCGCTGGTCGGTACCCACCTGACCGGACCGAGTGCGCAGGCCGTCCCGCCCGGGCAGCAGTCCTACGAGGTGAACAAGTACGTCGGGCAGCACTACCCGCGCTCGGTCATCGAGGGCGTCTCGCTGGTCGTCGACGGCCGGGTCCCCGCTGCAGCGCTGAGCGACCTGCGTGGCCGGATCGCGGCCGTGCCGGGCGTCGGGTCGGTCTCCCCGTTCGTGCCTGCCGACGACCACGTCTCCTCGGCGATCGCCGGACTCGAGGACACCGCGCTCAGCGACGCCGGCCAGGACGCCGTGCGGGGCATCCGCAAGGTGCACGTGCCCGGCGCGAGGCTGCTGGTCGCCGGCAACACGGCGAGCTTCATGGATGAGAAGAGCAGCCTGGCCGACAACGCGCCGTACGCCGTGGGCCTGATCGTGCTGCTCACGGTCGTCCTGCTCTTCCTGCTCACCGGCTCGGTGCTGCTGCCGCTCAAGACGCTGCTGATGAACACGATGACCCTGGCGGCCTCGCTCGGGATCCTGGTGATCGTGTTCGAGAAGAAGTTCCTCGTCGGGCTGCTCAGCTATCCCGGCCCGTACTCGGTCGAGGTCACCAGCCTGGTCTTCCTCTTCGCCGTCGCCTTCGCCCTGGCCACCGACTACGCGGTGCTCGTGATGGCGCGGATCAAGGAGCTGCGCGACGCCGGGATGAGCAACACCGAGGCCGTCGCGCACGGCGTCGCGCGCACAGGCAGGATCATCAGCGCCGCCGCGGTGATGATCGCGGTCGTGTTCGCGGCGTTCGCGGTCAGCCCGGTCTTCTTCATGAAGCAGATCGCCGTCGGGATGGCGCTCGGCGTGGTGATCGATGCGACCATCGTCCGCGCCCTGCTGGTGCCCTCTCTGATGCGCCTGCTCGGTGAGGCGAACTGGTGGGCGCCAGGCCCCCTGCGCCGGCTGCACGACCGGGTGGGGGTCCGGCACTGAGGAGTCGGTGGGGTCGTAAAACTCGGCGAGATGCGGGTAGCTACATGCAATCCGCCGAGTTTCACCGGGTACCCGGTGAAACCTGAGGCCTCAGTACACCAGCGGAGCGAGGTACGTCCGCGCGTAGCTCCGCACCGCCGCGTCATCGGTCATGTCGAGGTTGCCGCCGGGGTTGAGGATGTAGGTGTAGGCGATCCGCATCATCAGCTCCGCGACGATGTTGAGCTCGCCGTCGGGCATGGTCGCTCCGCTGCGGCGCAGGGTCGCGGCGACCTGACCGGCCAGGGCGATGATCAGGCTGGTGTTCGACAGGCCGCCCATGCCGGTGATGATCTCCGGCTCGGTCTCCACCAGCCGGGCGAGCAGCGGGATCTCCCGGGTCAGGGCGATGCCGCGGGCGAAGGACTCCACCACCGCCTCGCGCGGCGGCAGGCCGGTCGAGGCCCGGTCCAGCTCGTCGAGGAACTCGGCGGCCTGGCGGGCGAGCACGGCCTCGAGCAGCTCGTCCTTCGTGGAGTACGCGCGGTAGAGGGTGCTGCGGCTGACCCCGGCGGCGCGGGCGACGTCCTCGACGTTCGCGCGGCGCGCGCCGAACTGCTCGAAGACCTGCTGCGCGGCATCGAGGATCGCGGACGTCACGACTCCATCCTCACAGCTTCTCCAGCTTCACCGGGAGCCGGTCGCTGGGGAAGGGCAGGGCGACCAGGTCGAGCGGCCACTCGTAGTCCTGCGGCACCGACCAGGAGTAGGTGCGCAGCAGCTCGTGGAAGATCGCGCGCACCTGCACGCCGGCGAAGTACATCCCGATGCACTTGTGCACCCCTCCACCGAAGCCGTGGAAGGCCATCCGGTGACCGTGGTCCTCGCGGCGGCCCTCGGCGAAGCGGTCGGGGTCGAACCGCGTCGGGTCCGGCCAGTACTCCGGGTCGTAGTGGCTGTAGAAGGGGGAGACGGTGACGAAGGCGCCCTTCGGGATCCGGTAGCCGTTGACCGCGACCTCCTCGGTCGCGACGCGCGGCATGTTCGGCACGGGGCTGCACAGGCGCAGCGCCTCCTTCATGATCCGCTCGAGCAGCTCGTTGCCGACCACCGAGTCGTAGTCGTCGCCGGTGGCCAGGGCGCTCTCGCGCGCCTTCGCCTGCCACTCCGGGTTCTTGGCCAGGTAGTAGGCCATCGAGCTCATCGTGATCGTGGTCGTGTCGTGCGCTGCCATCAGCAGGAAGATCATCTGGTTGACGACGTCCTCGTCGCTGAAGACCTCGCCGGTCTCGCTCGTCGCGGTGCAGAGCTGGGCGAACAGGTCGTCGCCGCCGTCGCGGCGCTTGGCCGGCAGGTGCTCGTAGAAGAAGTCCTCGAGCACCTTGCGCGCCGCGAGCCCACGCGCCCACGGGGTGCCGGGCACGTTGGCGCGGATGATCGAGGTGCCGCCCTGCACCGCGGCGATGAACGCCTTGTTGATCCGGGCCTGCTGCTCCTTCGAGAGCTCCACCCCGACGAACGCCTCGAGGGCGAGGTCGAGGGTGAGCTCCTTGAAGAGCTGGAACAGCCGCGGGGTCGGGACGTCGGCCCACTGCGCCAGGCCGCTGCGGATGTGCGGCACCATCACCGCGTGGTAGCGGCGCATCGCGTCGTTGGTGAACGCCGCCTGCATGATCCGGCGGTCGTGCAGGTGCTCCTCGCCATCGAGCAGCATCAGGCCGCGGTGGAAGAAGGGCCCGATGAAGTGCGACCAGGCCGGGCCGTTGGCGAAGACCCGGTCGCGGTTGATGAGGATCTGCTCGGCCGCGTCCATCCCGTAGCAGGCGTACATCGAGGTGCCGAAGACGTTGATCTTGATGACCTCGCCGTACTTCGCCCGCACCTTGTCGTTCTCACCGATCGGGTTGCGCCGCATCTTCAGGATGTACAAGATCCCCGGCTTCGGGCCGCGGACCTCCAGGAGGTCGGTGCGGGGGGTGATCGTCGCGGTCACGGGCTGCTCCCTTGCAGGACGGTGATGCTCAGAGACGTTGAAACAAACTTCATTCAATGTATCATCGGCTCATGTCGCTTGCCCAGACCTCGTCCGACGTCGAACCTGCCGAGACGCCGTCACGTGCGCTCCCGCTCGGCCCGGACTCCCTGACCTGGCAGCTCTTCGCCGACAACCGGATGGCCCTGCTCGGCCCGCGCGCCGCGGTCCTCCAGAACATGTTGCCCTCGCTCGGCCAAGGCGTCGAGGACCACTCCGTCTGGTTCGCCGAGACGCTGGCCCGGCTGCAGCGCAGCATCCCGCCGATCTTCAACACCGTCTACGGCGCCGACGGGGTCGCCGCAGGTCACGAGGTGCGCGACTTCCACAAGCACATCAAGGGCAAGCTGCCGGAAGGTGGCCACTACAGCGCGCTGAACCCGGAGACCTACTACTGGGCGCACGCGACCTTCGTGGAGCACCTCGTCACCGCGACCGAGACGTTCATCCGCCCGCTCACCGAGGCCGAGAAGGACCAGCTCATCGGCGAGCACATCACCTGGTTCGAGCGGTACGGCGTGAGTGCGCGCGACATCCCGACGACCTGGGCGGAGTTCTCGGCGTACTGGGACAACGCGCTGGCCCAGCGACTCGTCGCGCACCGCACGGCGACCTACGGCGTGGGGTACGCGACCAAGGGTTGGCCGCGGCCCAGGCAGGTGCCCGCTCCGCTCTGGTTCCTCGTACGCCGCCCGGTCAACGCGATCAGCTCCTCCATCACGATCGGCGGGATGCCCGAGCGCGGTCGCGAGATCCTCGGGTTGCCGTGGGACGCCACCCGCGAGCGCCGCTACCGCCGCTTCGCCCGGGTCTGCCGTGCGCTCGACCCGGCGTACTCGCGCCTTCCCGGGAAGTTCCGGATGCACCCCATTGCGCTGCGTGCCTTCAAGCGCGAGGGTCGGGTGGCATGAGCATCCTGCGCGCCGCGAAGCGCGACGACGTCGCTCTGCCCGCTCTGGCCGCGCTGCCTCCGCACCTCGGCGAGCTCGACCTGCGCCGCTACGCCGACCAGGTCTTCACCACCGGCGAGGAGACCGCCCGCGCGGTCGAGCCGTTCACCGGCGCGCTGCTCCCGCCGGTCCCGCAGTCGAGCGCGGCGGACGTCGCCCTGGCCGCGAGCCGGGCCCGGATCGCGCAGGTCGCGTGGGCGGCGCGTCCGCTCTCCGAGCGCGCCCAGGTCGCGGTGCGCTTCGGCGAGCTGCTCCTCGCCGAGCGCGACAAGCTCACCGACCTGGTCCAGTGGGAGACCGGCAAGTCCCGGGTGCACGCCGGCATCGAGGCGCTCGGTGTACCGATGGTCGCCGCGCACTACGGCGCCGCGTCGGCCCGCTACCTCGCACCGACCACCGTGCGCTCGGGAGTTCCTGGCGTCGTGCAGACCAGGGTCACGCGGCAGCCCAAGGGACTCGTCGGCGTGATCGCGCCGTGGAACTACCCGCTCTTCCTGGCCGTCGGTGACGTCATCCCGGCCCTGGTCGCGGGCAACGCGGTCATCTCCAAGGCGGACTCCCAAGCGCCGATGACCTTGCTCGCGGCGCGCGAGCTGGCCGTGCGGGCGGGGGTGCCCGAGGACGTGTGGCAGGTCGTGGCCGGTCCGGGCAGCAAGCTCGGCCAGGCCCTGGTCGACGAGGTCGACCACCTCGCCTTCACCGGCTCCACCGCGACCGGTCGCCGGCTCGCGGCAGCTGCCGGCGAGCGCCTGATCTCGACCTCGCTCGAGCTCGGCGGGAAGAACCCCATGATCGTGCGGGCCGATGCGAATCTCGGTGCCGCCGTCACCGGGGCGGTGCAGGCGTGCTTCGCCAGTGCCGGTCAGATGTGCATCGGCATCGAGCGCATCTACGTCCACGAGACGCTCTACCCGGCGTTCGTCGAGAAGCTCGCCGCAGCCACCCGGGCGATCCGGATGGGCGCCTCCTACGAGCACGACGTCGAGCTCGGCTCGCTCACCTCCGCCGAGCAGCTCGCGGCCACCAGCGAGCACGTCGACGACGCGGTCGCCCACGGTGCGGTCGTGGTGGCCGGCGGACGGGCGCGTCCCGACCTCGGACCGTTCTTCTACGAGCCGACGGTGCTGACCGGCGTACGTCCTGGGATGCGGCTCTACGCCGAGGAGACCTTCGGTCCGGTCGTCGCGGTCTACCCGGTCGTCGACGACGAGGACGCGATCACCCGGGCCAACGACAGCGAGTACGGCCTCTCGGCGAGCGTGTGGGGCAAGGACCTCGTCGCCGCTCAGGCCGTGGCCGTGCGCATCCAGGCCGGTGCGGTGAACATCAACGACGGCTACCTCGCTGCGATCTCCTCGCTGGCGGCTCCGATGGGCGGCGCCAAGGCCAGCGGGGTCGGCCGGCGGCACGCCTCGGAGGGGATCCTGCGCTTCACCGAGGCGCACACGACCACCAGCCAGCGGCTGGCTACGCCATACCCCTCGCGCACCGCATCCCACCTCAAGACCTACCTGGCGGCGACCCGTCTGGTCGTCGCTGCCCAGCTCAAGGCCGCACGCCGCAAGGCACGGAAGGACACCTGATGGAGAACCTGCGCACCAAGGTCATCGCGATCAGCGGCGGAGCCCGCGGGATCGGTGAGGCGACCGCCAAGGCACTGGCCGCGGCAGGCGCTCGGGTGGCGGTCGGTGACCTCGACGCCGAGCTCGCCACCACCTCGGCTCAGCAGTACGGCGGCCTCGGGCTCCCGCTCGACGTCACCAGCTCGGAGTCCTTCGGCGGCTTCCTGGACAAGGTCGAGGCCGAGTACGGCCGCATCGACGGGCTGGTCAACAACGCCGGGATCATGGTCATCGGCAAGGTGCTCGACGTCCCGCTCGAAGCCCAGCTCAAGCAGCTCGACGTGAACCTGCGCGGCGTGATCAACGGGTGCCACGCGATGGCGCCGCGGATGATCGCGGCCGGCGGCGGCCAGATCGTGAACATCGCCTCGCTCGCGGGCCGGTTCGCCGCACCGGGGTGCGCGGTCTACAGCGGCACCAAGGCCGGTGTCCTCGCGTTCACCGAGGCGCTCGACGCCGAGCTCTCGCCCCAGGGCGTCCGGGTCGCGGCGGTGCTCCCGTCCTTCACCAACACCGGCCTGATCAGCGGGACGACCGCACCGCGGCTCAGCCCGGCGATCGAGCCCGAGCAGGTCGCCGCCGCGGTGGTCAGCCTGTTCGGCAAGCACCGCCCGACACGTGTGGTGCCCAAGGCGATGGCCTTCTCCAGCGTCTCGTGGCCGATGTACCCGAACAAGGTCAAGCGCTGGATGGGCCTGCGGACCGGGATGGACACGATGTTCCTCGAGGTCGACCACGCGGCACGCGCGGACTACGAGAAGCGCACCACCGGGGAATAGATCTGCCATAGCATTCCGCGATGGGTCGTTCCTTCTCGGGTCGCGGTCTGGCGGCTCTCGTGGTGGCGGTTGTCACCGTCGCAGCTCCCGGCGCCGCCGGCGTTCTCTCGGCGTCCGCTATTCCCCCGCCAGCGCGGGCCACGGTGCTGCACCGGATGGTCTGGGACCAGTGGGTCTCGACCGGCAAGGGCATCCACCTGAGGTCGGCGAACCCCGACGGCTCCGACGTTCGTCGGGTCTACGACGCTCCCAGGGGCTTCATGTTGGATCCCACCGTCGACCGGGCGGGTCGGCGCGTTGCGTTCGCACCGTGCTGCAAGAGCTCCTACCCCTTGCTCGTCGTCGCTCCGGTGCTGGGCGGACGGGCGCTGCAACCGTTGGCCCACCACCGCAAGTTCTTCTTCGTCGGTGGTGTCGGCTGGTCACCGGACGGTACGCGCCTGGCATTCGAGGCGAAGACGAACGGCACCCGCCGTACCTCGTTGTGGACGATCCGCCCGAACGGCGCCGGCCTGAGGCACGTGATCACGCTGCCCGCGGACCGGGAGGACCAGCCGGTTATCAACCGCTCGCTCGTGTGGACCG
Source organism: Marmoricola sp. (assembly GCA_045806765.1). GTDB lineage: Bacteria > Actinomycetota > Actinomycetes > Propionibacteriales > Nocardioidaceae > Marmoricola. The sequence continues at coordinate 15,242 of JBJMIO010000018.1, forward strand.
CCCGCGGCATCCTCTACTCCGACGGAAGGAACCTCCGGTCGGCACGAGCAGGCAGGTCGCACGTCGTGCTCCGAGCCGTCTGGTCGGTGGTGGTGTCCGGCGACGGTCACCACATCGTGACCAGGCGGTCGAACGGTTCGTGGTGGATCGGCAACCCTTACGGCACCGGGCAACGACAGCTCATCCCCCCGCAATCACCAGGATCGGCCACCAGCTACTTCGACCTGACGCCGAACTACGACGGTTCGTCGGTGCTGGCGGACCGCGACATCCCCGATCCGGTGGGCTCGAAGAACGACTTCGTGCAGTGGCCCACGATCGGGAGTCCCGGCTCCGCAGTGGTGGTGCCCTTCCTGGCGCACGCGAATACGGCGACCTGGAACTAGCGCACCCCAGCCGATTTCACCTGCCGTTCCGCGACACGACACCGTCTCGTGGTGGTGCGGCACCTGAGCCCGCCACGCTCGAGGTGTGCGGACCCACGGGCCTGGCTACCTCCGCTTCGCCGCTCTCGGCGACAGCTTCACCTACGGCATCGGTGATCCGGTGGCGGGCGGTTGGCGCGGGTGGGCCCGCCTGCTCGCCGACGCGCTCACCGAGTCCTCCTACGACGTGAGCTACTGCAACCTCTCGGTCCCCGGCGCCACGGCCGACTCGGTGCGCGCCGAGCAGCTCCCCGACGCGCTCGCGCACCGCCCCGATGTGGCGGCGCTGATCGTCGGGGTCAACGACGTGCTCAAGTCGACCTGGGACCCGACCCGGGTGCGGGAGGACCTGCTGGTCTGCGCCGGGGCACTCACCGCCGAGGGCGCCACCCTGGTCACCGCGCGCTTCCACGACCACTCGCTGGTGCTGCCGCTGCCCGAACGTGTACGCCGCCCGCTGCGCCGGCGCATCACCGAGCTCAACGCCGCCTGGGACGACGTGCACGCGACGTTCGGCGGACTGCGCGTCGACCTCGCCCGGATGCCCGAGCCGCTCGACCGGCGCTTCTGGTCGGTGGACCGCTTGCACCCCTCCGAGCTCGGCCACCGCTGCCTGGCCCGCGAGGTGGCGATGCAGCTGCGGAGGCGCGGGATCGCGGTCGACCCGCCGTCACCCACCTGCTCCGGTGGCCTTCCGCCGAGCCTGCGTCGCGACGCGCAGTGGCTGGTCGCCGAAGGCGCTCCCTGGATCGGCCGGCGGGCACGCGATCTCGGGCCGTGGGTCGCCAAGCTGGCGATGCGCGAGTTCCGTCCCGTTGCCGCAGAGCCGGTCGCGATCACGCCCGCCGCCCTCAGCCCGGCAGCCGGCCCAGCACCACCGACGTACCGTCCGGGTCGATGCGCCCCGTCGTGAGCTGCCCGGCCCGCGGAATCATTTCCACAGGTCGCGCTGGGACGGGTCGATCTCGTCCTTGCGGGCGAGGTAGCGCTCGAAGGACTCCGGTCGCACGTACCGTCCGGCCACCAGGGTGCCGATGTAGTCGCCCTCGTCGTCGGTGGCTCGGACCCACCAGCTCACCAACCCGCCGTCCTCGAAGGCCGCGACTGCCTGCTCAATTTGCCGATCGCTGATCTCGATGACGAGTCCGCCGCCGACCACGAGCCAATCCTTGGCGCCGAGCGCGATCCTCCGGAGAAGCGCGAGACCGTCCGGACCGCCGTCGAGGGTGTGCAACGGTTCGTGCGCACGCGCCTCTGCCGGGAGCAGCCGGATCTCCTCGGTCGGCACGTACGGCGTGTTGGCCGTGATCATGTCGACGTTGCCTCGCAGATCGTCGGGCAACGCATCGAAGAGGTCGCCCTGGAGGACGATCGGGTCCGGGAAGCCGTCGACGTGGAACTCCTCGACGTTCTCGCGGGCGCACGCCACGGCTTCAGGGTCGATGTCCACCAGGTAGAACTGCTCGCTCGGGACGTAGTCCTGGAGCTGGAATGCGATGGCCCCGGTCCCGCAGCACAGGTCGACGATCGTTCCGGGGCCGTGGCGGCGCGGGAGCAGGTCGAAGGCGATCTCGGCCACGAGCGCGGTCTGGCGCCGGGGTACGAAAACGCCGGGTCTGACGCCGATCCGCAGCTCGGAGTCGCCGAACCACGCCCACCCCACGATCCACTCCAGCGGCTCCCCGTCGACCCGGCGCTGCACCAGCGTCGCGAGGTCCCCGCCAGGGCCGGCCGCCTCGATCAGGTGGGCGGCCTCCTCCTCGGCGTAGACGCACCCGGCGGCGCGCAAGGCGGTCACGACGTCGTCGTGGGACGCGGGCTCGGGCACCGGACGAGAGTCGCAGGTCACACCCCCGGCGGCCAACACGATTCTTCGATCCGGCACCTGGCCCGCTACGCTTGATGCACAAGGATCGCCCAGTCTTACCTCGGTCCTGATGGCACGTCGTAGCACCGCGAGGGGCTCCGTGCCGGCGATCGACCAACGCGACTCCTCGGAGATCATCCGAGGTCGCGGCCGTGGTGAGACACCACATGAGATAGCGATACACCTTGTCTACCAGCAACTTCGCCGACCTCGGCGTGCCCACGGACCTCGTCGAGGTCCTCAGCAAGCTCGGCATCACCGAGCCCACCCCCATCCAGGCAGCGACGCTGCCCGACTCGCTCGCGGGTCGTGACGTCCTCGGCCGCGGCCGCACCGGCTCCGGCAAGACCTACGCGTTCCTGCTTCCGCTGGTCGCGCGCCTCACCGCCTCCGGCAACCGCCGTACGCCCAAGCGCCCCCGCGCGCTGATCCTGGCGCCGACGCGCGAGCTCGTCTCGCAGATCGACGCCGCCCTGGCCCCGCTCGCCGAGGCCGCCGGGTTGCGCACCCGGACCGTCTTCGGCGGCGTGGGCCAGAACCCGCAGGCCCAGGCCATCAAGGCCGGCGTCGACGTCCTCGTCGCCTGCCCCGGTCGCCTGGAGGACCTGATCGGGCAGGGTCTGTGCGACCTGTCCGGGGTCGAGGTGACGATCCTCGACGAGGCCGACCACATGGCCGACCTCGGCTTCCTGCCCGCCGTGCGCCGGCTGCTCGAGCGCACCCCGGCCGGCAGCCAGCGGATGCTGTTCTCCGCCACGCTGGACGCGGGCGTCAACGTCCTGGTCAAGCGCTTCCTGATCGACCCGAAGACGCACGAGGCGGACTCGGCGCAGTCGCCGGTCTCCGCGATGGAGCACCACGTGCTCCACATCGAGCACCAGCACCGGGTCCCGGTCCTGGTCGACCTGGCCAGCGCGCCGGGCCGCACCGTCGTGTTCACCCGGACCAAGCACGGCGCCAAGGCGCTCGCCCGTCAGCTCAACAGCAAGGGCGTCCCGACCGTCGAGCTGCACGGCAACCTCGGGCAGAACGCGCGCACCCGCAACATGGACGCGTTCCACTCCGGTGAGGCCACCACGCTGGTCGCCACCGACATCGCCGCGCGTGGCATCCACGTGGACGACGTCGCCCTGGTCATCCACGCCGACCCGCCGGCCGAGCACAAGGCCTACCTGCACCGCTCGGGCCGTACGGCGCGCGCCGGTGCCGCCGGCACCGTGATCACGCTGATGACCGACCAGCAGGTGCGCGACGTGCGCGACCTGACCCGTGCCGCCGGCATCAAGCCGACCACGACCAGGGTCAGCGGCCCGAACCACGAGTTCCTCAAGGTGCTCGCCCCCGGCGAGCGGGTGCTGGTCGCCGGCGGTCTGGTGACCGCGGCCCCGGCAGCGTCCACCGGCGGCGGTGGCGGCGGGTCACGTCGTCGTCGTGGTGGCGGTGGCGGTGGCGGCAGCGCTCCGCGCAAGAGCACGGGTGGTTCACCGCGCTCGGGCACGAGTGCACCGCGTGGTCAGGGCGCTCGCCGCGGTGGCACGAATGCGGCGAAGAGTGGCGGATCCGGACACAGCGCAGCGGGGTTCAGCGGCCGTCGCGGTCGTTGACCGGTACTCCGTCGTCTCGCATGGCACCCTGTGACCGTGCAGATCCTTTCCCCGCGCGCGGTACCGCTCGGTGGCCTGCGGGCGATGACGGTGCGCCGTACGCTCCCGCAGCGCCAGCGCACCTTCGTGGGTGCCTGGTGCTTCGTGGACCACTACGGTCCTGACGTCGTCGCGCCGAGCGGCGGGATGGTCGTCCCGCCGCACCCGCACACGGGTCTGCAGACCGTCAGCTGGCTCTTCGAGGGCGAGATCGAGCACCGCGACTCCGCCGGGCACCAGGCGCTGGTGCGACCCGGTGAGGTGAACCTGATGACCGCCGGTCGCGGGATCAGCCACTCGGAGTACTCCACCTCGCACACCCGGCTGCTGCACGGCGCGCAGCTCTGGCTCGCGCTGCCCGACGCCGACCGCGAGACCGCGCCTGCCTTCGAGCACTTCACGCCCGAGCCGATCGCCGGCAACGGCTGGGAGGCGCGGGTCTTCCTCGGTTCGCTCCTCGGGTCGTCCTCGCCGGTGCGCACGTTCACCCCGCTGCTCGGTGCCGAGCTGCGCCTGAAGGCGGGCACGGTCCTGCGCATCCCGGTCGACCGGGCCTTCGAGCACGGCGTCCTTCTCGACTCCGGCGCGCTGACGGTCAACGGTGAGCCGCTGGTCGTCAACGACCTCGGCTACCTGCCCGCGGGACTCTCCGAGATCGAGCTGGTCGCGTCGCGCGACGTGCTGATGCTGCTCCTGGGCGGCACCCCGTTCGGCGAGCAGATCGTGATGTGGTGGAACTTCATCGGGCGCGACCACGACGAGGTCGCGGCGTACCGGGCGCAGTGGCAGGCGGTGGTCGAGGGCGGTCACAGCGACCGGTTCCGGCTGCCGCACGGCGACCTGATGCCTCCGATCCCGGCGCCGGTGCTGCCGAACGCCCGCATGGTCCGCCGCGGGTGACTCCTCGATGAGTGCGGCGGTCCTCGGCGAGGACGGCCTCGCCCGTTGCCCGTGGGGGAGCGGGTCCGGGGTGCTGCGTGAGTACCACGACACCGAGTGGGGTGTCCCGATCCGCGGCGAGACGGCGATGTTCGAGCGGCTCTCGCTCGAGGGCGCGCAGGCCGGGCTGTCGTGGCTGACGATCCTGAACAAGCGCGAGAGCTACCGCCGGGTCTTCCACGGCTTCGAGGTCGACGCGGTCGCCGCGATGACCGATGCCGATCTCGAGGAAGCGCTGCTCGACCCGGGCATCGTGCGCAACCGCGGGAAGGTCCTCTCCGTGCGCCGCAACGCGCGGGCCTGCGTCGAGCTCCGGGCCGAGGGCGGGCTGGAGCAGCTCATCGAGGGCTTCGCGCCCTCGCGGACGCCGGTCCCGCGCACCACGGCGCAGCTGCCGACCACCTCGCCGGAGTCCTTGGCCCTCTCGAAGGCGCTGAAGAAGCGCGACTTCGCCTTCGTGGGCCCGACGACGATGTACGCGCTCTTCGAGGCCAGCGGCATCGTCGACACCCACCTGCTCGGATGCTTCCGGCGCGGAGCGGGCGGACGCTGGCCCCGC
>JBJMIO010000019.1:0-5136 GCA_045806765.1 Marmoricola sp.
AAGGTGCTCGAGGCCGAGGTCCTGCTCGTCGCCGTCGGTCGCGGCGCCTCGACCGAGGGCCTGGGGTACGAGGAGCAGGGCGTCGCGATGGACCGCGGCTTCGTCCTGGCCGATGAGCGCTGCCGCACCAACGTGCCCGGCGTCTTCGCGGTCGGCGACATCGTGCCGGGCCTGCAGCTGGCGCACCGCGGGTTCGCGCAGGGCATCTTCGTGGCCGAGGAGATCGCCGGGCTCGCCCCGAAGCCGGTCGAGGAGTCCGGGATCCCGCGAGTCACCTACTGCGACCCCGAGCTCGCCTCCGTCGGCCTGACCGAGGCCCAGGCCGCCGAGCAGCACGGCGCCGATGCGATCGAGTCGCTGACCTACGACCTGGGCGGCAACGGCAAGAGCCAGATCCTCAAGACCGCGGGCAGCGTCAAGCTCGTACGGCGCAAGGACGGCCCGGTCCTCGGGGTCCACCTCGTCGGCGCCCGCGTCGGCGAGCTCATCGGCGAGGCCCAGCTGATCGTGAACTGGGACGCCTACCCCTCCGACGTCGCGCCCCTGGTGCACGCCCACCCCACCCAGAACGAAGCCCTCGGCGAGGCCCACCTGGCTCTCGCCGGCAAGCCACTGCACGCACACTCCTGACACGAAGGACGATCATGTCGACTCCCGTCACCCTTCCCGCGCTCGGCGAATCCGTCACCGAGGGCACGGTCACCCGCTGGCTCAAGCAGGTCGGAGACACGGTGGCGGTCGACGAGCCGCTGCTCGAGGTCTCCACCGACAAGGTCGACACCGAGATCCCCTCGCCGGTCGCCGGCGTGATCCTGGAGATCAGCGCCGCCGAGGACGAGACGGTCGAGGTCGGCGCGCAGCTGTGCGTGATCGGTGACGCGAACGAGGGCGGCGGTTCTGGTTCGGACGCTCCAGCCCAGGAAGCTCCGGCCCAGGAAGCACCCGCCGAGGAAGCACCGGCCGAGCAGGCACCGGCTGCCGAGCAGCAGACCGAGCAGGCCTCCCAGCCCGCGCCGGCCGAGGAGCCCGCGGCTGCTGCCGAGCCTGCCCCTGCTGCGTCCGGTGGCGGATCGGGTACCTCGATCACCCTGCCCGCGCTGGGCGAGTCGGTCACCGAGGGCACCGTGACCCGTTGGCTGAAGTCCGTCGGCGACGCGGTCGCGGTCGACGAGCCGCTGCTCGAGGTCTCCACCGACAAGGTCGACACCGAGATCCCCTCGCCGGTCGCCGGCACGCTGCTGGAGATCAAGGTCAACGAGGACGAGACCGTCGAGGTCGGTGCCGAGCTGGCCGTGATCGGTGCGGCCGGGTCCGCGCCCGCGGCTGCGCCCGAGCAGGCCGCTCCGGCTCCCGAGGCTGCACCCGAGCCGGCGCCGGCGCCGGAGCCCGAGCAGGCTCCTGCTGCCGAGGCTCCCGCCGCTCCCGCTCCCGAGCCGCCGGCTGCTCCCGCACCTGCTGCTCCCGCCGCTCCCGCTGCGGCAGAGCCCGCTGCCGCAGGATCCGGAGGCGGCTCGTCCTCGGACGGCGGCAGCTACGTCACCCCGCTGGTGCGCAAGATGGCCACCGAGCGCGGCGTCGACCTGGGCAGCATCAAGGGCACCGGCGTCGGTGGCCGGATCCGCAAGCAGGACGTGATCGCGGCGGCCGAGGCCAAGACTCCGGCCGCTCCAGCCGCCGCCCCAGCGGCGGCGGCGTCTGCGCCGTCCGCGCCCTCGACGCCGAGCCCGCTGCGCGGCACGACCGAGAAGGTCTCCCGGCTGCGCCGCGTGATCGCGACCCGGATGGTCGAGTCGCTGCAGACCTCCGCGCAGCTCACCCAGGTCCACGAGATCGACATGACCAACATCGCCCGGCTCCGCGACCGGGTGAAGGCCGACTTCCTGGCCCGCGAGGGCGTGAAGCTGACCTACCTGCCGTTCTTCGCCAAGGCGGCGATCGACGCGCTCAAGCAGCACCCGAAGCTGAACGCGAACTTCAACGCCGAGTCGGGTGAGGTCACCTACTTCGACAACGAGAACGTCGCCTTCGCCGTCGACACCGAGCGCGGCCTGCTGACGCCGGTCGTCAAGGACGCCGGTGACCTCTCGATCGCGGGCCTGGCCAAGAAGATCGCCGACCTCGCCGAGCGCACCCGGACCAACAAGATCACCCCGGACGACCTGACCGGCGGCACCTTCACGATCACGAACCTCGGCACCTTCGGTGCGCTGTTCGACACCCCGATCATCAACCAGCCGCAGGTCGCGATCCTCGGTCCGGGCGCGGTCGTCAAGCGTCCCGTCGTGATCGACGACCCGAACCTCGGCGAGACGATCGCGGTGCGCTACATGGTGCACCTGGCCCTGACCTACGACCACCGTCTCGTCGACGGCGCCGACGCCGGCCGCTTCCTGGCCGACGTGAAGGCGCGGCTCGAGGCCGGTCAGTTCGAGGTCTGATGCCCGAGCAGTTCTTGGACGTCGGACCCGACCGCCTCTGGTACGACGACAGCGGCGGTGAGGGGATCCCCTTCGTGCTCCTGCACCCCGGGATCACCGACTCGCGCGTGTGGGACCGGATGCTGCCGCACCTGGGCCCCACCCGGGTGATCCGCTTCGACCGTCGTGGGTTCGGACGGTCCCCGCGGGCCAGCGAGCCCTACCGGGCCCTCGACGACCTGATCTCCTTGCTGGACGCCCTCGGCCTCGAGCAGGTCCACCTCGTGGGCAACAGCATGGGCGGGGAGACCAGCCTCGCGCTCGCGATCGCCGAGGCCGGCCGCGTCGCCTCGATGACGCTGCTCTGCCCCGGCATCGGTGGCTACCCGTGGCCCGAGGAGGAGGACAACGACCCCGATCTCGAGGCCCGCTGGATCGCGGCCAAGGAGGCGGGCGACCTGCCCGGTCTGGCCTCGGTGCAGCTGGAGTACTGGTGTGCCTCGGGGACCGATGAGTACCTCGAGGAGGTCGTGCTCCGCGCCACCGAGCTCGACCACTCCGAGGCTGCGGGGCTCGAGCAGGAGAACCCGCCGCAGTGGGAGCTCGCCGCCCACCTGCGCGTCCCGACCACGGTCATCGCCGCCGAGCTCGACCCGCCCGAGTCGATGCAGGCCTCGATCGACCTCGCCGAGCGGATCCCGGAGGCGGTGCTGGTGCAGCTCCCCGTCGACCACCTCCCGCAGTACCGCGACCCGGCAGCTGTCGCGGAAGTCGTCCTCGCAACAGTGGCTCGGGGCTGAACCTCGACCGTCATCGCCAGGTCACGCGGCACTCGCCCCCGGCTCGCCGAGGTGAGCGAGGATCTGGCCCCACACGCTTGCGGCGCCCTCGGCGTCGTACGACAGCCGCGACGGGGACAGGAATCCGTGCGCCAGCCCCGGTCGCACGTCGAGCCGGTGACCGCCCGGTCTCAGGTAGTCGCGCACGAGTAGCTGTTCGGCAGGTGGGATCAGCGCGTCCTCGCTGCCGACGGACACGAGCAGCCGACCGCGCACGTCGACGATCTCGTTGATCGCCACGAGGTCGTCCTTGATCGGCGGTGTGCTCGAGGTGAGCCACCCCGGGTAGACCAGCGCTGCTCTCGGGACACCGAGCCGGGCGGCCGCGAGAAACCCGACGTAGCCGCCGACGCTCAGTCCGAGGAGACCGCACTGCGCGGCCGATGTGCCGAGGACGGCCGCAGCGGAATCGACATCACCGACGAGGTCGTCGGCCGTGCGCTGGGCGAGCGCCGTGAAGCCGGCGTCGCGCCCAGCATCGGTCTCGGGCAGAACCGTCGCACCCGGGACGTGGTGGTACAGATCGGGGCAGACGACCTCGTAGCCCTCAGCAGCGACGGCGTCGCACATCGCGAGGACGTGCGGGGTCAGTCCGAAAAGCTCGGGGAGCACCACGACCGCTCCCGACGGAGCGTCCGGACGAACGACGTAGCAGCTCATCTGGTCGCGAGCGGAGCGGATGCAGCGGTGCAGATTCGGTTCCATCGGCCCAGTTTCGACGGACGAGATCCATAAGTCCAAGACATAGAACTTCCTACACCGATCACAATTGGTGATACTTGGCCGATGGATCTCAGGGTGCTCAGATACGTGGACGCGGTCGCACGGCGAGGCGGCTTCACCCGTGCTGCGGAGGAGCTGCACGTCGCCCAGCCGTCCATCTCGATGCAGATCGGGCGCCTCGAGCGAACTCTCGGCACGACGTTGTTCGTACGCTCCGCGCGAGGCGTCAGGACCACCGAGGCCGGGGACCGGTTCCTGGTGCGCGCACGCCGCATCCTCGAGGAGGTCGACGCGATCGACTCCGACTTCGCCGAGATCGACGGGCTCCTCGCCGGCACCCTCCGCGTGGGAGCGACTCCCCTGCTCAGCGGGCTGGACCTGGCCGGAGTGCTCGGCCGGTTCCACGACGCACACCCCGGGGTCCTGATCAGCGTCCGGAGCGATCTGGTCGCCCCGCTCCTCCAGGGCCTCGCTGCCGGCGACCTCGACGTCGTCATCGGTCCCGGCCGTCTCGAGGAGCTTGCGGGGTTCAGGGCCGAGGTCGTGGCCGAGGAGACGCTCGTCCTGGCCTGCCCGCCGGATCTCGACCCTTTACCCCGAGACATCGCCAGCGCTGCCGCGCACGACTTCGTCTGCCTCGGTCCCGACAGCGGTCTGCGCTCGCTCCTCCACCAAGCTGCTGGTGCGGCCGCCGTGGCAGTCCGCGTCTCCGCCGAGGCGGCGAATGCCCGGCAGCTCCGTGAGTTCGTCGCAGCCGGGCTCGGCGTCGCCCTGATGGCCGGATCCGCGGCTCGTGAGCCCGGACCCGAGATCACCGTCGTGGACCTCGTTCTTCCGGTGACGCACCCGCCACTGGTCGCCGTGCAGCGCGTCAACGCGGGCCCGCGCGCCGCCGAAGAATTCACAGCAATGCTGAGATCGGGCTCCGCCCCAGCCACCTGGTGAACGGGACCCCTCGTCGTTCGACTCAGGACTGCCGGTCGTGCGCCGCGCCGCGAGAGCTGAGGGTGCCTCACACCTGAGTACCTGCACGGATGCTGCCGACTGCTGGGACCGCGCAGCCTGGAGCCATGCCACTCCTGAGCACCCGGTTCCACACCTTCGGCGCCGAGCACCTGATCCTGATAGCGATGTTCCTGCTCGTCCTGGTCGCCCTG
>JBJMIO010000020.1:0-4517 GCA_045806765.1 Marmoricola sp.
CAACTACTGCTCGGCGATCTTCCTCCAGGGCCTGGGGGTGCCCTCGCCCACCAGCAGCTGCAACGCCTACACCGAGAACCGGGAGAGCACGGCGATCGCGCAGGCCGGCACGATGAACGCGGCGGCACTGATGTCCGAGTGGGGAGCGACCGACAACGTCCAGGCCGTCGGCATCGACGCGAACGACGCCGACGCCCACGACATGGGCTGGATGTACTGGGCCTACAAGTACTGGAGCGACCCGACCACGACCAGCACCTCGCAGGGGCTGTTCACCAACGACGCGGACCTCACGAGCGTGAAGACGGACAAGCTGCGCCAGCTCGTGCGGACCTACCCGCAGGCGACCGCGGGGACGAACCTGGCGTTCCACTACGACACGACGTCGGGAAGCTTCACGATGTCCTACACCGCTGACCCGGCGATCACCGCGCCCACCCGCATCTTCGTCAGCCCTCTCACCGCCCCGCACGGCTACACGGTCACCACCAGCGCCGGGACGGCCACCCAGAGCGGCTCGTACGTCGACATCGCGGTCACCACGCCCGGCGCGGTGCACGTCACGATCACGCCCAACCCCTGAAATTCGGGAACGCGCAGCCGTCCCCGGACGTTGGAGGATTGACGTCTCGCTAGGATTCGAGGTGTCGCCTTCCAAGGAGGAGAGCATGCAGAGCAGCAACCCCGTCTTCACGCGGAGCGAGGAGTTCAACGGACGTGGCCGCAGCGGCTACGCGAACTTCGAGCAGCCCGGCTACGGAACCCCGGTCACCCACTCCGGTGCCGGCACGGGCCGGATGACGATCGACTCGGTCGTGCAGCGCACCGGTGCGACGCTCGGCGTCGTCGTCCTCGTCGCCGCCATCACCTGGGTCACCACCGGCAAGCTCGTAGCCGCCGACGGCCTGATCGACACCGACGTGCAGAGCCGGCTCTACGCCCTCGCGGTCGTCGGCTCGCTCGGTGGCTTCGCGCTGAGCATGGTCAACTCGTTCAAGCGGGTGGTCAGCCCGGGTCTCGTGCTTGCCTACGCGGCGTTCGAGGGACTGGCGATCGGCGCGTTCAGCAAGGCGATCGGTACCGCTGTCGGCAACGGCGCGGTCGTCGGTGCCGTGCTCGGCACCATCGCCGCGGTGGCCGGCACCCTGACGGCGTACAAGGTCTTCGACATCCAGGTCACCAACAAGTTCCGCACGTGGGTCATCGGCATGATGTTCGGCTTCGTCGCCGTGACGATGCTCGACTTCGTGCTGGGCCTGTTCCACGCCGACCTGGGCTTCAACGGCTTCGGCACGCTGGGTGTGCTGATGAGCATCGTGGGCCTCGGCATCGGTGTGCTGATGCTGATCCTCGACTTCGACTTCGTCGAGCGTGGCATCGCCGCAGGGCTGCCCGAGCGCGAGTCGTGGCGTGCCGCGTTCGGCCTGACCGTCACGATCGTCTGGATCTACGTCGAGCTGCTGCGGCTGATCTCCATCATCCGCAACTGACGAAGCACTAGCTCTCGACCCGAGCGCCCGGGTCCGACACCTCGTCGGGCTCGGGCGCTTCGGCGTCCGGACCCTCGGCGTTCCCGGCCGCCAACCAGCGGCGGCGCATCTGCAGCACCCAGCGGCCGCCGGGCCCGCGGGCCGAGCCGGCCACCTCGGTGCCGTCGAGCTCGGTGCCCGGGTGGCGTGCGGCGTCCACGGCCGCCTTGCTGATCGGGCGCAGGCCCTCCCCGCGGTGCGTCTTCGGCTTCTCCTCGTCGTCCGGGCCGAGCCCGAGGGCGGCCAGCGCCGAGGGCAGCAGCACGCTGACCAGCGCGGCGTACCCGGCGGCGGAGGGGTGGAAGCGGTCGGGACCGAAGAGGATCGCGGGAGCGGCGTCGAACTCGGGGCCGAGGATCGAGCCCAGCGAGACCGAGCGGCCGCCGGCCTCGACCACGGCGATCGTCTGCGCCGCGGCCAGGCGCCGGGACCAGCTGCGCGCCACCAGGCGAAGCGGCTGGGGGATCGGCCGGACGGTGCCGAGGTCCGGGCAGGTGCCGACGACCACCGCGACGCCGGCCTCCTGCAGGTGGCGGACGGTCTCGGCGAGGTTGCGCACCGACTCGGAGGGAAGCATCCGGTGGGTGACGTCGTTGGCGCCGATCAGGATGATCGCGATGTCGGGCTCGGTGGGCAGCGCGGAGGCCAGCTGTCCGGCCAGGTCGGAGGACTTGGCGCCGGTGAGGCAGAACGCCCCGAGGTGCACCCGGCGATTCGTCGCCGCGGCGAGCCCGGAGCCGAGCAGCGCACCGGGCGTCTCCTCGACCGTCGAGAGGCCGTAGCCGGCGGCGCTGGAGTCGCCGAGCAGCGCGACCCTGATCGCAGGCCCCGGCCGGCCGCGGCCGTACCAGCCGGTGGCATCGGGAACGCGGCCGTCGAGGCGTCCGATCGCCTTGCGCGCGACCTTCGCCTCGGTGCGCAGCAGACCGTAGAGCGAGGCGCCCAGGATCGACAGTCCGCCACCGCCGTACGCGGCGGCGGAGGCCAGCTTCCGAGCAGCGGCGGCACGTCCCACGCGCTCACCCTAAGCGGGTGTGCCAAGAGCGGGCCGCCGCGCCCCCAGCGCGTCGACCCGCCCTTGAGATCAGGAGGGCGGAGCCATGTACGCCCGGGTCACGATGATCGGGTGGTCGGAGATCCGCAGGTCGCGCGGCTTGTTGTCCTTGACCCACGAGGTGAACCGCGCCGGGCCCGCTGCGAAGACCCAGTCGATCCACAGCGTGCTCGGCAGCGCACAGGTCATCGAGGGGATGCTGTTGGCCGAGATCATCAGCTTGCCCGCGGTCAGCGGGCAGAAGGCGTTCTGGCGGTCGTTGAAGTCGCCGGTCACGAACACCGGGAGCCCGGTCTTGCGCAGCTCGATGATCTTGGCCCGCTCGATCGCGATGGCCTTGGCGCGCCACTTCGACTGGTCGCCGTACTTCGCGATCGAGGCGGGGTTGTGCACGTTGATGAAGTACGCCGTCCTGCCGGTCGACTTCTGCCGCAGCAGGACCACCGGCACCTGGGCGGTCCGGCCCTCGAAGTAGGGGATCCCCATCGTGGTGCCGCTGACGAGCTCGAAGGTCGAGCTGCGCCAGATCAGCGAGTTGTCGGTCCGCGTGGTGTTCGGCTCCGGGAAGATCCCGAAGGTGCCGTTGGCGCTCGCGAGGAACGCGTCCTTCTGCTTCGGCTCGAACTCCTGCAGGCCGATGACGTCGGCGTTGTAGCCGTTGAGCAGGGTGACCTGCTTGGGCGTGCGGGTCGCGTAGCCGGGGTAGCGGGCGTTCGGGGTGTGCACGGCGCCGAGGGTGTTGAAGCTGGCGAGCACGAAGCCGTCGTTGTCGAACAGCGAGGTCTGGGGGAGCTGCTTGCCGACGTAGTTGTTCAGCCACGTCGACGGGTTCAGCTTGATGATGCCGCTGAGCCCGTTGGTCATCGCGAAGTAGAGCGAGCACCGCTTGGCGATGCCCTGGTTGCCGACGTTGCCGATCTGCTGGCCGGCCGCGACGACCTGGCCGCTGGTGACCGTCGCCCGGTTCATGTACCCGTAGTAGGAGACGAGCTTGCCCTTGCTGGTCACCACGCGCACCAGGTTCGGTCCGCTGGACCTCGACGCGCTGACCAGTGCCGTGCCGGCCGTCGCCGCCCGGACCACGGCCCCGCACGGTGCCTGGATCTCGGTGCCGGGACGCTTGCCGAAGGTCTTCAGGTCCTTGGCGTACTTGCTGATCACCGGGAAGAACACGTTCGGCGCCGTCGACGTCCGCTGCTCGAGCGGGACGGTGCGGTGCGCGGAGACCAGGTCGAGGCCGTTGTTGCTCATCGCGACCACGGCGGGGGTCGCCAGCAGACCGAGCGCGATCACGCCGCTCGTGGTCCGGGACAGCTTGGGGAAAGACATCGTTGCTCCTGCTCGATCTGGTTTCGGGGGCTCGGGCAAGTGGTGGTCGTCCGCCGAGGACGCCTCCGAGTATGGACCGAATTTTGAGAAAATTGGGGTCTGAGTGAAAAAAAGTTACTCATGGTGCGTGTCGGTGCTTGCAAACTACATCGATGTAATACTCACGAAGGCCGAATTGCCCCGTTCCAACCGTCGGCAGGAAGCCGACCATCCTGAGCCCGTGCTCCTCAATTCGTTCGTCAGCGACTTCTCGGCCACTCGGCCACGAGCAAGCTCGGGCGCTCGATAGCCTCGACTCATGGACTACGCCAATTCACTGCTCGACCTGATCGGCAACACCCCGCTGGTCAAGCTCGGCAAGACCCTGGACCTGACCGCGGACGCCGCACCCCTGGTGCTCGCGAAGGTCGAGTACCTCAACCCCGGCGGCTCGGTGAAGGACCGGATCGCGCGCCGCATGATCGACGCTGCCGAAGCCTCCGGTGAGCTGATGCCCGGCGGCACCATCGTCGAGCCGACCTCGGGCAACACCGGTGTCGGCCTCGCCCTGGTCGCCCAGCAGCGCGGCTACCGGTGCATATTCGTCTGCCCCGACAAGGTCGGGC
>JBJMIO010000021.1:0-11722 GCA_045806765.1 Marmoricola sp.
GCCCACCTGCCGATCATCGACAAGCCCTGCGCCGGCACCAGCGGTGTGGAGAGCGGGCTGCAGCCGGGCGCGATCCGGGTCTACCGCGCGGTGTGCAACAACTTCCCCGAGGTCACCTCGTACGGCGGTCGCAGCAACCACGGCGAGCACAGCACCGGCAAGGCGATCGACATCATGACCAGCGACGTCGAGCTGGGGAACCGGATCGCGGAGTTCCTCCAGGCCCACGCCACCGAGCTCGACCTGTTCGACGTCATCTGGCGCCAGCACATCTGGACCCCGGTCCGGGCGAGCGAGGGCTGGCGCTCGATGCCGAGCCGCGGCAGCGAGACCGCGAACCACGACGACCACGTCCACGTCTCCATCAACTGAGGCTGCGCGTCGCTGAGGAAACTCGGGCGCGGGAACAGACCACCTGCACCTAGGGTTGGCTCACTGTGAGCTCACCGACCGACACCGTGGACCCGTCCGCGGGCGATGCGGCCGGTACGACGCTGCGCGAGGGGTTCGGCGTCCTGGGCGTCGCGATCCGTCGCGAGCCGTGGATCTTCACGCTCTCCACGATCGGCAGCGTCCTGTTCGGCGCGCTGACCGTCGCGGACGCATGGGTGCTCGGCTGGTCGACCGACCACGTGCTGCTCCCGGCGTTCAGGGACGGGCACGTCGGGGCCGGGTGGCTGTGGGCCGTCCTCGGCCTGTTCCTGGGCGTGGCGATCCTGCGCGCCGTCGGCATCGTCGCGCGCCGGCTCGGGGCCGGCGTGATGCAGTACCGGATGCAGGCGGCGTACCGGCGCGAGGTCACCGCCCAGTACCTGCGCCTGCCCCTGGCCTGGCACCAGGCGCACCCGACGGGGCAGCTGCTCTCGAATGCCAACGCGGACGTCGAGGCCGCGTGGGCGCCGATCGCGCCGCTCCCGATGGCGGTCGGCACGGTCGCGATGATGGTGATCGCGGTCGTCCAGATGCTGCTGGTCGACCTGCGGATGGCCGCGGTCGGCCTGATGGTCTTCCCGCTGGTCACGATCGCGACGCTGACCTACCAGCACTTCTCCTCCCCGCTCTTCACCCGCATCCAGGCCCTGCGCGCGGAGCTCAGCGAGATCGCCCACGAGTCGTTCGACGGAGCGATGGTGGTCAAGACCCTCGGTCGCGAGGCCGAGGAGACCGAGCGTTTCGCCGCCAAGGCGCACCAGCTGCGCGACCTGGGCATCCGGGTCGGCCGGATCCGCGCGTTCTTCGACCCGCTGCTCGAGGCGATCCCGAGCCTCGGCGTGCTCGGGGTGCTGGGCATGGGCGTCTACCAGATCAAGCACGGCAACGCCGGAGCCGGTGACGTGGTCACCATCGCCTACCTGCTCACCATCGTGGCCTTCCCGATCCGCTCGATCGGCTGGCTGCTGGGGGAGTTCCCGCGCTCGGTCGTCGGCTTCCGCCGGGTGCACCGGGTGCTCGACGAGCCGGTGCGCACGACCTACGGCACCGCCGCCCTCACGGCGACCGGTGCGGGTGCGCACCTGAGCGTCGAGGACCTCGACTTCTCCTACGTGCCCGGGCAGCGTCTGCTGGCCGGCCTCTCCTTCGACGTCGAGCCGGGGCAGACGGTCGCGGTCGTCGGGGAGACCGCGTCGGGCAAGAGCACGCTGACCACCCTGCTGACCCGGTTGGTGGACCCGGACGCCGGTCGGGTGCGGATCGACGGCACCGACGTGCGCGACCTCGCCGCCGGTCAGCTGGCCGGGCACGCGGCGCTGGTCCCGCAGAGCGCCTTCCTCTTCGACGACACCGTGCGCGGCAACGTCACCCTCGGTGAGGACGTCAGCGACGAGGACGTCTGGGCGGCCCTGCGCACCGCCCAGGCCGACGGCTTCGTGGCGGCGCTGCCGCACGGCCTGGACTCGCGGCTGGGGGAGCGCGGCACCACGCTCTCCGGCGGTCAGCGCCAGCGCCTCTCGCTCGCCCGGGCCCTGGTACGCCGCCCGCGGCTCCTGATCCTCGACGACGCCACCTCCGCGGTCGACCCCGAGGTCGAGGCGCGGATCCTCGCCGGTCTGCGCGGCACCGGTGACCCGGCCGGGACCCTGGTGCTGATCGCCTACCGCAAGGCGACGATCGGACTGGCCGACGAGGTGCTGTTCCTTGCCGACGGCCGGATCGCGGACCGCGGACCGCACGAGACGCTGCTGCTGCGCAACCCGGCGTACGCACGCCTGGTCAACGCCTACGAGACAGCGGCCGAGGAGGTGGCCGCCGGTGAGTGAGACGACCGAGGAGGCCCGCTCGTCTGCCGCCACCGCCCTGGACTCGGGCGAGGACATCTCGGCCTGGCGCACCATCGGGCGCGGCGCGGAGATCTCCCCGGAGCTGCGCGAGGGGTTCTGGGGCACGCTCGCGCTGGCCATGCTCGGCACGGCTGGGCGGGTGGTCATCCCGATCGCGGTCCAGCAGACGCTCGACAAGGGCGTCAACGGCCCGCACGGCATCGACCTGTCCTACGTCGGCGCGATGGCCGCTCTGGCGGCGTTCGCGATGGTGGTGACCGGTGTCTCCTCCTACCTGATGACCGCGCGGCTGTTCACCACCGCGGAGCGCGGACTGGCGACCCTGCGGATCAAGGCCTTCCGGCACGTCCACGACCTGCCGCTGCTCACCCAGAACACCGAGCGCCGCGGCTCGCTGGTCTCCCGGGTGACCAGCGACGTCGACCAGGTCAGCCAATTCCTCGTCTTCGGCGGCGTCATCGGCATCGTCAGCATCGGTCAGGTCGTGGTCGCCACGCTGATCATGCTCGTCTACAGCTGGCAGCTCACGATCGTCGTCTGGGTCTGCTTCGCGCCGCTGTTCGCGAGCCTGCAGTACTTCCAGCGCCGGCTCTCGGACTCCTACGCGGTCGTGCGCCGGATGGTCGGCCAGATGCTCGCTGCGGTCTCCGAGCCGGTCGTGGGCGCGCTGGTGGTGCGCACGCACGCGATCGAGGACCGCACCCAGGAGCGGATCGACACCACCATCGCCGAGTACCAGGCGGCGAGCACGCGTGCGCAGGGGCTGACCGCGTTCTCCTTCTCCCTCGGCGGGGTCTCTGCCGGGCTGGCGAACGCGCTGGTGCTCATCGTCGGCATCTGGCTGGGCCAGGGACACCTGTGGGCCGGCCACGTCACCTCCGGTGAGGTCCTGGCCTTCGCCTTCCTGGTCACCCTGTTCGTCAGTCCGGTGCAGCTGGGCACGCAGGTGCTCACCGACGCCCAGAACGCGATCGCCGGCTGGCGGCGCACGATCGGCATCCTGGAGACCCCCGCCGACCTCGACGACCCGGGCCCGAGCGGCGCGACGCTGCCGCACGTGCCGCTGGGCATCGAGTTCGACCACGTCGAGTTCGCCTACCCCGAGGGCCCGCCGGTGCTCCTCGACGTCGACCTGAGGATCGCGCCGGGCACGCGGGTCGCGGTCGTCGGCGAGACCGGCTCGGGCAAGACCACCTTCGCCAAGGTGCTCACCCGGCTGATGGACCCCACCCGCGGGGCTGTCCGGCTGGCCGGTCACGACCTGCGCGACGTCGCGTTCTCCTCCCTGCGCCGCCGGGTGGTGCTGGTGCCGCAGGAGGGCTTCCTGTTCGACTCCACGCTGCGCGAGAACGTCCTGTACGGCGACCTCGGCGCCACGACCGAGGACATCCTGCGGGCCGTCGACGAGCTCGGCCTGACCGACTGGCTCGCGGGCCTGCCGTACGGGCTGGAGACCCGGGTCGGCCAGCGCGGCGAGTCGCTGAGCGCGGGCGAGCGGCAGCTGGTCGCCCTGGTGCGCGCTCACCTGGCCGACCCCGACCTGCTCGTCCTGGACGAGGCGACGAGCGCCGTCGACCCGGCCCTGGAGATGCGGATCGGGCGGGCCCTGGAGGCGTTGATGGCCGGGCGCACCAGCGTCACGATCGCCCACCGGCTCTCCACCGCCGAGCAGGCCGACGAGGTGATCGTCTTCGACAAGGGCCGCGTGAGCCAGCGCGGTCCGCACGAGGCTCTGGTCGAGCAGGGCGGCGTCTACGGCCGGCTCTACGCGAGCTGGGTCGCCCAGCAGACCTCGTGACCCGGCCTGCGAGAATGGTCGCGTGAGCTCCCTCGATCCCGCCATCGCGGCCCGCCTCAAGCGCAACGACGCCGGGCTGGTTCCTGCCGTGGTGCAGCAGCACGACACCGGCGAGGTCCTGATGCTGGGCTGGATGGACGACGAGGCGCTGCACCGCACGCTGACCACCGGACGCGGCACCTACTGGAGCCGCTCGCGCGGGGAGTACTGGGTCAAGGGCGAGACGTCCGGGAACGCCCAGCACGTCGTCGAGGTGCGCCTGGACTGCGACGGCGACACGATCCTGCTCAAGGTCGACCAGGAGGGCCCGGCCTGCCACACCGGCGCGCGCACCTGCTTCGAGGCCGACCTCCTCGGACCGGCCGGTGACTGAGCCGGCCGGGCCGCTGCCGCGCCGTACGTTCGGCACGGCGCTGCTGGCCGGCGCCGCCACGGCTGCGCTCACCGCGGTCGGGGCCGCCCAGACCTGGTACCGCGCGCAGGGCGACGCGGCCGGGCACCGGGTCGCCACCGACGTCTCCGGCTCCGACGCGGCCCCGCTCGCGCTGGCACTGGCCCTGGTCGCTCTCGCCGCCTGGGGCGTGGTGCTGGTCACCGGCACCCTGGCCCGCCGGGTCGCGCTGGTGCTCGCGCTCCTGGCGTCCCTCGGTGTGGTCGTCGCCGCCCTGGTGGTCGATGCCGACCCGGTGGCGCGGACCGCCCTGGCCACCAAGGGCGCCGAGGCGGTGAGCAACCTGGCCCGGCGTCCGTGGTTCTTCACCACCGTGGTCGCCGGCGCGCTGCAGGTGCTGGTCGTCCTCGCCTCGTTCCGCTGGATCCCGACCTGGCCCACGATGAGCAGCAGGTACGACGCCCCCTCGACGGCCGGGACGAGCGAGGTCGACCCGGAGGACGCCGACGACCTGACCCTGTGGAAGGCGCTCGACGAGGGGCACGACCCGACTTCCCGCTGAGCGATCGCGAACCCCTAGAATGCTCATCGCACCTGCGCCCGACCCGCTCCGGGGTCCTGGGCACCCGAGCGAGGAGAACGCATGTCGGACAACCACGGGAACACCCCGGCCGCCTGGACCGCCGTGATCATCGGGCTGGCCAGCTTCGTGGTAGCCGGGATCGGCCTGATGGCGTCGTCCATGCCGGTGTTCTGGGTCGGCGTCGCGCTCACCCCCGTCGCTCTGGTCACGTTCTACGTGATGGTGCGGATGGGGCTGCACGAAGGCCACTGATGGTCCTCGCGGCGCCGGCGACCACGGACGCCACCACGCGGTGGCGCCGGTTGCGGGCGCCCGTCCTGACCGCCGCCGGTCTCGGCGCTGCCAGCCTCGCGCTGCTCGCGCGTGACCCGCACCGGCACGGCGCCTGGGGGCTGTGCCCGTTCAAGGCGCTCACCGGCTGGGACTGCCCGGCCTGCGGTGGCCTGCGCGCCGTCAACGACCTCGGCCACGGCGACCTCGCAGCGGCCTGGCACAGCAACGCTCTCTTCATCAGCCTGCTGCCGGTGATCGGCGTGCTCTGGCTGGTGGTCCTCGAGCGGGCCTGGACAGGATCGGAGCGTCGCGCCCCCGCGGCGCTGGTGCGGTTCGGCCTCGTGGCTCTGGGCATCGTGGCCCTGGGGTTCACGATCTACCGCAACACCCCCGCGGGAGCGGCGCTGCACGCGTCCTAGGTGAGTTCCTAGCTCGAGCGGACCGTCGCGGCGACGATCACGTACGCGATGATGCCGACCACCCAGAGCGACACGCCGATGATGCCGAGGATGTAGCCGGCCTTCGCCTGGCCCTCGCCGCTCTGCTGGCCGCCGGACGCCGCGATCTCGTTCTTGGCCTGGCTGCCCAGCACGATCGCGACGATCGAGAGCACCGCGCAGCACACCAGTCCGCCGATGCCGGTGATCATCGCCCACAGCGCCTTCTGGTTGGAGACGGGGGCGTAGGCGTAGGGCTGGTAGCCGGGCTGGCCGTACGCGGGCTGGCCGTAGGCCGGCGGCTGGCCGTACGCGGGCTGGCCGTAGGCAGGGGGCTGGCCGTACGCGGGCGGCTGGCCGTACGCGGGCGGCTGGCCGTACGCGGGCTGGCCGTAGGGGGACGGCGGCGGGGGAGGGGGCTGCTGACCCTCGGGCTGCTGGCCGTCGGGCTGGGCACCAGGCTGCTGGGCGTCCGGGTCGGGTTCTGAGCCGGACGGCGGGGGCGGCGGGTAGCTCACGGGCTTCTCCTCGGCTGGGCGACTGGCCCCAAACCTAGGCCATCGTGCGTCTCCGGTGGTGAACCGCGGGGAAAGCCGTTGCCCGGCCGTGAGAAAGTTTCCCCGGAGCTCGATCCCCGCCCGTCCCCGTCCTGAAGAGGCCTTCCATGTCCGTCCTCGACGACATCGTCGCCGGCGTCCGCGAGGACCTCGCAGACCGCCGGGTCCGGACCTCGGAGGCCGACCTGCGCGCCGTGGTGGACGACCTCGGGCCGACCCGCGACCCGCTGCCCGCGTTCCGCGCACCGGGCCTGAGCGTGATCGCGGAGGTCAAGCGACGCTCGCCGAGCAAGGGCGACCTCGCAGAGATCCCGGACCCGGCCGCCCTGGCCGGGGCGTACGCCGCTGGAGGTGCCGCGGCGATCAGCGTGCTGACCGAGGAGCGCCGGTTCGGTGGCAGCCTGGAGGACCTGCGCGCCGTCCGCGCGGCGGTACCGACGCCGCTGCTGCGCAAGGACTTCATCGTCACCGAGTACCAGCTCCTCGAGGCCCGGGCCTACGGCGCCGACCTCGCGCTGCTCATCGTCGCAGCGCTCGACGACGCGCGCTTGCGGGACCTGCACGCCTACGCCCGCGAGCTGGGGCTCACCGTCCTGGTCGAGGTGCACGACGAGGAAGAGGCCGGGCGCGCGGTCGCGATCGGCGCCGGGCTCATCGGCGTCAACGCGCGCGACCTGAAGACCCTCGAGGTGCACCCCGAGGTGTTCGGGACCATCGCCGCGGGTCTGCCCGAGGACGTGGTGAAGGTGGCCGAGTCCGGCATCACCGGTCCCGACGACGCGGCCCGCTACGCCGCCGAGGGCGCCGACGTGATCCTCGTCGGCGAGGCCCTGGTGAAGGACGGCGACCCCACCGCCGCGGTGACCGCGATGCGCGCAGCAGGAGGAGCAGGATGACCACCGACCACGGTCCTGACCAGGACGGCTACTTCCGCGGCACCGACGCGTTCGCGTGGGGAGGGCGCTTCATGCCCGAGGCCCTGATCGCCGAGCTCGACGAGCTCACCGGCGTGTGGACCGCCGCGATGGCCGACGAGGAGTTCCTCGCCGAGCTCGACCGGATGATGCGCGAGTACGCCGGGGTCCCGAGCATGCTCTACGACGCGACCCGGCTCTCGGAGAAGGCCGGCGCCCGGATCCTGCTCAAGCGCGAGGACCTGAACCACACGGGCGCGCACAAGATCCGCAACGTGCTCGGACAGGCGCTCCTGGCCAAGCGGATGGGCAAGACCCGGATGATCGCGGAGACCGGCGCGGGCCAGCACGGTGTCGCGACGGCCACCGCGGCGGCGTACCTGGGCCTGGACTGCGTGGTCTACATGGGCAAGGTCGACACCGAGCGCCAGGCCCTCAACGTCGCCCGGATGCAGCTGCTCGGCGCCGAGGTGGTCGCGGTCGACTCGGGCAGCATGACGCTGAAGGACGCCATCAACGAGGCGATCCGCGACTGGGTCGCCACCGTCGAGCACACGGCGTACTGCTTCGGCACCGCGGCGGGCCCGCACCCGTTCCCGGCGATGGTCCGCGACTTCTGCCGCGGCATCGGCGACGAGGCCCGGGCGCAGGTGCTCGAGCTGACCGGCACCCTTCCTGACGTGGTCACCGCGTGCGTGGGCGGCGGGTCGAACGCGATCGGCATGTTCACCGCGTTCCTCGACGACCCCGAGGTCCGCATCGTCGGGTTCGAGGCCGGTGGCGAGGGCGTCGAGACCCCGCGGCACGCCGCCACGATCCACGCCGGCGCCGCCGGCGTGCTGCACGGCGCCCGGACCTACGTGCTCCAGGACTCCGACGGCCAGACCATCGAGTCGCACTCGATCTCCGCCGGGCTCGACTACCCGGGTGTCGGTCCCCAGCACGCGCAGCTCGCGCACCTCGGCCGGGCCGAGTACCAGCCGGTCACCGATGCCGAGGCGATGGACGCGCTCGCGCTGCTGGCACGCACCGAGGGCATCATCTGCGCGATCGAGTCGGCGCACGCTGTCGCCGGCTCGCTGCGCCTGGCCGCCGAGCAGCCCGGATCCACGATGCTGGTGAACCTCTCGGGCCGCGGCGACAAGGACATGGGCACCGCGATCGAGTGGTTCGGCCTGGGCCGCGCGGGTTCGGACGGGGACGTGCGGTGACGTCCTCGAGCGCCGCGTTCGAGCGCAGCCGCGCCGAGGGCCGTGCCGCGCTCGTCGGCTACCTGCCCGCCGGCTACCCGGACGTGCCCGGCGCGATCGAGGCGCTCGAGGTGATGGTCGACGCGGGCTGCGACGTGATCGAGATCGGCCTGCCCTACAGCGACCCGGTGATGGACGGACCGACCATCCAGGCCGCGGCCCAGCGCGCGCTGGAGGGGGGAGTGCGCACGGCGGACGTCCTGCGCACCGTGGAGGCCGTCGCCGCGACCGGCACGCCGACCCTGGTGATGACCTACTGGAACCCGGTCGAGCGCTGGGGCGTGGAGCGGTTCGCCGCCGACCTGGCGAACGCCGGGGGAGCGGGCCTGATCACCCCGGACCTGATCCCGGACTCGGGAGCGGAGTGGATCGCCGCCGCCGATGCGCACGACCTGGACAAGGTCTTCCTGGTCGCGCCGTCCTCGACCGACGAGCGGCTCGCGATGACCACGGCCGCGTGCCGGGGCTTCGTCTACGCCACCGCGGTGATGGGCGTGACAGGAGCGCGGGCGAGCACCAGCGACCTCGCCGGCCCGCTGGTCACCCGGGCCAAGGACGCGATCGCGACCCAGGGCACCGGGCTCCCGGTCGGTGTCGGCCTCGGGGTCTCCAACGGCGACCAGGCCGCCGAGGTCGCCGGGTACGCCGACGCCGTGATCGTCGGGTCGGCGTTCGTGCGTGTCCTGCTCGACGCCGCGACGCCGGCGGAGGGCCTCTCCGCGCTGGGCGCCCTGACCGAGGACCTCGCGCGGGGCGTCCGCGCCTCCTCCAGGCACCGGCTGGCATGATCTCAGCGTGATCCCGCAGATGGCCCTCGAGTACATCCCCAGCCCCTCGCACGGTGTCTGGCACCTGGGACCGCTGCCGGTCCGTGCCTATGCGCTGTGCATCATCGCCGGCGTCGTCGCGGCGGTCTGGCTCGGCGAGAAGCGCTGGATCGCCCGCGGCGGCCAGGCCGGCCAGATCGGGGACGTCGCCCTGTGGGCGGTGCCCTTCGGCCTGATCGGCGCCCGGCTCTACCACGTGATCACCGATCACGACCTCTACTTCGGCACCGGCAAGCACGCGATCGACGCCCTCAAGGTGTGGCACGGCGGTCTCGGCATCTGGGGCGCGATCGCCGGCGGCGCCTTCGGCGGCTGGCTGGCGTGCCGCCAGTACGGGCTGAAGATGCGGCCGCTGATGGACGCCCTCGCGCCGGCCCTGCTGCTCGCCCAGGCGATCGGGCGCTGGGGCAACTACTTCAACTCCGAGCTCTACGGCAAGCCGCTGCACAAGCCGTGGGCGCTGAAGATCGCGCCGCAGCACCTGCCCGACGGCTTCGACCCGACCAGGTACTTCAACGGGCAGCCGTACACCTTCCACCCCACGTTCCTCTACGAGTGCATCTGGAACCTCGGCGGGATGGGCCTGATCCTCTACCTCGACCGGCGCTTCCGGCTCGGCTTCGGGCGCTGCTTCGCGCTCTACGTGATGGTCTACTGCGCCGGCCGGGCCTGGATCGAGGACCTGCGCATCGACAACGTCGAGTACCACAACGTGCTCGGCCTGCGGCTCAACGTGTGGACCTCGATCATCCTGTTCGTCGCGGCGCTGGTCTACTTCGTGCTCGCCGGTCGTCGTCACCCGGCGCCGGATACCCGCGAGACCTCGGTGTTCCTGCCCGGTCGTGAGCCGTCGCAAGGATCCGGCCAGGAACCGTCGGGATCCGGACAGACCGCGACCGGGGGCGAGGCCATGGCGGTGCAGGCCGATCAGGACGACACACCGGTCTGACCTGCGCGGATGCATCCCGGGTGCGGCCAGGAATGCGCTCTGGGTCACCCGTTCACGGCTCGAAACCGCTGAGCGCGGCGCCCGCGGGCTGCTGTAGTCTGATCCCTCACTCAGCACGGGCCAGCGAAGTCCTGTGCAGCATGCTTCCAACGCCGCACCGAGCCGGGCCCCGCCGGGGACCAGCCGCGTGCGCTCGACGACGACGGGAGAATGCAGATGCACGCATTCCCGCCGCCCGCTTCCGGGGCACCTCAGCACACCGGTCCCTTCGGCCGTCCCCAGCCGCAGGGCCTGTACGACGCCGCGCACGAGCACGACGCCTGCGGTGTCGCGTTCGTCGCCACGCTGACCGGCGTGCCCAGCCACGACATCGTGTCCAAGGCGCTGACCGCGCTGCGCAACCTGGAGCACCGCGGTGCCGCCGGTGCCGAGCCGAACTCCGGCGACGGCGCGGGCATCCTGCTGCAGGTCCCGGACCGCTTCTTCCGCGAGGTCGTCGACTTCGAGCTTCCTGCCGCGCACTCCTACGCCGTCGGCACCGCGTTCCTGCCCGGTGACGCCGAGCACGTGGCCAAGACCCGCCAGCGCATCGAGGAGATCGCCGCGGAGGAGGGCCTGACCGTCCTGGGCTGGCGCGAGGTCCCCACCGACCCGTCCTCGCTCGGCGCCACCGCCCTGGCCACGATGCCGTCGTTCGCCCAGGTCTTCGTGGCCGCCACCGGCAGCCGGATCCTCGGGATGGGCCTGGAGCGGCTGGCCTTCTGCCTGCGCAAGCGCGCCGAGCACGAGACCGACGTCTACTTCCCCTCGCTCTCGAGCCGGACCATCGCCTACAAGGGCATGCTCACCACCGACCAGCTCGACCACGTCTTCGGCGACCTGGTCGACGAGCGGGTCGAGTCCGCGGTAGCGGTCGTGCACTCGCGCTTCTCCACCAACACCTTCCCGAGCTGGCCGCTGAGCCACCCGTACCGGTTCATCGCCCACAACGGCGAGATCAACACCGTGATGGGCAACCGCAACTGGATGCGCGCCCGCGAGGCGCTGCTCTCCAGCGACGTCATCCCCGGCGACCTCGAGCGGCTCTTCCCGATCTGCACGCCCGGCATGTCCGACTCCGCGTCGTTCGACGAGGTGCTCGAGCTGCTGCACCTGGGCGGGCGCTCCCTGCCGCACGCGGTGCT
Organism: Marmoricola sp.; assembly: GCA_045806765.1. Lineage (GTDB taxonomy): Bacteria > Actinomycetota > Actinomycetes > Propionibacteriales > Nocardioidaceae > Marmoricola. The sequence continues at coordinate 11,443 of JBJMIO010000021.1, forward strand.
GATGATGATCCCGGAGGCGTGGGAGAACCACACCGAGATGGACGAGAAGCGGAAGTCGTTCTACGAGTTCCACGCCTCGATGATGGAGCCGTGGGACGGCCCGGCGTGCGTCGTGTTCACCGACGGCACCCAGGTGGGCGCCGTGCTCGACCGCAACGGCCTGCGCCCCGGCCGGTACTGGGTGACCGACGACGGCCTGGTCGTGCTGGCCTCCGAGGCCGGCGTGCTCGACATCCCGGCCGCCGACGTCGTCGCGAAGGGCCGGCTCCAGCCCGGCCGC
>JBJMIO010000022.1:0-8617 GCA_045806765.1 Marmoricola sp.
CACATCATCCTCGAGGTCGAGATCGGCGTCGTCGGCGGCGAGGAGGACGGCATCGTCGGCGCGATCGACGAGAAGCTGTACACCACCCCCGAGGACGCGCTGGCCACCGTCGCCGCGCTCGGTACCGGGGAGAACGGTCGCTACATGACCGCGCTGACCTTCGGCAACGTGCACGGCGTCTACAAGCCGGGCAACGTCAAGCTGCGTCCGGAGATCCTCAAGGACGCGCAGGCCGCGGTCGCCGACAAGCTCGGCCTGCCGGCCGGCTCGAAGCCGTTCGACCTGGTCTTCCACGGCGGCTCGGGCTCGAGCGCCGAGGAGATCGGCGCGGCCGTCGACTACGGCGTCATCAAGATGAACGTCGACACCGACACCCAGTACGCCTTCACACGTCCGGTGGCCGCGCACATGTTCAGCAACTACGACGGCGTCCTGAAGGTCGACGGCGAGGTCGGCGACAAGAAGAGCTACGACCCGCGCGCCTGGGGCAAGGCCGGCGAGGCCGGCATGGCCGCTCGCGTGGCCGAGGCGTGCGCGAACCTGCGGAGCACCGGTCAGTCGATCGGGTGATCCGCACCCCCGACAGCACGAAGGCCCGCCGGCACCAGCCGGCGGGCCTTCGTCGTTCGTAGGGGGCGCCCCGGGCTCAGCCCTCGACCGGAGCCGCGACAGGTGCCGCGCCGGCGTACCCGCTGTGCTTCGGTCGCTCGTAGAACAGCACCGCGACCAGGCCGATCACGTAGATGCTGGCCGGGAGCAGGAGGGACTGCTGCATCGCGTGGGCGAACGGTGCGCGGAACTGCTCGGGGACCCGGTGCGCCCCGGCCTCGCCGCTGACGCCGCCCGCTCCGGGCAGGTAGTGCGCGAGGCGGCTGCTCATCATCACCGCGATCGCGGCCGACCCGACCACCGACCCGACCTGGCGGGTGGCGTTGTAGACGCCGGCACCGGCACCGGCGAGGTTCAGCGGCAGGTTGCGGTTGGCGGTCGCCGCGGTCGGCGCCCAGATGAACGCGTTGCCCGCACCCAGGATGACCTGGAACAGCGCGACGAGCGCGATCGAGGTGTGCTCCTTGAGCTGGGTGGTGAGGCTGAACATGCCGATCATCGAGAGCACGAAACCGGTCGTCACGATGTAGCGCGGGTGGATCCGGTCGGTCAGGCCACCGACCGGCTTGGCCAGGATGATCGACATGATCGCCATCGGGAACAGCAGCAGCGCCGCCTTGGTGGCGCTGTAGCCCAGGACGGCCTGCGCCCAGAGCATCAGCGGGTAGCCCATCGAGACGCCGACGAAGCCCATCACCGTGATCGCGATGTTGGAGACCGAGAAGTTGCGGTCGCGGAAGACGCTGAGCGGGACCAGCGGCTCCTGCTTGTTGCGCGACTGCCAGAAGACGAACACCCCCAGCATCGCGACCCCGCCGATGATCATGGCGATGATCCAGCCGGCCCAGTGCTCGCTGTGGCCCTGCTGGATGCCGAAGGCGAGCAGGAAGAGACCGACCCCGGACAGCGCGACGCCGAGCCAGTCGAAGTGGTGGTCGTTGGTCGAGAGGGCCGGGACGTTGCGCACCGCGAGGTAGAAGCCGATGACGCCGACCGGGATGTTGACGAAGAAGATCCACTCCCAGCCCAGGCCGGTGGTCAGCACACCACCGAGGATCGGGCCCACGACCATCGCCACGCCCGCGGTCGCACCCCACACCGCCATCGCCTGACCGCGCTGGGCGGCCGGGAAGATCCGGGTGATGATCGCCATCGTCTGGGGGGTGATCATCGAGGCGCCGAAGCCCTGCACCACCCGCGCGAGGATCAGCATGCCGATGCCGGCGGCGCTGCCGAACAGCGCGTGGCTGCCGGCCAGGCCGCACCACAGCGAGGCGACGGTGAACACCGTGAGCCCGGTCAGGTAGAGCTTCTTGGAGCCGAACCGGTCACCGAGCCGTCCCATGATCAGCACGGGCACGGCGTAGGAGAGCATGTAGGCGCTGGAGACCCACAGCGTCTCGTTCACGCTCGCGTGCAGCTTGTCGATGATCGTCGGCGTCGCGACCGTGACGATGGTCAGGTCGACCAGGATCATGAAGAAGCCCAGCACGAGGGAGAAGAGCGCTGGCCAGGGCCTGATGTCGTCGGTCTGCGGGATCGCCTGGGCGGGGGAAGTCTGGGTCACGGAACAACTCAACACCTTGCCTGGGACAATTACTTCATGACTTTCGAGGATTTGATGGCCGGACCGCCCCCGACGCGCCTTCCCGAGGACCCGGCGGCCGCAGCGCTCGCCGACGGGGACGACCCCCGGTCGGTGGTCACCGAGCACCCCGAGTCGCCGCTGGCCTGGGCGGTGCTGGCCGAGCAGTCGCTGGCCGAGGGCACCGACGACGTCGTCGCCTACGCGTTCGCGCGGGTCGGCTACCACCGCAGCCTCGACGCACTGCGGCGCAACGGCTGGAAGGGGCACGGCCCGGTGCCGTGGGACCACGTGCCCAACCGCGGCTTCCTACGTGCTCTCGCCGCGCTCACGCGTGCGGCCGGAGCCATCGGTGAGACCGCCGAGGAGCAGCGGTGCGGAGACTTCCTGCGTGACTCCAGCCCGGAGGCCTACGAGGCTCTGCTCGGCTGACTCACATCGAGGCGGGCACGACGTGCAGGTGCAGCGTGAACCGGCGGGCGACGTTGCCGTCAACCACGCTGCGCAGCACCACCTTGAAGGTCGCGTAGCCGACCGCGCGACCCTTCAGCGTCCACACGGTGTGGTACGGCGCACCCGGGATCCCGGAGGCGCCGGAGTAGGTGCGCCGGCTGACGATCTTGAACGGCGCCGCGTGCTTCCCCTTCACCACGACCCAGCGGTACGCCGTCCCGGAGGAGGCGCGCAGGTCGACCTTGACCCGTTCGCCGACCGCCACCGTGACGGTGCGGCCCGACGCGGCCTGGTGGTAGACCGGGGCCGGTGCGGCGGTGGCGGCCTCGACCAGTCCGATCGCGGCGAACGCCGCGAGGGCGAGGACGAGCAGGATCGCGGTGATGCGGTGCACGGGCTTCATGTCACGAGCCTAGGTCGCCGTACCGGACCGGTGTATGGACCAGCCCTCAGACCAGCCCTCAGACCAGCAGCGAGTACGCCGCCGGCTCGACGTGCCAGCTGCGCCGGCGCTCGGGGCCGCTGATCTCGCCGTCGGCGCTGATCCAGAAGTCCTCGCCGGAGACGGTGACGCGGTTCCCGCTCAGGTAGACCACGTCCTCGCGGTCCGGGTGCGCGCCGCGGACGACGTCGAGCGCGTAGCCGAGCCGTGCCAGCGGAGCCGTGGCGAAGGAGACCATCACGTCCAGCTCGCCGCTGCCGGGGTCCGCGTCCGGGGTGATCTCGGCGCCACCGCCGACGCTGCTGCCGTTGCCGATCGCGACCATGAGCACGTGCCGGTCCATGTCGGCCACGACCTCACCGTCCACCTCGACGCGGAGCCGGACGAAGGGCGGACGGACCGCGGTGATCGCCGCCCCGATCGGGTAGCCGACCAGGCCGAGCCCGAACGGCCCGAGCCGCTGCTTCCAGGTCGCCCCGGTGCGGCTCGCGATCGCGCTGGCGCCGACGTGCACGTTGTTGACCACGACCTCGCCGAGCTCGTCGACGATCAGGTCGGTGGGTCGCGGGGTCGCGGCGAGCAGCGCACGTGCGGCGTCGGCCGGGTCCAGCGGGATACCGGATGCGCGGGCGAAGTCGTTGCCCGTGCCGAGCGGGAGCAGCCCGAGCGTCTTGCCGGCCAGGTCGTTGCGCCGGTACAGCGTGGCGACCACGGCGTGCAGGCTGCCGTCGCCTCCTGCGACCACGATCGGCCGGGTGCCCGCACGGTGGAGCACGCCGTCGAGCTCGCCGGGGTTGCTGGTCTCGCAGACCTCGATCGAGGCCTGCTCGCCCAGCACCTCCAGCGCCTCGCCGAGGGCGTCGGAGCCGCCTGCGTCGGAGTGCGTGAGGATCAGCAGCGGTTCCACGTCCGACAACCTACGCGGAAGCCCTGCAGGGCGGTTCTCTGGTAGCGTGACGCCGCAAGAGCCCCGTGCACTTGCACTGAGGGCTCTTCGTGTTTCCGGGCCCGGAAGTCGACACCAGTGAAGAGGTGCCAGCATGCCCGCGATCGTCGTCCTCGGTGCGCAGTGGGGGGACGAGGGCAAGGGGAAGGCCACCGATCTCCTCGCCACCAGCCAGCCCATCGACTACGTCGTCCGCACCAGCGGGGGCCACAACGCCGGCCACACGATCGTGGTCAACGGCGAGAAGTACGCGACGCACCTGCTGCCCAGCGGGATCCTGACGCCGGGCGCGACCTCGGTCATCGGCAACGGCGTCGTGGTCTCGCCCGAGGCTCTGTTCCGCGAGCTCGACGGACTGATCGAGCGCGGGGTCGAGGTCGCCGACCTCGTGGTCAGCGCGAACGCCCACGTGATCGCGTCGTACCACGTCGCGGTCGACAAGGTCTCGGAGCGCTTCCTGGGCAAGAACCAGATCGGCACGACCGGTCGCGGCATCGGTCCGGCGTACGGCGACAAGGTGAACCGCGTCGGCATCCGGGTCGCGGACCTCTTCGACGAGAAGATCCTGCGCGAGAAGGTCGAGGCGGCCCTCGAGGTGCGCAACCAGGTGCTCGCCAAGGTCTACAACCGCCGTGCCATCGATGTCGACGCCGTGGTCGAGGAGCTGCTCGCCTACACCGAGCGGCTCGGCCCGCTGGTCGCCGACACCAGCCTGCTGCTCAACAACGCGCTCGACGAGGGCCGCACGGTCCTCTTCGAGGGAGCGCAGGCCACCATGCTCGACGTGGACCACGGCACTTACCCGTTCGTGACCAGCAGCAACCCGGTCGCCGGGGGAGTGTGCACCGGCGGCGGCGTCGGGCCGACCCGGATCGACCGCGTGATCGGCGTGATCAAGGCCTACACGACGCGCGTCGGCTCGGGCCCGTTCCCGACCGAGCTCTTCGACGAGGACGGCGTCAACCTGCAGCGGATCGGCGGCGAGATCGGTGTCTCCACCGGGCGCACCCGTCGCTGCGGCTGGTACGACTCGGTCGTCGCGCGCTACTCCGCGCGGGTCAACGGCCTGACCGAGTTCTTCCTCACCAAGCTCGACGTGCTCGACCACTGGGAGCGGATCCCGGTCTGCGTGGCCTACGAGATCGACGGCAAGCGCGTCGAGGAGATGCCGATGACGCAGACCGAGTTCCACCACGCGACGCCGGTCTACGAGTACTTCGACGGCTGGGGCGGCGACATCTCGGGCTGCCGGACCTTCGAGGACCTGCCGAAGAACGCGCAGATCTACGTGCGCGCGCTCGAGGAGATGTCGGGTGCGCCGTTCTGGGCCGTCGGCGTCGGTCCGGGCCGCGAGCAGACGGTCGTCGTCAACGAGCTCTGAGTCTTCCCGCGGTCGCCGTCGCGCCCCTAGGCTCCCAGGATGACGGTGGACCCGAAGCAGGCGATCGACGAGGTCAACGACATCTTCGGGCGGCACGCGGGCTACCGCGCGCTGCACGCGAAGGGCGCGTTCTACGCGGGCACCTTCACCGCGACGCCGGCAGCCACGGCGCTGTGCCGCGCCGGCCACCTCAGCGGTGAGACGGTCCCGGTGCGGGTGCGCTGGTCGAACGGTGCGGGCAACCCCCGTACGCCGGACAAGGCGCCCGACGTACGCGGCATGGCGGTCTCGTTCCGGTTGTCCGACGGCACCGCGACCGACCTACTGGGGCAGACCGCGCCGCGTTTCCCGGTGCGCACCCCCGAGGCGTTCCTGGCGATGGCCAAGGCGGTCCAGAAGCCGTACCTGATGCCGCTCTTCCTGGCGCGTCACCCCGATGCGTTCCCGGCGCTGCTCGCCACGATCCGCAGCAAGGCGACCGTCCCCCCGTACTCCTACGCCGAGGTCACCTACTACCCGGTGCACGCCTACCGGTGGATCGCCGCGGACGGCACCGCGACCTGGGTGCGCTACCGGCTGACCCCCTTGGACGGGCACGTGCGCACCGGCGAGTTCAGCGGTCCCGACCGCCTGCACGAGGAGATCCTGGCCCGGCTCGAGGCCGGGCAGGTCAACTACGCCCTCGAGGCGCAGGTCGCGCTGCCCGGCGAGGACCCGGACGACCCGATGGTCGTCGGGGCCGGGGAGTGGTTCGAGGCCGGCCGCATGGAGATCACCGGGCCCGACCCGGACCGCGAGCAGAACGGCGAGGTGGTGGTCTTCGACCCGACCCGGGTGGTCGACGGCATCGAGCTCTCGAACGACCCGATCCTGCGCTACCGACCGGCCGCGTACTCGGAGTCGGTGAGCCGCCGGGTCGGGTGAGGTGACCCGACCCGGTTCCGCGCCTGCGTGGTGTCCGAGGACGGGCCGGGCCCGGTGATCCGGGGCCCGCGCCCACTAGGCTGTGTGCAGTGAAGACCCTCGTGATCGGTACCGGTGGCCGCGAGCACGCGCTCGCGCTGGCGCTCTCGCGCGACCCGTCGGTCACCGAGGTGCACGCCGCCCCGGGGAACCCGGGGATCGCCTCGGTCGCGACCCTGCACGAGGTCGACCCGATGGACCCGGCCGCGGTCGCCGGGCTCGCGGTCAGGCTGGGCGCCGACCTGGTCGTCGTCGGTCCCGAGGCACCGCTGGTCGCCGGGGTCGCGGACGCCGTGCGCGAGCGCGGCATCTCCTGCTTCGGCCCGTCGGCCGAGGCCGCGCGGCTCGAGGGGTCCAAGGCGTTCGCCAAGGACGTGATGGCTTCTGCCGAGGTCCCGACCGCGATGGCGCGCGTGTGCGCCACCCGCGCCGAGGCCGAGGAGGCGCTGGACGCATTCGGTGCGCCGTACGTCGTGAAGGACGACGGGCTCGCCGCCGGCAAGGGTGTCGTGGTGACCGAGGACCGCGCGGAGGCGCTGGCCCACGCCGAGGCCTGCGACCGCGTGGTGATCGAGGAGTTCCTCGACGGACCCGAGGTGAGCCTGTTCGCGATCACCGACGGCACCACGGTCTTCCCGCTCCAGCCCGCGCAGGACTTCAAGCGGATCTTCGACGGCGACGACGGACCGAACACCGGAGGCATGGGCGCCTACACCCCCCTGCCCTGGGCACCACAAGGACTGGTCGAGGAGGTCCTCGAGCGCGTCCTGCAGCCGACCGTCGACGAGCTCGCCCGCCGCGGCGCCACCTTCTCCGGCCTCCTGTACGCCGGCCTGGCGCTGACGAAGCGGGGCGTGAAGGTGATCGAGTTCAACGCCCGCTTCGGTGACCCGGAGACCCAGCCCCTGATGGCGCTGCTCGACTCCCCGCTCGGTGCGCTGCTCAAGGCGGCCGCCGACGGCACCCTGCACGAGGCCACCCCGCCGCGCTGGAAGTCGGGTGCGGCGGTCGCCGTCGTGATGGCGAGCGCCGGCTACCCCGCGAGTGCCAGCACGGGGGACGTCATCAAGGGTGTCCAGGACGCCCAGGTGCAAGCGGAGTGCGACGTGATCCACGCCGGCACCGCGCTGGTCGACGGCGACCTGGTCACGGCCGGTGGTCGCGTGCTCGCCGTGACCGCGGTCGGTGAGGACCTCGCCGACGCCCGCGCCCGGGCCTACGCCGGGGTCGGCGCGATCAGCTTCGACGGCGCCCAGTTCCGTACCGACATCGCCGCGAAGGCGGCCGCAGGGGAGATCAAGGCATGAGCGAGCCGAACCGCGCCGTACCCAACGTCCTGGCCACCCGGTACGCCGGCGCCGACCTTGCCGCGATCTGGTCGCCGGAGCACAAGATCGTCCTGGAGCGCCAGCTCTGGATCGCGGTGATGAAGGCCCAGAAGGACCTCGGCATCGCGATCCCCGAGGGTGTGGTGGAGGCCTACGAGGCCGTCGTCGACCAGGTCGACCTCGCCTCGATCGCCGCCCGCGAGCGGGTCACGCGCCACGACGTGAAGGCGCGGATCGAGGAGTTCTGCGCGCTCGCCGGCCACGAGCACATCCACAAGGGGATGACCTCGCGCGACCTGACCGAGAACGTCGAGCAGCTGCAGATCCTCTCCTCGCTGCGCGTGGTCCGTCAGCGGATGGTCGCCACCCTCGCCCGTCTCGCCCGGCTGGCGACCGAGCACGAGTCGCGCGTGATGGCCGGCCGCTCGCACAACGTCGCGGCCCAGGCCACGACGCTCGGCAAGCGCTTCGCCACGGTGGCCGACGAGATGCTCGTCGCGCTCGCCCGCCTCGACGACCTCCTCGCGCGCTACCCGCTGCGCGGCATCAAGGGCCCGATGGGCACTTCCCAGGACATGCTCGACCTGCTCGACGGTGATACCGCCAAGCTGGCCGACCTCGAGCAGCGGGTCGCCGCGCACCTCGGGTTCGACCACGTGCTCACCAGCGTCGGCCAGGTCTACCCGCGCTCGCTCGACTTCGACGTCGTCTCGGCGCTGGTGCAGCTGGTCGCGGCGCCGTCGAACCTCGCCACCACGATCCGGCTGATGGCCGGCCACGAGCTGGTCACCGAGGGGTTCGCCGAGGGCCAGGTCGGCTCGTCGGCCATGCCCCACAAGATGAACACCCGCTCGTGCGAGCGCATCAACGGCTTCGAGGTGATCCTCCGCGGCTACCTCACCATGGTGGC
>JBJMIO010000023.1:0-30763 GCA_045806765.1 Marmoricola sp.
GACGTCGGTGCGCACCCGCGGGCTGATCGCGCCGTACGGCGGGCGCATCAGGTCGCTCGGCACGATGCCGTGCTCGCGCATCTCGCGCCGCGTCGTGCGGAGCTGGTGCCGGATGGCACCGTCGGAGAGCCGTTCGAGGTCGGCGTGCGACCAGGTGTGGTTGCCGATCGTGAAGCCGGCCCTCGCGACCATCCGACCGGCAGCGGGTGCGGTGTGGATCCGCGATCCGACCATGAAGAAGGTCGCCGGCACGTGCCGCTTGACCAGGCTGCGCACGAGCCGCGGCGTGACGGCTGCCGACGGGCCGTCGTCGAAGGTCAGCGCGACCAGCCCGGCAGGACAGCGGCGCGCGCTCGCGCGCTCGACGGCGAGGGCGGCGCGTGGGAGCACCGAGGCGACCGGTGCCGCGGCCGCGGCTGGTTCGGTGACGGGACGCACCGTGCTCGGGGTCAGCGCACCGAGCGACGCCGCCAGCAGGGCGAGCGCCACGAGGAGAAGCACCCCAGCCCGTCGCCGCACCCCGCCAGGGTTTCAGGCCGAGAGCGCTCCGCTGAGCACATTCACCAAGTGTTGGACGAAACGTTCGTGCCCGAGCCGCTGCCGGGTCCCGGCCTCGCGGGAGCGCGCCCGCTCGGCGAGGGCCGCGGTCAGGAAGGTCACCATGAGCGCGACGCGCTCGCGGGTCAGCACGGTGCCGAGGTCCGGCTCGAGCAGCGCGTTCAGCCGCTCGAGCTGCGCGCCGATCGCGGTCCCGCTGAGCACCTCGTTCGGACGGCCGGTGCCCAGCCCGGACCACCCCGCGAGCTGCTCCATGATGCGCAGGAAGTCGCGGCCGTCCTCGGTCGCGAGCAGCGCGGCGGTGGGCGCGACGATCGCCTCGACCACCTCGCTCAGCCCCGCATCGGCACCCGGGACCGTGCGGTGGCGCTCCATGGCCTCCATGTGCTTGGCCACGATCGCCACGAGCATCCCCTGGCGCGACCCGAAGTGGTAGCCGACCGCGGAGTCGTTGCGCTGGCCGGCGTCGCGCACGACGTCGCTGAGCTTGGCGCCGGCCACGCCGTCGCGCGCGAACCTGATCTCCCCGGCGCGCAGGAGCAGGGCTCGGGTCTGGGTTGCGTCACGGGCCACGGGAGCAGATACTAACGATCAGCAGGTTTAACGGAGATTGTTAGAAAGGTTCTCGGATGAGCGTCGCGACGTACGACCCGCTGGACCCGGTGTTCAACGCCGACCCGTACGCCGGCTACGCGCTGCTCCGCGACACTGACCCGGTCCACCGACGGGTCGCCGACCACCGCGCGCCCGGCTTCTGGGCGCTCTCGCGCTTCGAGGACATCTGGCAGGCCGTCCGCGACCCGGAGACGTTCTCCTCGGCCAGCGGGATGACGTTCTTCGGCGACGAGATCGGCAAGCTGGGCCTGCCGCCCAACCTGGTCATGCTCGATCCCCCGGTGCACACCCGGCTGCGCGGCCTGATCGGCCGCGGGTTCACCCCGCGCCAGGTCACCCGGCTCGAGGATGTGATCCGCCGCTTCGTCCGCGCACGGCTCACCGAGATGGGCGCGCGTGCCGCCGCCGGCGGGGCGGTCGACCTGCACCAGGAGTACTCCGCGGCGGTCCCGACGTTCGTTCTCTGCGAGCTGTGGGGCGTGCCCGAGGCCGACCGGCACCGCTTCGGACCGTGGGTCCAGCAGGTGACCGCGCTGCAGGACCTGACGATGAACGGTGCCGGCATCGAGGCCGGCGGCGCCGACGGTCTCACCGCCGTCACCGAGCTGCTCGGCTACTTCACCGAGGTGATCGCCGAGCGCCGCCGCAACCCGACCGAGGACGACCTCATCGGCGCGCTGGTGCTCGCCGAGCTCGACGGCGAGCGCCTGTCCGACTGGGACATCCTCGGCTTCTGCTTCGTCGTCACCGCCGGCGGCAGCGACACCACGGCCGGGCTCATCTCGCACGCGGTGATGCTGCTCGACGAGGCTCCTGAGCAGCGCAAGCTTCTGCTCGAGGACCCCGCGCTGATCTCGCCGGCGATGCTGGAGCTCCTGCGCCTGGAGTCCTCGGTCCAGGGGCTGGCGCGCACCACGACGCGCGAGGTCACCCTGCACGACGTCACCATCCCCGCCGGGGAGAAGGTGATGATGCTCTACGGCTCGGGCAACCGGGACCCGCGGGAGTTCGGCGCCGACGCCGACCGGCTCGACGTACGGCGTGAGGTGCGGCGTCACCTCGCCTTCAGCAGCGGTCCGCACTTCTGCATCGGCAACCACCTCGCCCGCCTCCAGGCGCGCGTCGCGGTCGAGGAGCTGCTGGCGGCGTACCCGCACGTCAGCGTGGATCCGGAGAAGGGCGTGCGGCACCCGTCCGCGTTCGTGCGCGCCTGGGTGAGCCTGCCGGCTGAGCTCGGCTGAGGCCACCGTTCCCCGGTCCGCCTGCGGCACCCCCGCCCGGCGGTTAGGCTCGACCGCGACTCCGGCCGCTCGGCCCAGATCTCGGGAAGGCTCCCCATGACCCGCACGTCCAGCGCGACCCTCGCCGTCCTCGCCGGCGCCCTCCTCGGCGCCGTGACGCTGGCCGGACCGGCGTACGCCGGAAGCAACCTGCACATCGACGCCACCGGTGACTCGATCTCGACCAGCTCGGCCACCAGCGAGGAGTACCTGCCCGCCTCGGACCACTTCCGCGGGGACATCAGCACCGCACGGGTGACCCACCGGGGCACCACCGTGAAGGTCGAGCTGCAGTTCAGCGCACTGGCTCGCCTCGGCACCGGGGCGCAGTACGCCTTCGCGTTCCGCACCCCGAAGGGCTTGGTCCGCAAGGTGCTGGTGCACGCTGGCCCGGGCCGCTGGGCCGGCAGCCAGGCGATCACCAACGCTCGCGGCACCCGGGTGCGCTGCCGCGGACTCGCGCACACGATCGCCTACGGCGGCCGCACGCTGAACCTCACGGTTCCGCGCTCGTGCCTCGGCTCGCCGTCGTGGGTCCGGGTCGCCGCAGGCAGCACCACGATCGAGCACGGCGTGTACTACCACGACGACGCCTACCGGTACTCCTACCTGCCGACGCCCGCGTTCGGGCCGCGGGTCCGGCACTGAGTACCGCACCGCACGGCACCGAGGGCGGGACCTACTTCTTCGTCAGGAACGCCATCATCGCCTCGCGCGCCTCGTCGGAGGAGAAGAGCCGCGCACTGAGGTCGATCATGTCCTCGGCGTTGGCCTCGAGGTAGGCCAGCAGGTCGCGGGCCAGCACCTTCTTGGTCTCACGCAGACCCTGCGGGTGGGCCTTGGCCAGCTCCGCGCACGTCGAGGCCACGGCGTCGTCGAGCTCCGCGGCCGGAACGCTGCGGGTGACCAGGCCCATCGCGGCTGCCTCAGCGGCGTCGAAGGTGCGGCCCGAGAGGAACACGTCGTACGCCGCCCGGCTGGTCAGCCGCGGCATCAGCGTCAGCGAGATGACTGCCGGCGCGAGCGCGAGCCGGGACTCGGTGAGTGCGAAGGTGACGTCGTCGCCGCAGATCACGATGTCGCTGGAGGCAACGATGCCCAGGCCGCCGGCGCGGACCGGACCGGCGAGCCGGGTGACGATCGGCTTGGGGTGGGACAGGATCGTGCGCTGCAGCTCGACCAGCGCCCCGGCGCCCTCGGTCATCGACCCGCCCGCCGCCTCGGACAGGTCGGCCCCGGAGCAGAAGACCCGGTCGGCCGAGCGCAGCACGACCACGCGCACCTCCTCGTCGGCCGCCGCCTCCTCCAGCCGCTCGAAGAGCTCGGTGATCAGCTGCCGCGACAGCGCGTTGCGGTTGTGCGGGGAGTCCAGCGTGATCGTCCCGACGCCGTCCGCCGCCTCGTAGTGCACCAGCTCAGCCATGTTGGATCTCCGTCTCGTTGAGTTCACTCAGTAGGACTTGGGCAGTCCCAGGCTGTGCATCGCGATGAAGTTCAGGATCATCTCGCGGGAGACCGGGGCGATGCGACCGAGGCGGGCGGCGAGGAGCATGTTGCCCAGGCCGTACTCCTGGGCCAGGCCGTTGCCGCCGTGGGTGTGGACCGCGACGTCGAGGGTGTTGCAGGCGACCTCGCCGCCGGCGTACTTGGCCATGTTCGCGAACTCACCGGCACCCGCGTCGTCGCCCGCGTCGTAGAGGGCCGCCGCCTTCTGCATCAGCAGGCGGGACTGCTCGAGCTCGATCTTCGCCTTCGCCAACGGGTGCGCGATGCCCTGGTGGGTGCCGATGACGTCCTTCCAGACCTTGCGGGTCTTGGCGTAGTCGACCGCCTTGTCGAGGGCGAATCGCGCCATCCCGTTGGAGAACGCCGCACCCATGATCCGCTCCGGGTTCAGGCCGGCGAACAGCTGCCAGATGCCGCCGTCCTCGTCGCCCACCAGCGCGTCGGCGGGGACCCGCACGTTGTCGAAGAACAGCGTGAATTGCTTCTCCGGCGCGTGGAAGTCCATCGGGATGACCTGCTTGGAGAGCCCCTTCGCATCCGTCGGCACGATGATCAGGGCGGGCTTGAGCTTGCCGGTCTTCGCATCGGCGGTGCGGGAGACGACCAGGATCGCGTCGGCCTCGTCGACCCCGGAGATGTAGGTCTTCTGACCGCTCAGCACCCACTCGTCACCGTCCTTGGTGGCGGTGGTGGTGATCTGGTGGCTGTTGGAGCCGGCGTCCGGCTCGGTGATCGCGAAGGCCATGATCTTCGACCCGTCCGCGATGCCCGGCAGCCAGCGCCGCTTCTGATCCTCGGTGCCGCAGCGGGTGATGATCGTGCCGACGATCGCCGGGCTGACCACCATCAGCAGCAGCGGTGCACCGGCGGCCGCGGCCTCCTCGAGCACGGCCGCGAGGTCGGCCATGCCACCGCCGCCACCGCCGTACTCCTCGGGGATGTTGACGCCCAGGAAGCCGTGCTTGCCCATGTCCTGCCACAGCTCGGTGAGCTTGCCCTCGGTCCGGGTCTTCTCGGCGACGTAGCTGTGCCCGTAGCTGGAGGCCAGCTTGAAGACGGACTCGCGCAGCGCGACCCGCTCCTCGGGCTCGGTGAACATCGTGGCGGTCATGCGGTTTCTCCTTCTGCCCCGGAGTCCGGGGTCGCTACGACGGCGAGCACGTCGCCCGCCGCCACCTGCTGCCCGACCACGACGGAGACCGCGAGGACACCGTCGGCGGGAGCACTGATCGTGTGCTGCATCTTCATGGCCTCCAGGACCACCACCGTCTGCCCGGCCGTGACCTCCGCGCCGTCGGCGACGGGGGTCGCGATGACCGTGCCCGGCATCGGCGCGAGCAGCGAGCCGGCGCTGACCTGGTCGGCAGGGTCGACGAAGCGTGGCACCTCCCGGTACGACGCGGAGGCGAGCCCCGAGTCGACGTGCACGATGTCCCCGGCGATCACGACGTCGTGGGCGACCTGCACACCGTCGACCTCGAGAACCACGTGGCCGGCGTCGGCGCTGAGCACCCGTACGCCGTCGAGCACGTACCCCTCGCGTCCGCCGAACCACTCGACGGTCACGTCCTCGGCTGCGGAGTCGCCCAGCGGGGTGAGCACGGTGCGCTGCGGCTGCGCGACCACGTTGCGCCAGCCGACCGGGATCGCGTGCTGAACCACCCGCGCGGCACGGTCGCGCTCGGCGAGGGCGAGCGCGGCGGCGATCGCGGCGGACCGGGTGTCGGCCGGCTCGCCGGCCAGGTCGTAGGTGCCGAGGAAGTCGGTGCTCACCTCACCGGCGAGGATCCTCTCATCGCGCAGCAACCGCACCAGCAGGTCGCGGTTGGTGACCAGGCCGTGGATCCGGGCGCGCTCGAGCACGCCGGCCAGGGTCCGGAACGCGGAGGTCCGGTCGGGGCCCCACGCGATGACCTTGGCGAGCATCGCGTCGTAGTGCGTGCTCACCTCGCTGCCCGAGACGAAGCCGGAGTGCAGCCGCGTGCCGTAGATCGCGAGCTGCTCGAAACCGCCCTCGGCCGGAACCTCGAACGTGTCGAGCCGACCGCTCTGCGGCTGGTAGTCCGCGGCCGGGTCCTCGGCGTAGAGCCTGACCTCGACGGCGTGGCCGCGCGGGTTGGTCGGCGCAGCCGGCACGGTGCCGCCCTCGGCGACGCGGAGCTGCGCCTCGACCAGGTCGAGGCCGAAGACGGCCTCGGTCACCGGGTGCTCGACCTGCAGGCGGGTGTTCATCTCCAGGAACGAGACCTTCGTTCCGCTGACCATGAACTCGACGGTCCCGGCGCCGACGTAGGAGATCGCTGCCGCAGCGAGCCGCGCACCCTCGTGCAGCTCCTGGCGGATCTCGTCGCTCAGCCCCGGCGCGGGTGCCTCCTCGACGACCTTCTGGTGCCGGCGCTGGAGAGAGCAGTCGCGCTCGCCGAGGACGAGCACGTTGCCGTGGGTATCGCCCACGACCTGGACCTCGACGTGCCGGCCGTTCTCCAGGTACGGCTCGCAGAAGACGGTCGGATCGCCGAACGCGCTGGCGGCCTCGTCCGAGGCGAGCTTCACCTGCTCGGCCAGGTCGTCGAGCGCGCGCACGACGCGCATGCCGCGCCCGCCACCACCGGCACTGGCCTTGACCAGGATCGGCAGGTCGGCCTCGGTGACAGCGGCGGGGTCGAGCTCGGCGAAGACCGGGACGCCGGCATCGCCCATCAGCTTCTTCGCCGCGACCTTGGACCCCATCGCGTCGATCGACTCCGGCGTCGGGCCGATCCAGGTCAGACCCGCCCCGATCACCGCGCGGGCGAAGTCGGCGTTCTCGGAGAGGAACCCGTAGCCGGGGTGGATCGCGTCCGCGCCGGCCTTCTTCGCCGCCTCGATCACGAGGTCCGCACGCAGGTAGGTCTCAGCAGGAGTGTTGCCGGGCAACCGCACCGCGACGTCGGCCTCGGCCACGAACGGCAGGCCGGCATCGGCGTCGGAGAACACCGCGGCCGTGCCGATGCCCAGGCGGCGGCAGGTGGTGAAGACGCGCCGGGCGATCTCTCCCCGGTTGGCGACCAATACGCGCTGAATAGTCACAGTCACATCCTGAAGACGCCGAAGCGGTCCGTGCCCTCGATGGGCTTGTTGGCGATCACCGACAGGCAGATGCCGAGGATCGTGCGGGTGTCGCGCGGGTCGATCACGCCGTCGTCGTACAGCATCCCGGAGAGGAAGAACGGCAGGCTCTGCTCCTCGATGCCGGCCTCGACGAAGGCGCGCATCGCGGCGTCGCCCTCCTCGTCGAACGGCTGGCCCTTCGCCTCGGCGGCCGCGCGCGAGACGATCGAGAGGACGCCGGCGAGCTGCGCCGGTCCCATCACCGCCGACTTCGCGTTGGGCCAGGTGAAGAGGAACCGCGGGTCGTAGGCACGGCCGTTCATGCCGTAGTTGCCGGCGCCGTAGGAGGCCCCCATGATCACCGAGATGTGCGGGACCCGGGAGTTCGAGACCGCGTTGATCATCTGGGCGCCGTGCTTGATGATCCCGCCCTGCTCGTACTCCGCGCCGACCATGTAGCCGGTGGTGTTGTGCAGGAAGAGCAGCGGGGTGTCGCTCTGGTTGGCGAGCTGGATGAACTGCGTGGCCTTGTTGGCCTCTTCCGAGAACAGCACGCCCTGGGCGTTGGCCAGGATGCCGATCGGGTGGCCGTGCAGCCGTGCCCAGCCGGTGACCAGCGAGGAGCCGTAGAGCGGCTTGAACTCGTCGAAGACGACCTCGTTGCGCACCGAGCGGCCGTCGCAGATCCGGGAGATCACGTCACGCGGGTCGAACGGCTCCTTCAGGTCGGTCGGGATCAGGTCGAGCAGGTCGTCGACCTCGGCGTCGGGCTCGGCGAACTCGGTGTGGATCCGGCCCCGGTGGTCGTGCTTGGTCCGGTTGAGCCGCGCCACGATGCGGCGCCCGATCCGGATCGCGTCGTGCTCGTCGACCGCGAGGTAGTCGGCCAGGCCGGAGATCCGGGCGTGCATCTCGGCACCGCCGAGCGACTCGTCGTCGGACTCCTCGCCGGTCGCCATCTTCACCAGGGGCGGGCCGCCGAGGAAGACCTTGGCCTGCTCCTTGACGAAGACCGTGTAGTCGCTCATCCCGGGGATGTAGGCGCCGCCGGCGGTGGAGTTGCCGAAGACCAGCGCGATCGTCGGCGACTTGCGCGCACTGGCCCGGGTCAGGTCGCGGAACATCTTGCCGCCGGGGATGAAGATGTCCTTCTGGGTCGGCAGGTCCGCGCCGCCGGACTCCACCAGCGAGATCGTCGGCAGGTCGTTCTCCTCCGCGATCTGGGCCGCGCGGAACCCCTTCTTCAGCGTCCAGGGGTTCGACGCACCGCCCTTCACGGTGGGGTCGTTCGCGGTGATCATGCACTCGACGCCCTCGACCACACCGATGCCGGTCACGACACTCGCGCCGACGGTGAAGTCCGAGCCCCAGCCGGCCAGCGGGGAGAGCTCGAGGAAGGCCATGCCCGGGTCGAGCAGGAGCTCGATGCGCTCGCGGGGCAGGAGCTTGCCGCGCTTGCGGTGCCGCTCGATGCTCTTCTCACCGCCGCCCAGGACCGCCAGGGCCTGCTGCTGCTCGAGCTCGGTGAGCTTGGCGAGCATCGAGCCACGCCGGTCGGGTTGAGTCTCCGCCTCTGTCGTCAGATCCACCGGACCATCGTGGCTGCCAGGTAACAAACAGTCAAGACTGACTTTAAGTGCCGGTACGCCGGGAGTCGCGGCAGCCGTTCGCCAGCCCTACGCTTCTCCCGACGCCTAGGGAGATCGGGGATCCGGGATGCGACGCACGAGGCGACTGCTGGTGGCACTGGCGTTGGTGGGGTCGGGGTTGACCGCGGCCGGAGCCTCGCCGGCTCATGCGGCGTTCGAGGATCCGATCCCGTTGTGCGGCCCTGCGATCCCGACGCCCTGCCTGGTCTCGCTCCGGCGCGACGGCGCCGACGTCAGCCTGAGCGCGTACCGCGTCGAGTGGAACGAGGAGTCCCCCGGAAGCGGGTTCTACAGCTGGTTCTTCGCGAAGTTCAACGGCTCGTCCTGGTCGACGGACATGGGGGCCGACGAGACCACGCACTCGTTCACCGCCTCCTTCGACTTCGGGTCGTTCGACCCCGAGTCGATCGCCGGCCTCGCCGAACCGGCCGGCGCGAGCCCGGTGACCTGGGGCGGGACCAGCACCCACCACCTCGTCACGATCACCGCGCACCCGGTGCACTGGCTGACCGGCTGCACCGATGACGACCCGCCCGCGTGCCCGCCCACGGCGACCGCGCAGAACGAGGCATTCGGCTACCTCTCCGGCGTCGCCAGCAACGGCAGCTGGTTCGAGAACCCCGGCGCGATCGCCCGGACCTACAACCTCAGCAACATCGACATCGCTCGCGACCCCTACATCCAGACCAACGCGATCACCGGCGCCCGCGCCATGGTCTTCACGTTGGCCAGTCCTCACGAGAACGCCGCCCTCGAGACGTTCCACGGCTTCCAGCACCTGCGGCTCCCCAACAAGATGCTGCGCGACGTCTACGGCATCCCCGACCCGGACACCATGACGGCATCCAGTCTGGCGGCGACGCTGAGTGCCGGTTCGGGCACGATCGCCGTCAGGCCGGAGGCCGGTCACACCGCGATGCTGATCGACGTCACCGGAGTCACGTTCTCCAAGCGCACGGTCAAGGTCGCGCTCGGCACGATCGTCCCGACCCGCCCGACCCAACTGGTCGGCAAGCGCCTGAGCAGGACCCGCGCGAAGGTGGACTTCGCCCCCGCGCACGCTCGCGGCGCCCGGCCCACCGGTTACCTCACGCGCTGCGTGTGGCACAGCTCGGTCAAGACGGTGCGCACGCGGTACAGCGTCGCGACGATCACCCACCTGCGCGCCGGCAAGCACTACACCTGCCACGCCCGCGCCCTGAGCCGGGCCGGAGCCGGGCCCTGGAGCGCGGGCGTGCGCGTCTGAGCAGCCGGCTCAGGCAACGCTCTCGGCCAGCAGGTCGTCGGCCTCCACGACCCGGAAGCCGCGCCCCGGCAGCGCGAGCAGCGCTCCGGCCGCGCCGACCAGGCACAGCGAACCGATGACCAGGGTCGCGGCCGAGAGGCCGTGCACCACCGCGAGGTCCATGGCGTCCTTGACGCTCGGCGAGCTCTTAGCGATCGTCGAGGCCGCCCCGACCGAGTCCTGCGCCGCCGCGAGCGGACCGGCGCCGAGGCGGCCGTCGAGGAGCTGGGCGAGCTTGTCGGCGTACAGGCTCGAGAACAACGACCCGATCACCGCGACTCCGAGCGTTCCACCGAGCTCGCGGGTGGCGTCGTTGACCGCCGACCCGACGCCCGCACGGGCGGGCGGGAGGACCTGCAGGATCGACTCGGTCGCGGTCGTGCTGACCAGGCCGAGGCCGGTGCCCATCAGGATCATCTGCGGCACGATCACCGTGACGTAGGAGGCTTCCGCGCTGATCGAGGAGATCCAGAGGAACGAGGAGCCGAGCAACGTCAGCCCGACCGCGACGATCGCCTTGCTGCCGATCCGCGGCGCCAGCTGACCGGCGGCGACCGAGGACAACGCGATCGAGGTGGCGACCGGGAGGATGCCGGCACCCGCCTGGAGCGGGGAGTAGTCGCGCACGAACTGGAAGAACTGGGTGATCACGAAGATGAAGCCGAAGAGCGAGAAGAACGCGATCGTCACCGCTCCGGATGCCGCGCTGAAGCGGGGGTCGTTGAAGAGCGAGACGTCGAGCATCGGGTGCTCCACGGCGCGCTCGACCAGGACGAACGCGACGACGAGCAGCGCGGCACCGGTGAACCCGAGCAGCGTCGCCGCCGAGGTCCAGCCGCGCTGCGGCGCCTCGATGATCGTGTAGGTCAGCAGGCCCAGCCCGGCGACCGAGACGAGCAGACCCATCCGGTCGATCCGGGGCACGCCCGGGTCGCGCGACTCGGGCACGAAGACCAGTGTCATCGCGATCGCGATCAACGCCACCGGCACGAGCGCCCAGAAGACGCTGGGCCAGGCGAAGTGGCCCAGCAGCCAGCCCCCGGTGACCGGACCGAGCGCGACGCCCATGCCGACCGCGGCACCCCAGGCGCCCAGGGCACCGGCCCGCTCCTTGCGATCGGGGAAAGCGTTGGAGATCACCGAGAGCGTGGTCGGGAAGATCATCGCGGCGAAGGTGCCCATCACGAAGCGCATCGCGATCAGGGCATCGCTGCTGGTGACCAGCGCTGCCACGCAGCTGCTGAGGGCGAAGCCGGCCAGGCCGAGCAGCAGGGCCGGGCGGCGACCGAAGCGGTCCGAGAGGCTGCCCATCGCCAGGACGAGCGCCGCGAAGGCGAGGTTGTAGCCGTCCACGATCCAGAGCAGAGAGCTCGTGCCCGCGTCGAGCGAGGTCGCGAGGTGCGGCAGGGCGACGTTGACGATCGTGGTGTCGAGGTTGATCGTCAGCGCCGCCAGGCAGACGGTCACCAGGATCATCACCTTGTTCGGGGTGCGGTTCATGTCGGGCTCCTGCGGTGCCACCCGGTGGGTGGTGGCGTATGTGGACGGTGTCAACATGAAGCATGCACCGAGATGTTGCCGCTGTCAACATCGGGCCGAATTCGGCTATCCTCGTCTCGTGACCACCACGGCGTACCACCACGGCAACCTGCGCGAAGCGCTGGTCGAGGCCGCGCTGGTCGCCGTCCGCGAGCAAGGCCCCGACGGCCTCGCGGTCCGCGACCTGGCCCGCCGCGTCGGGGTCTCGCACAACGCGGCCTACCGGCACTTCGCCGACCGCGACGCCCTGGTGGCCGAGGTCGGCGAGCGGGCGCTGGCCGCCCTGACCGAGGCCGGTCGCGTCCGGCTGGGGTCGGTCCACCACGACGACCCGGTGATGCTCGCGCGGCTCCGCCTCTTCGAGCTCGGCCGCAGCTACGTCGGCTTCGCGCTCGGCGAGCCCGGCCTCTTCCGGGTCGCGTTCACCAGCTATCCGCAGCTCGAGTCGTCACCCGGGCTGATCGACCCCGACGAGGACGACGACCCCCTCGCGCAGCTCAACACCGTCCTCGACGGCCTGGTCGAGGTCGGCTTCCTCTCCCCCGAGGCGCGGCCCGGTGCCGAGATCACCTGCTGGTCCGCCGTGCACGGCTTCTCGGTGCTGCACCTGGAGGGACCCCTGCGCGTGCTGCCGGCGGAGCTGCGTGAGGCCGCGCTGGACCAGATGCTCGTCGCGATCGATCGCGGGTACGGCGCGACGACCGGCAACAGCGCGCCGCTGTTCTAGAGCGGGCCGTCCCCGCCTCCGTCCGACTCGTGGACCCATCCGTCGGTCTCCCCGCCCGGCACGGGAGGTCGCGGAGCAAGCGGAACGTGCGGCAGCGTGTGGTGCACCTCCCACCCGCCCTGCGTCAGGCTCCATGCGGTCGCGACGAATAGGCCGCCGGACCCACGAAGGTCGACCTGCGTGATCGCGTGGCTGCCGGCTCGCAGGAGCCTCTCGTGCCCGCGTCGCAGGGACAGCAGCGGACCTTCGCTCCCGGGCAAACGCACCCAGCGCTCGGTGTAGGCCGTCGGTCCATTGCCGCTCTCGAACGTCCCGGACTCGAGCAGGTCGGGCCCGTCCCACGCGACGGTGCCGACGTCCTCGCCGTCGTAGCCCTCCAGGTCGATCTCCCGGACCCACGTCAGCGCGTGACCATCCCAGGTCGTGGTTCCGGCGAAGCTCGTCGACCCACCCGCCGGGTCGTGCGGCACCCGGAGGTCCGCGTGCCGCACGGCGGTCTGGAGCCACCACACGACCGAGTCCTCGGCCGGTGGTCGGTCATCCAGGCTGATGCCCTGGCGGATCCAGCCACCGGTGAAGACCTCCGGGATCATGCCGTGCCGCGCTCCAGCTCCGCCTGGCGACCGAAGGTGTCCGGGGTCACCCAGCCCTCCGGCATCGCGATCTCGCCGGCGGCGAGCCGGCGCTGGAGGTAGCTGAAGATCTGAATCGTCTGGGCGTAGAGGTGCTCGCCGGCCCGCAGCGGGATCTTGTTCTCGCCGTCAGGGCGCACGAACCGGGGAAGCGGCTCGACCAGGACGTCGTAGTCGACGTTGAAGAACAGCGGGAACGAGTAGCGCTCCTCGGCGACCTTGCGCACCCGGTGCGTGGTCGAGGTGAAGTACCCGTTGGACATGATCTCCAGCATGTCGCCGATGTTCACCACGAAGGCACCCTCGAGCGGCGGCGCATCGATCCACTCACCGGCCGCGTTGAGCACCTCTAGACCGGGCTTGGTCGGACGGAGCATCGTGAACATCTCGAAGTCGCTGTGCGCGCCGATGCCCTCGGCGTCCGAGGCCGAGTCGTCGTAGGGGTAGTGGATCATCCGCAGCTGGCTCGGGGCTCGGCCGACCAGGCCGTCGAAGACTCCGGCCGGTTCGCCGAGCGCGGCAGCGAATCCGCGCAGCAGCACCTTGCCGAAGGCGATCGTGGCCTCGTAGTACGGGTAGACGGCCTCCTTCATCGCCGGCCCCTCCCACTGGTTGGGCCCGAGCATGGGGTTGCCGGCGAGGTAGTCCGGGTCGTCGGCCGGCAGCTCCAGGCTCAGGTCGAAGGCCTCCTTGAGGTCGGGAGGCTTCTCGGTGCCGTCGGGCAGCATCCGCTTGATCGTGCCCTCCTCCTCACCGGTCGGGACGTAGCCGCGGTGGTTGCTGGAGTTCCCGATGTAGACCTCCATCTTCTGCTCCAGCGGCTGGGCGAAGAAGCGTTCTGCCTCGGCCAGGACGCGGGAGAAGAGCTCCTCGGGGACGCCGTGCCCGGTGACGTAGAGGAACCCCACCTGGCTCGCGGCCGCTGCCAGCTCCTCGGCGACCGCGGCCTGCTGCTCCTCGGTGCCGTACAACCCTGAGACGTCCACGACCGGGATGGTCTGGAAGTCGGTCAACCCGCTCATCAGCTCCTCGCCTCCTCAGCGAACTTCTTGGCGAACCTCTCGGTCAGTGCCGGCCAGACCACCGGGTCGTGACCGGGGATGAGCTCGAAACCCTTCTCCGACGACAGCTTCTTCAGCCGCCGGATCGGTTCGACGGTCTCGCGCGGGTCGATGTCGACCACCCCGCCGATCGGGAGCTCGTGCTCGATGTTCTCGGTCAGGTCAGCGGCGTCGAACGCGAACACGAAGCCACCACCGCCCACCGAGTCGTCGAGCTCGACCATGAAGCTCTGGTGCCCCGGGGTGTGGCCGTAGGTCGGGATCGCGGTGATCCCCGGTGCGATCTCGGCCTCGCCATCGGCGAGCTTCCAGTCGATGCGCGGGTCGTCGTAGTCGACCCGGGCGAACGCGTGCTCCTCGGGACCCGGGTCGTTGCGCATCCCGTACTCCAGCTCCTTGCGCTGCGCGTGCACCGGCACCCGGCCTGCGAACAGCTTCAGGCCACCGGAGTGGTCGTGGTGGAGGTGGCTGACGCAGACCGCGTGGATCTCCTCGATGTCGATCCCGACGCTGGCCAGACCCTCCTCGATCGGCTCCCCCGGACCGGGGAGCACCGGTCGGTACTCGACGCTCGGGTAGTAGCGGCGGTACAGCGCCGGGTCCCTGATCAGGGCCGTGTTGAAGCCGGTGTCGAGCAGGACGTACCCGCCGTCGGTCTGCAGCAGCACCCCCGGCACCGGCTCCCGCATCCGGAGCTCGGGGGGAGCGCCGAAGACCGAGATGGACTTCGGCAGCTCCTCCCAACCCAGGGTCAGCAGGATGATCTTGCGAACTCCGCCCTTCATCTCACTGGCTCAGCTTCGAGATCAGCACCGTGTTGGGCGCGTCGACCACGTGAGCCTCCGCCATGCCCTTGAGCCACGGCTGGGCGACCATGTAGTCCGTGACGTTGACCATGTTGAGCCAGCAACCCGTCGCGGAGGCCTTCTGCGCCGCGACCGAGTAGTCGTCGTCGGTGCCCGAGCGCAGTGCCGTGGCGATCGCGCTCGACGCGTCCGGCGAGGAGCACTTGAAGTAGTTCAGGCCTCCGTCGGCGTCGAAGCTGATGTGCGCCCACGTGTACGGCGAGGGCGAGTCGGGCCAGCCCAGCGTCGCGAGCAGGTCCGGAGCACCCTTGGGGTCGGAGATCCACCCGAAGATCTGCGAGGTCGGGTAGCTCTGGACCTTCGCTGTCAGCCCCAGCGGAGCGAGCTGTGCCGAGATCAGGTTCGAGATCACCTGGTTGTCGGGCTGGCTCGAGTCGTAGCCGATGGTGATCTTGCGCTCCGAGGACGGCAGCGCCGCGACCGCCGACTTCAGCGCCGAGGTGTCGTAGGTGATGTCCTGCTTCGCGAACTGCGCGGACATCATGTTCGACGGGTAGACCTGGGCGGCCTTCGCGCCGTGCCCGAAGTAGACCTGCTTGACGACGGCGTCGACGTCGACCGCCTTGAGCAGGGCCGTGCGGAACGACTGGTCCTTCAGCGCACCCTTGCCGGGGTTGGCGTAGAGGTACTCGGAGATCATCGAGGGCTGGGTGTAGCTCGCGTACTGCTTCTTGCTCAGGTACGACGTGATCGCCGAGGCCGGGAGGTCGTGCAGGATCGCGGCGAGCGAGCCGTTGTTGAACTGCACCTGCTGCGAGGACGTGTTGTCGATGACCGGGAGCTCGACGGTCTTGTAGTACGGCTCCCCGCCCCAGTACTTCGGGTAGGCGGTGAGCTGGTAGGCCTGACCGACGACAGCCTTGGTCAACGTGTACGGGCCGGTGCCGAGGTCGTGGGTGGTCAGGTACTTCTGGTCGAAGTCCTTGGCGGCGTTCGCCTTCAGGCCCGTCGGGCTCATCATCTTCGGCCCGTAGGCCGCAGCCAGGTAGCTGAGGAACGCCGAGTTGCTGTCCTTGAGCGTGACGGTGACCTTGTAGTCACCGCCCGTGACGATCGAGGCCACGTCGCTGACCATGTAGGCAGGTCCTTGGTTCACGTGCAGGCGCCTGTCGAAGGACGCCTTGACCGCGGCCGAGGTGAAGGGGGTCCCGTCGTGGAAGGTGACGCCCTTGCGGAGCTCGAAGGTGAACGTCTTGTTGTCCTTCGACGCCGTCCAGCTCGTCGCCAGGGACGGCTCCAGC
Source organism: Marmoricola sp. (assembly GCA_045806765.1). Taxonomy (GTDB): domain Bacteria; phylum Actinomycetota; class Actinomycetes; order Propionibacteriales; family Nocardioidaceae; genus Marmoricola. The sequence continues at coordinate 16,050 of JBJMIO010000023.1, forward strand.
GTCGGCGTCGCGGTCCCGCCCTTGTAGGTCAGCAGGCCCTCGTAGGTGTTCGTGGTCAGGATCAGGCCCTGACCGGCGTAGTAGATGTCGGGGTCCGGGGGCTGACCGGGGTCCTGGAGGAAGGACAGGTGCAGGACGTGGTCGGTCGGCGCGGTGCTCGCCTTGCCCCCGCCACCTCCCCCGCAGCCGGTGAGGCTCAGGGCGAGCACGGTGACGCCGGCAATCATGGCGGGACGCAGGGCGAGGGGGTTGGCGGTTTTCACTTCAGACCTCCAGGACGGTACGGACGGTGGACGGAGCGGCGAGCTCGTCGAACGCGCTGACGATCTGCTCGGTGGACAGGACGGCGCCGGCCTGCAGGTACTCCATGGCGTCGAGCGAAGCGGTGTGCCGAGCCAGGCTCGATCCGCCGACGCAGTCGCCGACGACCCGGACGTAGAAGTCCCGTTGGTGGGCGTCGGCGAACGTGTAGTGCACGCACACATCGGTGAGACCACCGATGAGTACCAGGGTGTCGGCCCGGAGTGCTCGCAGCACGATCTCGAGCTCGGTGCCGAGGAATCCCGAGTAGCGGCGCTTGACGATGTGGAACTCCTCGGGACGCGGTCGCAGGGTCTCGACGAGCTCGGTCGACGGGTGCCCGTCGACGCAGTGGACACCCTCGGCACCGTCGAGCTCACGGCCGAAGTCGATGCCGCTGGGCCGGTGCACCTCCTGGAAGAAGATCACTGGGACGCCGGCTGCGCGGGCTGAGGCCAGGATGCGCTCGGCCCGCTCTATCCGCGCACCACCGCCCGGCATGATGTCGATGCCGACCTCGGCCGCGGTCATGTCGTCGTCGCTGCCCTTCTGGAAGTCGACGACGACCAGGACGGGCTGGCCGACGATCATCGGTTGACGGGGCACAGGACCTCCTCGGGAGGGTTCACGGCGGACTCAGACACGGATCCTCGGATCTGCGGCCGCCTGGATCAGGTCGACGACCGCGTTGATGACGACGTACACGGAGCCGAGCAGCAGGGTCACCCCGGCGATCGCCGGGAAGTCGGCGACCGGGATGCTCTCCGCGATGTACTGGCCGATCCCCGGCCAGGCGAAGACCTGCTCGACGACCAGCACCCCGGCGAACATCAGGCCGACCTGGAGACCGGTCATCGAGACCGCGGCGCCGAGGGCGTTGCGCAGCACGTGGCCCAGCAGGATGTGCCGTTCGCCGAGGCCCTTGGACCGGGCGGTCCGCACGTAGTCGCTCTTCAGGTCGCTGGTCAGGCTCGAGCGCAGCACCCGGCCGATCGCAACGGCAGGGCCGAGAGCGATCGCCGTGGCCGGCATCGCCAGGTGCAGCAGCGCGTCCCAGGTGACGGCCGGCTGCCCGTGCAGCAGGCTGTCGACGACCAGGAAGCGGGTGGGTCCGGTCGGGGCGTCGGGGTAGGACGAGCGTCCGCTCGCGGGCAACCAGCCGAGCTGCTGGTAGAAGATCAGGATCCCCGCGATCCCCAGCAGGAACGTCGGCACCGACGACCCGAACATCAGCACCAGGCGGTACGCCGCAGCGCCGCGCACCTTGAGTGTGGAGAGGAACGCGAAGGCGATCCCGAGCAGCAGCGCGATGAGCAGCCCGGTCAGCGCCAGCTCCGCGGTGGCCGGGACGTAGGAGGCGAGGTCGGTCCGCACGGGGCGACGGGTGCGGTAGGAGTCGCCCAGGTCGCCGTGGGCCAGGCCGACGAGGTAGTGCCCGAACTGGGTCAGGATCGGCTGGTCCAGGCCCATCTCGTGCCGCTGCGCTGCCACGGCGCTCTGCGAGGCCTGGCCACCGAGGCGTGCGTGCACCGGGTCGAGCGGCGAGATGTGCTGGAGGAAGAAGACGGTCCCGGCGAGCACGACCACGATCACGGCCATGGAGGCGAGACGTTTACCGATGAAGGGCAGCATCGTCACTCCGGATCGATCAGGTTGCGCACGGAGTCACCGGCAACGTTGCCGACGATGGCGAGCACCGCGACGGCCAGGCCGGGGATGGTCGGAACCCACCACTGCTGGAGCAGGACGCTGAGGTTGCGGGCGCTGTCCGCGCCGAGCTCGGGCGCCGGTGCCGACTGGCCGAGGCCCAGGAACGAGAGGCCGGCGAGGGCGAGGACCAGGTTGCCGACGTCCAGGCTGGCCGTCACCACCGCGGACGGCAGCGCTCCGGGCAACAGGTGGCGCAACGCGATCCGGATCGGTCCGGCACCGGCGAGCCGGGCGGCCTCGACGTGCGGCCGGGACGCGAACTTGCTGATCTCCCCGCGCACGATCCGTGCGTAGAACGGCCACCAGACGATCGAGACGGCGATCAGCGTGTGCACGAAGCCGGGGCCCAGCGAGGCGACGACCGCGATCGCGAGCACCGGCGCCGGGAGCGCCAGGAAGCCGTCGGTGATCCGCATCAGGACGGTGTCGACCCAGCCTCCGGAGGCACCGGCGACCAGACCGATGAAGCCACCGAAGAGCAGCCCGCCGGAGATCACGGCCAGCGTCGCGAACCAGCTCGCCCGGATGCCGTACAGCGAACGGCTCAGAACGTCGCGGCCGATGCTGTCGGACCCGAGCAGGAAGCCGCCGTGCCCCGGCGCCGCGAGCGGGATCCCCACGGGAGTGAGCGGGTCGTGCGGGCTGATCACCGGAGCGAGCAGCGCGACCAGCGTCACCACGCCGAACAGCGATGCCCCGGCGATGGTCCAGGTGCGCGAGCTGCCGAGCCTGGAGCTGCGCCGGCGCGGACGCGCACGGGTCGCGCCGAGCGGCGCGGGGAAGGGTTCGGAGACGGCCATGTCAGGCACCCGCCCTCTCCAGCAGGAGCGGGACGGGCTCACCGGGGCGGAGGTTGATGCACGCGACCCGGTCCACGTCGTCGTTCCCGACCCGCTGGAGCCGGACCAGCAGCTCGGTGTCCTTGCAGGTCTCGATGGCCTGGGAGCACCGGGGGTGGAAGGAGCAACCGGTCGGCGGGTTGAGCGGGCTGGCCGGCTCACCGGGAAGCACCGTCGGGGTCACGCCGACATCCGGGACCGCACCGACCAGGGACCGGGTGTAGGGATGCAGCGGCGAGGCGGTGACGCGCTGGGAGTCCCCGATCTCGACGATCTCGCCCAGGTACATCACCGCGATCCTGTCGGCGACGACGCGCGCGACCGACAGGTCGTGGGTCACGAAGAGGACCGACATGCCCAGCTCGCGTCGGAGCCGGCCGATCAGGTTGATCACCGATGCGGCCAGGGACACGTCCAACGCGCTCGTGGGCTCGTCGCAGAGCAGGACCGGCGGCGGGACGATGGTGGCTCGCGCCAGGCAGACGCGCTGGCGCTGACCACCGGACAGCTGGTGCGCACGGGCCGCAGCCGCCTCGGCCGGGAGCCCGACGAGAGCAAGCGCCTCGCGCACCTTCGCGGCACGAGGAGCAGGGCCGAGGTCGCGGACGCGCTCGCCGAGCAGCTGCTCGACCGTCAGCCACGGTGTCAACGAGGCGCCGGAGTCCTGGAAGACCATCTGCGGGACGGTGCCTCCGAAGAGCTCGATCTCACCGGAGTCGGCGGTCTCCAGACCGGCTGCCACGCGGAGCAGCGTGGACTTGCCCGACCCGCTCTCCCCGACGAGCGCCACCGACTCACCCTGGGCGATGCGCAGGCTCACGCCACGCAGCGCCTGGAGCCTGCGCTTCCCCTTCCGGCCGAAGCCGGAGCCGATCGGGAAGGTCTTGACGATCGACTGGAGCGTCAGCGCGGCAGCGTCCTGGTCCACCTGCACCGGGACGGTCGCCACGCTCGCGACCGGCGGCGTCGCGCCGCTCGAGCGGACGAGTGCGAGCGGGCGCAGGCACGCGCTCAGGTGACCGGGTGCGACCTCGACCGCGTCGGGCAGCGACGCGTCGCAGTCCGGCACGGCGATCTCGCAGCGCGGCGCGAACGCACAGCCGGACCGCGGTTCGGCCGGGCTCGGCACGTCGCCGGGCAGGGCCGGCAGCGGGCGGTCCCGGTCGACGTCGAGCGTCAGGCGCGAACGCATCAGCCCGAGCGTGTACGGGTGGGCCGAGCTGCGCAGGACCTCGCCGGACTCACCCAGCTCGGCCAGGCGCCCGGCGTACATCACCGCGACCCGGTCAGCGATCTGAGCGGCGACGCCGAGGTCGTGGGTGATCATCAGGACGCTGCAGCCGAGGTCGTCGCGCAGCCTGCGCAACAGCTGGAGCACCTGTGCCTGGACCGTGACGTCGAGCGCCGTGGTGGGTTCGTCGGCGATCACGAGGTCGGGGTTGCCGGCGACCGCCATCGCGATCATGACCCGCTGACGCAGACCTCCGGAGAGCTCGTGGGGATAGGCCGTCATCCGGGCCTCGGCCTCGGGGATGCCGACGACCTTCAGGAGCCGGAGTGCCTCCTCGGTGCTCCCCGCTGCCTCGGCGACCTGCTTGCCCACCTGCATCGTGGGGTTGAGCGAGGTCATCGGGTCCTGGAAGACCGCACCCAGGTGCACCTTGCGCACCTCGCGCCGCTCGGCGTCCGTGGCGCGGACCATGTCCCGCCCGCCCACGCTGGCCGTTCCGCTGATCACGGTGCTGTCGTCGTGCAGGCCGAGCAGGCACAGACCGAGCACGCTCTTGCCCGAGCCGGACTCGCCGACCAGACCGAGGATCTCGCCCTTGCGGATCGTGAGACTGACACCGCGCAGGGCGTGGATGGCCCTACCGTTGCGCTGGAAGGTGACGTGCAGGTCCTCCGTGGTGGCGACCACCGGTTCTCGGGACGTGGTCCCGACGCTCTCCGTCGCCCGTGCGCTCATCGTGGTCACCTCCTCGATCACCTCGGTAATACCTGTCATGCGACAAGTTAGCCCGGCCGATGACACGTCCGGAGTCCGTCACGTAACAGTTGCGTTTCCAACTCGGCGACCCCCGGCGCGGCCCTTTCCCGACGTCCTGGAACGGATCCGGGATGTGCCACCATGTGTCGGGTGACAGGTAAGCGCGCGGGCAGGCCACGCCATGCCGAGATCGAACGCGTCGGCACCAGCGGCAGGGCCCAGATCCTCGACGCCGCGGCCGAGCTGTTCAGCGAGCACGGGTACGGCGCAGCGACCACGCGTCAGATCGCCGACGCCGTCGGGGTACGGCAGGCGTCGATCTACTACCACTTCAGCAACAAGCAGGAGATCCTCGCCGAGCTGCTCGCCGACACGGTGCGTCCCTCGCTCGAGTTCGGGATCTGGCTTGCCGGCTCGAGCGAGCCCGCGCTCGTCCAGCTGTACGCGCTGACCCGCTTCGACGTCATCCTGTTGAGCAGCGGTCGCTGGAACATCGGGTCCCTCTACACGATGCCCGAGCTGCGGACCCCCGAGTTCACGGCGTTTCGCGAGGAGCGCGACCTGCTGCGCCGTGCGTACGGCGACCTGGTCGCCAGTGCGATGACCCAGGAGAAGCTCCAGGTCGAGGACGTCTCCGTGACCACGTCGCTGGTCTTCGCCCTCGCCGAGAGCGTCATCTCGATGCGCGCCGAGGCGATGCCGAGCCATCCGGAGCTCCCGGACCTCGTGGCCACCGGGGTGCTGCGCACCCTGGGATGCTCGGAGGCCCGGATCACCGCGACCCGCAAGCGGGCGGCCCGGGTGCTCGAGCAGTCACCTACTGGGTGACGTAGCCGCCGTCGACGACCAGCACGCTGCCGGTCATGAACGAGGCGGCGTCGGAGCACAGGAACACGATCGGCTCGGCGATCTCCTCGGCCCGCCCGAGGCGCCCGAGCGGGTGCAGTGCGACCAGGTCGTCGAGACTTCCCTGCGGGCCGTCACCCTCCACGAACTGACGCTGCAGCAGCGGTGTGTCCACAGCCCCGGGACACACGACGTTCACGCGGATGCCGCGCGGCGCGAGGTCGAGCGACAGGCTGCGCGAGTAGCCGAGGATGCCGGCCTTGGAGGCCGTGTAGGCACTGAACCGACGGGCACCGACGAGGGCGAGCTGCGAGGCCACGTTGACGATCGAAGCTCCCGGGCGAAGGCGGGGCAGCGCCGCGTGCACGACGTAGTGGTACGAGCTGAGGTTCGTGGTGAGCACGCGGTCCCAGTCCTCGGCGCTGGTGTCCCCGGCTCCGGCGACGAGCTCGATCCCGATCGCGTTCACCACGATGTCGAGACCGTCGGCAGCTGCGAGGGTGACCGCGTCGGCGACGGCGCCGGCGTCGCGGCCGTCCACCTGGAAGCCCGTGCAGCCCTCCGGTACCCCGGAGACGTCGAGGTCGAGAACGGCGACCTCGGCACCGCGTTCGGCCAGCAGTGCTGCCGTGGCCCGGCCGATCCCGGAGCCGCCTCCGGCGACCAGTGCCTTCTTCTGGTGCAGTCCGGTCATCGTGGCAGCTCCTCGACATCGATCCGGCGACCGTCCTTGACCACCGTGATCGCCCGGTCGGCATCACCGAGCAGGTCACGCGCGGTTCGTGCGTCGAAGACCGCGAACGTCGCGGGGCCGCCCTCCACCAGCGCGTGCTCGGTGAGACCGACCGCGGTGGCCGCACGGTCGGTCATCATCTCCACCACGAGCTCCGCCTCGGCGAGCGAGCCGAAGTGGCACAGAGCGGCGAGCAGGGTCGCGGTATCGGTGATCCGGCCGCGCCCGAACGGCGTGAACGCGTTCTGCACGTTGTTGGTGGACAGCGCAACGTTCACACCCGCCTCGAGGAGCAGACGTACAGGCGCCAGCCCGCGGCGGGGAGCCACGGTGTCGCCGCGGCCGTTCAGGTACAGGTCGGTGGCAGGCAGGACGACCACGCTGATCCCGGCCCGTGCGATCAGGTCGGCGATCCGCCGCGCCTGGTCCGTCTCGACCGACCCCAGCGAGGTCAGGTGCCCGACGGTCACCCTGCCCTGGAGGCCGTGCGCGACGGTGCGCTCGGCGATCCCGACGACGTCGAGCTGTGCGGGGTCGTCGGAGAAGTCGACGTGGAAGTCGAGAGGGCGCCCGGTCCGCTCGGCCAGGGCGAACACGAGATCGAGGTGCTCGGCCGGGTCGTCATCGACGTACGGGATCCCGCCGACGACGTCAGCCCCCAGCTCGATCGCCGCTGCGTGCAGCGCGTGCGCCCGGCGCTGGGAGGTCAGCCCTTCCTGCGGAAACGCGACCACCTGCAGGTCGACGAGGTCGCGGACCTCCTCGCGCAGCGAGAGCACGGTCTCGATCGCCATCAGCCCGAGGGTGTCGTCGAGCTCGACCTGCGCACGCACGGTGGTGACTCCGCAGCTCAGCGCTGCGCGGAGCACCCGCAGCGAACGGCCCCGGATGTCGGCGGGCGTGAAGGTGCTCTTGAGCGCGGCGGTCAGCTCGATGGCCTCAGCGAGCGACGACGCTTCGCGGGGCATCCGGTCCATCAGGTAGGCCTTCTCCAGGTGCAGGTGCGCCTCGACCAGACCGGGAAGCACCAGGGCTCCGCCGAGGTCGACGTCGCCCGCACCTCCCGCCGGCGTGATCCGTGCGATCCGGCTCCCCGCGACGTGCAGGTCGACCAGGTCGGTGCGCCCGCGCATGCGTGCCCCGGTGAAGATCGTCACGCCGGACCTGGAAGGTCGAACAGGCTCCCCCAGCCGCGTGGCGCCGGACCGGTGTACCCGGCCAGCTCCAACCCGTGCCAGACGGCGAGCGCGACCGAGTCCAGGACCGGCACGCCGAGGGTCTTCTCCCAGGAACCGACCTGGTCAGCAGCGGCGAGGTTGGTGCAGAAGACCGTGATCGCCTCCGGCCCGGACCTTGCCACCTCGGTGACGGCCGCAGCGATCAGGTCGGGACTGATCAGGCTGAGCCCCCAGTTCGAGGCCGTCGCCTCCAGCGCGGCTGACGCGACCACTGCCGGGCCTGCGCCGGCCAGCGTCGCCGCGACCGCGTCGTGCATGTCGGGCGGGTACGGCGTGACCAGTCCGAGCGTCGAGGCGCCGGCCCGGCGGATTGCCTCGAGGAGGGCCAGCGTCGAGGTGGTCGCGGGAATGCCGGTCCGAGCGGTGATCGCCGCGCAGAGCGCCTCGTCGTCGGCGATCCCCCGCCATCCTCCCGAGGTGCCGCTCCAGGTGATCGAGTCGACCTGGGCATCGGCGAGGAGCTCGGCCGCGGCGAGGATCGGTTCCCGGTCGAACTGGCTCGCCGCCGACAGCCCGACGTCGAGGACCCGGAACCGCGAGAAGTGCGCGCTCACCCCGGGCAGCGTCGCCACCAGCTGCGCGGTCAGCGGTTCGAGCCGGGTGTTCGAGGACGGCGTGAGGATCCCGAGGATCGTCCGGGCGGTCATCGCAGGCTCGCCAGGTAGCTGCGCCAGCCACCGAACCCGGTGATGTCGTGGGCAGCGTCCAGCGCAGCCGGCTCCACCAGGAAGCCGGAGACCGATCGACCGTCGTCGAGCTCGACCTTCCCGATCGCCATCGGTGCCGGCAGCGCCGCCACGAATGACCCGAAGCCGGCGGCGGGGAGACGCCAGACCTCACCGAGGATCGACGCTCCGCCGTCGGGGACGCGCACCAACCCGGGCTTGGGGGGCACCGTGTCCAGGGCGTGCAACCGGTAGACCGGAGCCGTCGCCAGCGGACCGACCAGGGTGCCCCCGGCCAGCACCAGCTGGCGGTTGAGCGGTTGGCCGGTGAGGTGCGCACCGGCGACGAAGATGTCAAGGGGGCCGTTCGCGAAACGCTCCGCCAGCTCGGCCAGCGCGCCGTCGGAGAACGCCGGGCCGGTGAGCATCACGCCGAACGGGAGCCCGCCCGCGAAGCCGGCGGGGAAGGCCAGCGAGGCGAGGTCGAGCAGGTTCGCGAAGTTGGTGAAGCGCCCCATCCGCGCGTTGGTGGCCACCGGGTCCGCGGCGACCTCGGCCAACGTCGGGTGCCAGGTGGTCGTCGGGGTGAGCAGGGCGTCGTAGTCCCCCAGAGCTTCGCGGCCAGCACCCGCGAGCGCGGCCAGCCTGGCCGTGTCTGCTGCCCAGTCCGCTGCCGTCCGGTACTTCGCGCTCAGGATGATCGAGGCGACCGTGGCGTCGAGGTCCGACCCGATCTCCTCGAGGTGCTCCTCCAGGTGAGCGCCGACCGCGGCGTACCGCTCCGCAACGAAGGCGCCGTCGTAGAGCAGGGTGGCAGCCTCGAGCAACGGGCTGATGTCGACCTCGACGACCTCGGCTCCGATGTCCTCGAAGCGGGCAGCTGCCCTCGCGAATGCCTCGCGCCACCCCTCAGCCAGACCTTCGAGGTGCTCGACGGTCGGGATCGCGATCCGGGGGCGAGCGGGTGCGGCCGCGCTCGGCGTGCCTGCACGGGACAGCGGGTCGCGCGGGTCGGGTCCGGCCGCCATCTCGGCGGCCGCACGCGCCGTGGCGATGTCCCGGGCAAAGAGCGTGACGCAGTCGAGGGTGTAGCAGGCGGGGACCACGCCGGTGATCGGCAGCAGCCCCCGGGTCGGCTTGATGCCGATCACGCCGTTGAGGGCGGCGGGGACCCGCCCCGAGCCGGCGGTGTCGGTGCCGAGGGCGAAGTCCACGATCCCCAGCGCCACCACGACCGCCGACCCCGAGGAGGAACCACCCGAGATCCGGCTCGGGTCCCACGCGTTGCGCACCGCACCGTAGGGGCTCCGGGTGCCGACGAGGCCGGTGGCGAACTGGTCGAGATTGGTCTTGCCGATCACCAGCGCGCCCGCGGCGCGCAGCCGGGCCACCACGGTGGCATCGGCGCCGGGTCGGTAACAGTAGGTCGGGGCACCCGCGGTGGTCGGCAGACCGGCCACGTCGATGTTGTCCTTGACCGCGAACACGAGGCCGGCCAGCGGTAGTGCGGGGTCGGTCCTCGCCGCCTCGGCGAGCACGTCGTCACGCTCGCGCAGCGTGATCCAGACCTCCGGCCTGTCCACGGCGTCGATCTGCTCGTACGCCGCCCGCACACGATCCTGGACGACCTGTGCCCGGCTCACGGTTGCACCGCCGCGAGGACCTGCCCGGCGGAGACCTGGTCGCCGGGCTTCACGTAGATCTCCACCACGGTCCCGCCGACGGGCGCAGCCACCTTCGCCTCCATCTTCATCGCCTCCACGGACAGGATCGGGTCGCCCTCGGCCACCCGGTCACCGAGCGCGGCAGCCGCCTGCCACACGGTCGCCGTGTACGGCGCGGTGACGGCGACCGACCCGGCGGGCAGCTCGACCGCCACCGCCGCGGCCGGCGGCGGATCGTCGCGCCGGTCGAACTCCCCCGACGCCTGCCACCGGTCCTTCTCCGCCTCGAACGCCTTCGTCTGCCGGGTACGGAAGTCCGCGATCGAGGAGGCGTTCGCGGTGAGGAACGAGTCGTACTCGGCGAGCGAGAAGGTCCCCTCCTCGGTCTCGTAGCGACCACGGCCCGCGTCGGTCTCGGCACGCAGCTCCAGGAGCTCCTCCGCGGCGACCGGGTACCACTCGATCCGGTCGAAGAACCGCAGCGCCCACGGGTTCTCCGCGAACAGGCCGCCGCGCCGGAACCGGTTCCAGATCTGCACCGTCCGCCCGACGAACTGGTAGCCGCCGGGCCCCTCCATGCCGTAGATGCACAGGTAGGCACCACCGATGCCGACCGAGTTCTCGGCCGTCCAGGTCCGCGCCGGGTTGTACTTCGTGGTCACCAGCCGGTGCCGCGGGTCCAGCGGGGTGGCCACCGGCGCACCGAGGTAGACGTCGCCCAGCCCGAGGACCAGGTAGGAGGCGTCGAAGACCGTCCGGTACACGTCGTCGACCGAGTCCAGCCCGTTGATGCGGCGGATGAACTCGATGTTCCACGGGCACCACGGGGCGTCGTCGCGGACCCCGGACATGTACCGCTCGATCGCCAGGCGCGTCGCCGGGTCGTCCCAGCTCAGCGGCAGCCGCACCTTCCGCGAGGGCACCACCAGCTCCTGGGTCGGTGGCACCTCCTCCTCGAGCTCGGTGAGCAGCGCGGTCAGGTCGCGGGCTCGCAGGACCGAGGAGTCGGTGTGGATCTGCAGCGAACGGATGCCCGGTGTGACGTCGAGGATGCCGGCCGGCCGGTGCTGCTCCAGCGTCTCCTGGAGGGCGTGCACGCGCATCCTCATCGCCAGGTCGAGCTCCATCGGGCCGTACTCGACCAGCACGTTGTCGTCGCCGTCACGCCGGTAGGTGACCGACGGCCGGTCCCCGTGCTCCGCGCGTCGCGCCAGCACACCATCGTCCCCGTCGCCCCCGCGGGTGGCGACGGCGACCGACGCCCGTCGTTCGACGAGCGCGGCCGCGTCCTCCTCGCGCACGGGGACGAAACGGACCGTGTCCCCGGGACGGAGCTGGCCGAGCTTCCACAGCTCGCCGCTCGCGACGACGGCCGGGCAGACGAAGCCGCCCAGCGACGGGCCGTCGGGACCCAGGATGATCGGGGTGTCGCCGGTGAAGTCGATGGCCCCGACGGCGTACGGCGTGTCGTGGATGTTCGAGGGGTGCAGGCCCGCCTCGCCCCCGTCCGGCCGCGCCCAGGTGGGCTTGGGCCCGATCAGGCGGATGCCGGTGCGCGCCGAGTTGTGGTGCACCTCGTAGTCGGAGGCGTAGAAGGTGTCGATGTCGGCGCGGGTGAAGAACTCGGGCGCCGCGTGCGGGCCCTCGGTCACGCCGATCTGCCACGCCGAGGTCAGCGCCGTCCGCCGGGCCGCCGGCGTCGGGCCGCCCCGCGCGCCCGGCTCCGCGACCAGGGGCCGCAGGACGTCTCCGGCCAGCAGCGCCCGACCGCCGTGCCCGCCGAATCCACCCAGGGTGAACGTCGAGGCGCTCCCCAGGTACGCCGGGACGTCGAGCCCGCCGCGGACGGCGAGGTAGGCGCGCAGGCCGGGTCCGGTCGCCGTACCGAGCGACAGCGTCGCCCCTGCCGGAACCTCGACCGGCTCCCAGAGGGCTGCTTCGGCGCCGTCCACCGCCACCACGACCGGCGCTCCGGTCACGCAGATGACCGAGGCCGTGGAGAAGCGCAGGACCAGCCCGCCGGTGGTGACCTCGAGCCCGGGTGTTCCCGGAGCGTTGCCGACGGCGATGTTGGCCTCGGCGAAGGAGACCGGGTCGAACGGCCCGCTCGGCGGGACCCCGACGTGCCAGTAGCCGAGGCGACCGGGCAGGTCCTGGACGGTGGTCAGCGGGCCGGGGGCCACGACGTCGATCCGCGGCTCGGGGTCGACCACGGTCGCCAGGGTCGTGGTGGAGTGCACCGCGGCCCGGAGCTCCGGATGGTCGGTGAGCGATCTCAGCAGCCCCAGGTTCGTGACGATGCCGTCGACCCGGCTCGCTCGGAGGGCTGTCCCGAGGAGGTCCAGCGCGGCGTCCCGGGTGGCTCCGCGGGCGATCACCTTGGCGAGCATCGGGTCGTAGAACGCCGGCACCTCCAGCCCGGTCTCCACGAAGCCGTCGACGCGGACCCCGGGGACGGCGTCCGGGAAGGAGGCCGAGGTGACCAGGCCCGAGGACGGCAACGAGTCCTTGCCGGGGTCCTCGGCGTAGACCCGGGCCTCGACGGCGGACCCGTCCGGTCGCCAGGCGCGGGTGAACACGTCGTCGCCCGCGTCGCCGTCACGGGCGAGCCGGAGCATCAGCTCGACCAGGTCGACCCCGAAGACCTCCTCGGTGACGGGGTGCTCGACCTGGAGCCGGGTGTTCACCTCGAGGAAGGCGGCCTCCTCGCGGACCGGGTCGTAGACGAACTCGACCGTCCCGGCGCTGCGGTAGTCCACCGATGCGAGCAGGTCGCGCGCCGAGGAGTGCAGCAGCTCGCGGACGTGGTCGGGCAGCGCGGGAGCCGGTGCCTCCTCGATCACCTTCTGGTTGCGACGTTGCAGCGAGCAGTCCCGGTCGCCGATCACGGCGACCCGGCCGGCGCCGTCGCCGAAGAGCTGGACCTCGACGTGCCGCGCGGGGCGGACGAGGCGCTCGACGAAGATGCCGGCCGAGCCGAAGTTCCGCTCCGCCAGGGTCGCGACCCGCCCGTAGGCGGCGCGGACCTCCTCGAGGTCGAAGCACGCCTGCAGGCCGATGCCGCCGCCACCGCTGGTGGCCTTGACCATCACCGGGAGACCGATCGCGGCGGCCGCGGCGACCGCCTCGTCGGCGCCGGCGAGCAGCCCGCTCCCGGTGAGCAGCGGGACGCCGGCCTTCTCGGCGAGCTCGCGGGCGGTGTGCTTCTCCCCGAACGCCACGATCTGGTCGGCCCCCGGGCCGGCGAACACGAGACCGGCGGCCTCGACGTCACGGACGAAGTCGGCGTTCTCGGAGAGGAAGCCGTAGCCCGGGTGGACGATCCCGGCTCCGTTGGCCAGTGCGGCTTCGATGACGGCGTCTCCGCGGAGGTAGGACGCCGAGGCCGGCGCGGGCCCGAGCAGGACGGCACGATCGGCTTCACGGACGTGCGGCGCCGCGCGGTCGGCTTCGGAGAACACCGCCACCGTCGCCATCCCGAGCAGTCGCGCGGACCGGATCACCCGACGAGCGATCTCGCCCCGGTTCGCGATCAGCACCGTGTTCAGGACGGGGGTCACGGCTGCACCACGATCATCCGCAGCGGGGTCGGGTTGAAGTCGTTGCAGGGGTTGTTCATCTGCGGGCAGTTGGAGACCAGGACCAGGACGTCCATCTCGGCGCGCACCGCCACCCGCCGGCCGGGCGCGGACAGACCGTCGACGATGCCCAGCGCTCCGTCCGCCTCGACCGGGACGTTCATGAACCAGTTCAGGTTCGAGACGAGGTCGCGGACATCGAGGCCGCGACGGGACGCCTCGGCCAGGAAGTTCTCGCGGCACCCGTGGTGGAACATCACGTGGTGCCCGTAGCGCAGCGTGTTCGACTCCTTGCTGCACGCACCGCCGATGGTGTCCTGGCGATCGATCTCGTTGCCGACCACGGTCATCAGCGGGCGCCCCTCGTTGCTGCGCAGCACCGTGCCGGTGGTGACGTAGGCGTTGCCCTGCCACGCGAGCGTGTCCGGGACGCTGTAGCGCTCGGAGGGGTCGGCGGCGTTGTAGACCAGGCAGTCGCCGGACTGGTTGCCACCGACGTCGACGATGGTGAGCACGTGCCCCGCCTCGACGACGCCGGACCACGGTGCGTTCGGGGGCACCACCTCGTCGAGCACGACGGTCCCCGGGACGAGGCTCTGGCTCCAGTCGAGCACCGAGCCCTCGGCGTACGTGGCTCCGACGGGAACCGTGGATCTCCTCATCGTCACAGTCCCCTGGCTCCGGCGTAGTCGACCGTGTTGAGGTACGCCCGGTGCAGCTCGGGCGAGCTGGTGAAGCGCACGTCGTCCGGACCGGTGGGAGCACCCCTCCAGGCGTGCACGACCAGCGGTCCGACCTGGTAGTCCGACCGCGGGTCGAGCGGGTGGGCGACGTCGGCGACCAGGAGCAGCAGGGGCAGCTCGGCGACGAGCTCGACGTGGGTCCCTGGCCCGGAGCCGCCCTGCCACTCGAGCGCGCCGTCGGGACCGACCCGCACGCCCTGGAAGAACGAGATGCTCGGCGGCAGGTCCCGCCGGCCCAGCCCGTGCTTGGCGGCGGCCTTGATCAGCAGGCCACGTCCCGAGGGTGACGGACCTTCGGGACGGGCGTCGCCGTACTTCTGCTCGTTCCACGCGTCGGTCGAGGTCCCGCAGAAGGCGTCGTGCTTCCCGGAGCTGTCGGCGGTCACGGTCGCCAGCACACGGCCGTCGCCC
>JBJMIO010000024.1:0-26249 GCA_045806765.1 Marmoricola sp.
ATGCCGGCGAAGGCGATGTCGATCAGGACGTCGTACTCGCCGAGCTCGCGGTGCTCGACGGTGCGCTGGACGAAGGGGGCGCCGGCGCTCTCGGCGACGATGGCGGCTGTCGTGATGCTCATGCCCCGAGCATTCCACGCGCCGGCAAGCCTCGAACCTCCGGTTCTCCGGACGGATCTGGACCTGCCCTGCCAGGATCGCCCGATGGAGTGCCCGCACTGTGCACGCGAGATCGCTGACTCGGCCGTCTGCCCGTACTGCCGCTCGGCGGTGCGGCCCGAGCTGCGACCTGGTCGACCCATCGCGCAGGAGCCGGGGGCCGACGATCTGGACGGCGCGCCCTCGTTGCTGGG
The DNA here is from genome assembly GCA_045806765.1 of Marmoricola sp. Classification (GTDB taxonomy): domain Bacteria; phylum Actinomycetota; class Actinomycetes; order Propionibacteriales; family Nocardioidaceae; genus Marmoricola. Next base: position 354 of record JBJMIO010000024.1, read on the forward strand.
CTTCTGGCTCTTCGGCGCGGTCCTGTCGGTCATCGGGGCCGGGATCTCCACCGGTGACGAACGGGCTGCCGAGCTGATCGGCTTCGCGCTGGCCGTCCTGGGCGGCGCGCTGCTGCTGGTCGCGGTGGTCGCGACCGGCGTCTCGATCGGGATGCAGCACCGTGACGCCCTCCGGCGCAACCGGCGGCGGTAGCCCTCAGCGCCCGCGCAGCTCCACGCCGGGCCCGTGGAAGACCTCGAGGTCGGCGCGCACGTCGTCGTCCATCGGCCACGACGCACCGGTCGCACGGTCCCAGAAGACGAACGTCGACTCGGCCACCAGTGCCGGCGGGTGATCGGCCGCGGTGCGCATCTCGGTCGCCACGCTGAAGGAGGTCCGCCCGAGGTGGCTGACCCAGATCCGCACCAGGAACGGCGCGTAGGGCACGAACCGCATCTCGGAGTGGTAGTCCACGCGCTGGGCGCCCATCAGGTCGACAATGCCGGCGGGCTTGCGGTGCAGCAGGCCGGTGCCGCCCTCGAGGACCGGGGCGAACATGAAGAACTGGATCCGCGCCTCGTCGATCACCCTGACCGCCTCGACGTTGTCGACGTGGCCGCCGACGTTGATGTCGCGGAAGCGTGCCTGGATCTCGCAGTCGAACTTCTCGCCGGGCATGGGCTGGATCCTCCCACGCAGGCGTCCGCGTACTGGTACACAGTCCGGGTGATCCAGTTCCACGACGGGCCTGACCTCGGCGACCCCACCGGGTGGTTCGAGGACGGTAATTACCGCTTCCGCTTCTTCGTCGTCCCCGCCCACCTCTCGATCAAGGCCGAGTCGAGCGCACAGACAGATCCGAACGTTATTGGCGAGCTCATCAACGCCGGCGTCAACTGGACCTACGCCCGGCGGCGGTTGCGCACCGACCCGCGGTGGAAGGTCGTGCTGCACCGTTCCGGTCGCGACGCGTTCTTCGCGCACCCGCCGGTCGTGCTCGCCGAGCTCTTCTCCTCCGAGGAGGACGGGATGACGCGGGTCCGCCAGCTCATCACCGGTTGGGTACGCCGGCAGTCGTATGTCGACGTGGAGCCGATGAGCTACCGCGCGCTGCGCAAAGCGATCGCGACGATGCAGGGCACTGGAGCAATTGCGATTCAAAGGTCCGAGGTCCTGGAGGATCCGAGCGAACCCCTGCGCAAGGTGCCCTGGTATGCGAGCAACGATCCGAAGAATCTCCGCAACATCACGAGCATCGTGTTCGCGTTCCTGGTCCCGACCCAGACCCTCCGGTTCGGGTGGGAGATCTGTCTGCCCGCGACGATCGTCGGGGTGCTCGTCGGCTACACCTTCTTCAGCTGGGCCTTCAAGGTGCCACTGCGGGACTGAACGCCGGGCATCAGCCGAAGGTCATGTCCGCCGCGCCCCACCAGGCGCGCATGCTGCGGATCTTGCCGTCCTCGTCGAAGGCCATGTTCTCGAACGGCTCGAGGATCGCGACCCCGGCGCCGGTGTCGGTCTCGATGTGGAACTGGAACGCAGCCTCGCCGCCGCAGACGCGGATCGTCTGGAGCTCGGTGGTCACGGTCATCGGTTCCAGGGTGGCGTAGAAGGCCTGGATCGCCTCGCGACCGCGCAGCGGCTCGGACCCGACCGGGTCCTCCAGCACGGCGTTGTCGGCGTAGAGGGCCGCGATCTCGGCCGCGGAGCCTCCGGCCACCAGGCCCAGGTAGCGACGGACCCCGGCTTCGACCTGCTCGTCAGTGATCGGCATAGAACACGTTCTACCTCATCGCGGAAGTTGATCGGGCCGTTTCCGTACGCCGAGTGGGCCCCGCAACTTGCCGAGGGGGTCACTCGCACCGCCGTGGAGGCTGGTGAGGTCAGGAACGCGGCGAGAGGATGACGACCGGGATCTCGCGATCGGCCCAGGCGGCGTACTTGGCGAAGTCGGCGTACAGCTCGACCAGGCGCGGCCACAGCTCGGCGCGCTCCTCGGCGTTCGCGGTCCTGGCCGTGACCTCGCGGCCGCGCTCCTTCTTCAGGTGCACGACGCACGCGGGGTGCGCGACCAGGTTCGGGTACCACTGCGGGTTCTTGGGCAGGCCGCCCTGGGAGGCGACGACGACCAGGTCCGCGCCGTCGGCCAGGTAGAGCAGCGGGGTGGTGAACACCTTCCCGGACTTGCGCCCGGTGTGCTCGAGCAGCAACGTCGGCACCGGCTTCCTGAACCCGGCGCCGATGCGCCACTTGTTGCCGATCCGGCCGTTGGTGGCCTTGAAGACCCGTACCTGCGCCTTGGCCATGTACTTGATGACCTTCGAGGTCGCGGGGGAGTCCAGGCCTGGCGGACGCTCCTCGGGCAGCGCGAAGCGACCCACGGCTCAGGCCTCCTTCGGTGCGGTCGTGCCACCGAGCGGGATCGGGTCGAGGCCGAGCTTGCGGTGGTCCCAGGAGCGGGTGCGCGACGCGTCGACCCGTACGGCGATCCGCTTGTTGAGCATGAACTCGACCAGCGGTTTCATCTCCTCGGTGTAGGGACCGTTGTAGCGCTCCCACACGCTCACGCCGACCGCCCACAACGCGTCGGCGTCATCCACGATCTCCGCGGTGCCCTCCAGGGAGACCCCGCGCAGCTCGTCGTAGGTCAGGCCGTCCTCGAGCAGCACGGTCACGCGCGGGTCGCGACCGATGTTGATCGCCTTCTGCGCCTTGGCCTTGGTCTCGAACCAGATCACCCCGTCGATCAGCGCGAACCACATCGCTACCGCGTGCGGGTGGCCGTCCTTGCCGAGCGTCACGAGCGTGGCGGTGCGCCGGCTCGCGATGAAGGCGGTGATCTCCTCGTCGGTCATCTCGACCTGGGAGCGCTGGTTGGTACCCATCGGGGGGTCCTTTCGTCGGGTCTGCATGCGCGTAGTGATGGTGCAGTGAAGGTGGATCAGGTGCTGGGGCCGGCGAGGATCGCGGTGACGACGTCGAGGAGCTGCTCGACGACCTCCTCGTCGGTCCACGCCGGACCGTCGCCGGTGAGCAACGAACGGGTGACCTCGACGTCGCCGAGGACCTGCAGGGTCACGGTCATCGCCTGGGTGAGGCGGAAGCCGATCGTCGCCGGCGACGCCGATGCGTCGAGCTGGCCGAGCAGCTCGACGAAGCGCGCGTTGCGGTCGAAGAACGAGGCCGAGATCGGGCTCAGCGCGGGATCGTTGGTGGCGAGCAGCTGCCCGATCACCTGCACCCAGGCACCGGCCCCCGCGTGCACGAGGTCCGCGATCGGCTGCACGAACGCCCGCGCGAGGCCGCGTGCGTCGGCACCCGCGAGCTGCTCGACGAGGGCGTCGCGGCCCGCCGAGACGACCTCCATCCGGCTGCTGACCACGGCCTCGACCAGCGCCGTCTTCGAGCCGAAGTGGTAGTGCACCGAGGCCACGTTGGTCCCCGCGGCCTGCATCACCGCCCGCAGCGAGACGGCCCCGACCCCGCGCTCGGCGAAGAGCCGCTCGGCCGCCCGGACCAGGCGCTCGGCCGTGTCCTGGTCGGAGAGGAGGGTCGTGGGCACGGCCGGACTGTATCAAGCGATTGAATCAATTGATAGAGGTGTTCACGCTCTGCTCGCGCGGCCAGCACCGGGCGGCCAGCAGGACGGGGACGACGAGCCAGGGCAGGTTCAACGGCAGGTAGAGCCCCAGGCGCGGCGGGACGTCGGGGCCGAGGAAGGTCTGCATGAAGTAGAAGTACATGTTGACCACCGCGCTCACGGCGTACACCAGGCCGAGCGTGCGCAGCCAGGGCCAGTCCTTGAGGCGCCAGAACCCCACGGTCAGCACCGCCAGGAGCACCGACTGCACGAAGCCGTCGTAGAGGATGGAAGCCTGCAGCGTCGGCGGGATGTGCAGGTGCTGCGGTTCCTGGTTCACCGCCCACGAGTGCAGGGACCGCAAGGGCGGCCACGGACTGTCCGCGGTCACCGGGACCCCGAGCGACTCCGGCAGGCTCAGGAGCAGGCTGTTGAGGATGCCGATGACGAAGAACGGCAGGAACAGGTAGTCCCACCGGCTCCGGGTCAGCGGCGTGCTCATCCGTCGATCCGTACGACGGTCCGCCCGATCGAGCGGCGGTGCTCGTGCTCGGCGAGGGCGGCTGCGGCTTCGTCGATGGTGACCACCCGACCGACGTGCGGGCGGATCGCGCCGGAGGCGACGAGCTGGAGCAGGGCCGCGTGCACCCGGTCGCCCTCGGCGCGGGTGAACGGGTTGAAGCCGAAGCGGCGCATCATCGGGTCGACCTGGTCGACCCAGGCGCTGAGCACGCCGACGACCGAGAAGTTGCCGATGCTGGCCATCCGCAGCGGGCGTCCGGTCATCCCGTTCTCGCCGTCGTCGGTGAAGCCGACGGGAAGGTAGCGGCCCTCGCGAGCCACGCAGGTCCACGACCGGCCGACGAAGTCGCCGCCGGCCAGGTCGCAGACCACCTCCGCCCCGACGTCGCCGGTCGCGTTCAGCACCGCCTCAGCGAAGTCCTCGGCCGTGTGGTCGATGACCAGATCCGCGCCGAGCTCGCGGCACAGCTCGGCCTTCTCCGCCGAGCTGACCGTGGCGATCACGCGGGCCCCGGCGTTCACCCCGAGCTGGATCGCGGCGGTGCCCAGGCCGCTCGCACCCGAGTGCACCAGCAGGGTCTCGCCCCCCTTCAGCCCGGCGCGCACGAACAGTGCGAGGTAGGTGGTGTGGAAGGGCAGCAGGAACGCCGCGGCCTCGGTGTCGTCGAGCTCGGCGGGAGCCTCGAAGACCCCGGCGGCGGGCGCGGTGGTGTAGTCCGCGATCCCGCCGAAGGCATCCTTGGAGACCCCCACGACGCGTTTGCCGATCCACGACTCCGCACCCGCGCCGGCCGCCTCGACGGTCCCGGCCACGTCCATGCCGAGGGTGAACGGGGGCTCCTTGGGGACCGAGACGAGCCCGCCGCGGCAGCGCAGGATGTCGTTGAAGTTCAGCGCCGCCGCCGCGACCTTGATCAGCACCTCGCCCTCGCCGGGCTCCGGCTGCTCGACCTCGTTGACCGCGAGGACGTCGAGGGGGTTTCCGTGCTGGGTGACCTGCAGTGCGCGCATCCGGTCTCCTGCTGTGGGCTCTGGACAAGAAGGTGAGACTCAGTATCATCTTCCTCACCATGACTGTCCAGGCCGAGATCGGACTCCGCGAGCGCAACCGGCTCGAGGTGCAGCGCCGCATCGCCGACGCGGCCGCGCGCCTGGCCACCGAGCGCGGGGTCGCGGCGACCACGGCGGATGACATCGCCACCGAGGCGGGGGTGGGCCGGGCGACGTTCTTCCGCTACTTCGACTCCAAGGAGCTCGCCGTCGCCCACGGACTCTCCGGTGCCGGTGCCTACGTGCTCGCGGGGATCATCGCGGGCGTGCCTCCCGAGCTCGGACCGCTCGAGGCGGTGCGCGCCGCGCAGGCCTACCTCGGGGAGCACTTCGAGGAGCACCGCGCGATGTTCCTCGAGCAGGCCGAGCTCAGCCGGTCCTCCCCGGCGATGTTCGCCTGGACCCTGCACCTGTACGGCGAGTGGGAGGTCGCGATCGCCGAGGCGGTCACGCCCCGGTTCGACGACCTCGTCCCCGGGGATCCGCGCCCGCGCATGATCGGCGCGATGACGATGGCGGCCGCCCGGCTCGCGTGCGACACCTGGGTCGAGGCCGGCGGCACCGGCGACCTCCCCGCCCTGATCCAGCAGCACCTGGCCGCGCTCGACCTGCGCACCTGAACCGACCACCCACCCGAGGAGCGCGACCATGACCGAGACCACCGACCAGCGCCGCGACCGCCTGGTGGCAGCCGCGATCGAGTCGGCCGGGTCCGACGACTTCGGCGCCGACAGCTGGCGCGCGGGTCTCGACCTGCTCCTCGAGGACTACGCCGGCCCTTCGCGGCTCAACGAGATCGGCGTCGGCGTCGCCGAGCAGGGCGTGGTCGACGACCTGGCCAACCGGCTGCGCATCGAGGCCTGGCGCAAGGAGCACCCCGAGGTCGCCGAGCAGGAGGTGCGTCGCCCGATCATCATCGTCGGCCAGCCGCGCACCGGCACCACGATCCTGCTCGACCTGATGGCCCAGGACCCGGCCAACCGCGCTCCCCTGAGCTGGGAGGTCGAACGACCGGTCCCGCCGCCGGCCACGGCGACGTACACGACCGATCCGCGGATCGCCGAGGCGCAGGCGCAGTTCGACCTCGTCGACTCCTTCATCCCCGGCTTCGCGGCCTTCCACGAGCTCGGCGCGGAGCTGGCGCAGGAGGACGTGCGGATCTTCACCAGCGACTTCAGGTCGATGCAGCACTCGCTGCAGTTCGACGTTCCGACCTACAACCACTGGCTGCTCCACGAGGCCGACATGGCTCCGGCGTACGCCTGGCACCGGCGCTTCCTGCAGCACCTGCAGTCCGGGCACCACGGCGAGCGCTGGCTGCTGAAGTCACCGGCGCACCTGTGGTGCCTGCCCGCGCTGATGGCGGAGTACCCCGACGCGATCGTGATCCAGAACCACCGCGACCCGCTCAAGGTGATCGCCTCGATCTCGGCGCTCGGTGCCAGCCTGCGGGAGATGACCACGGATCACTTCGAGGTCACCCGGCTGGCCCAGCAGTACGGCGAGGACATCATGCTCGGCCTCGACCGCGCGCTGCAGGCCCGCAAGGACGGCGTGTTCGACACCGGCACCGTGGTCGACATCCGCTACCAGGACATCCGTCACGACCTGATCGGGGCGGTCGCGCGGATCTACGACCAGATCGGCCTCGAGCTCAGTGCCGAGGCCGAGACGCGGATGCGCGCGTTCCTCGCCGCCCACCCGGGCGACCAGGGCGGCAGCCTGAACCGCTACACGTTTGCGGAGACCGGGTTGGTCGAGGGCGAGCTGCGCGAGCGTGCGAAGGCCTACCAGGAGTACTTCGAAATGGAGTCCGAGCAGCTCGACTGAGGCTCGGCCCGGCTGGCTCCTAGGCGTGAGCGACGCGTACGCCGCGCTTGGACCTGCGCCGCCGCGTCAGGGTCCGGGCACGCTGGAGGCGGCGGACCAGGGTGGGGTCGTGCTCGAGGGCCTCGGGCAGGTCGATGATCGCGTTGAGCTTGCGGTAGTAGGCCACCGGAGTCATGCCGAGGTGCTGCTCGATCTCCAGCGCCTTGCCGCCCGCGTAGCGCCACCACTGGCGCTCGAAGTCCAGGATCGCCTGCTGCTCCTGCGTCAGTCCGGCCATGAGGACGAGCCTGCCATGCGTCGCCGCGCGCTCGGGTTTCGGGGCCTTGAACAGTGTGTAACAGCCACGTGTGGCGGGGGTACGTTGACGCCCATGCGGATCGGACTGCACCTCGTCGACTTCGACCTGCCCGGCGCGCCGGCCGCGATCGGGCCGGGTCTGGTCGAGGTCGCGCGCGCGGTCGAGGAAGCGGGGTTCGACAACCTCTCGGTGATGGACCACTACCTCCAGCTCGAGTTCATGGGCCCGCCGGACAGCCCGATGCTCGAGGGGTACACCACGCTGGCCTTCCTGGCCGCGCACACCACGTCGGTCGACCTCCAGCTGCTGGTCAGCGGGATCACCTACCGGCACCCGGGCCTGCTGGCCAAGATCGTCGCCACCCTCGACGTCCTCTCCGGCGGCCGGGCGGTGCTCGGGATCGGCGCGGCGTGGTACGAGCGCGAGCACCGGGCGCTCGGCGTGGAGCTCCCGCCCCTGCGCGAGCGCTTCGAGCGGCTCGAGGAGACGGTGCAGATCGTCCGGCAGATGTGGTCGGCCGACGACGGGCCGTACGAGGGCACGCACTACCGGCTCGCGGAGACGATCTGCTCGCCGCAGCCGCTGCGCCCCGTCCCGGTGATGATCGGCGGCTCGGGCGAGCGCAGGACGTTGCGCCTGGTCGCCGAGCACGCCGATGCGTGCAACCTCTTCGCCTCCCGCGAGGCGGGTCCCGGTGCGGTGGCGGCCAAGCTCGAGGTGCTGCGCGGGCACTGCGAGGACGTCGGCCGACCCTACGACGAGATCACCCGGACCATCTTGTGGACCGGCGACTGCGATCCCGTCGGTTTCGCCGAGGCGATGCGTCCCTACGCCGACCTCGGCATCACCGAGGTGCACGTGATGCGGCTCGGCCCGGACCCGGTCGGCCTGGTGCGCGCGCTTGACGTCGCAGCCGTGCACGCCCTGGGATAGGAACAGCCATCGGAACCTTTCCGGCTCGGAGACGAAAGAGGAGACCGGCTTGTGAGTGAGAACTTCTGCGCCCAGTGCGGTACGCCGTCGAGCGGGGGCCGCTTCTGCCGCAACTGCGGAGCCCCGCTGGGGGAGAGCGCTGCGGAGCCCGCTGCGCAGGCGCCTGCGCCGCCTGCGCCACCGACTCCTCCTGCTCCGCCGGCGCCTCCCGCACCTGCAGCGCCCGCCGCGCCTCCGGTTCAGCCGGCCGCTCCTGCCCCGCCCGCGCCGCCGCCCGCGGCCTACGCGCCTCCGCCGGCGACGGCCTACCCACCGCAGCCGGCTGCGGCGACACCTGGTCAGGCGCCTGGTCACGCGCCGGGGGTCGCGCCGATCGCGAACCCGTTCGCCTCCATCGTGGTGACCGACCTGGTGCGCGACGTCGTGGCGCTGTTCCTGCTCTTCGGCGCGCTCGCGCTGCCGTGGGACGTCGGGCACGACGCCTCGGACCGCTGGTGGGTGGTCATCGCGACCGTCATCTCGGCGCTGTCGCTGATCGCGCCGTACCTGGTGAGCATGGAGGTCGTCCCCGGCTTCGCCGCCCCGCAGTCACGGCTGGTGAAGTACGCGTGCGCGGTGCCCTACCTGATCAGCGTCTTCGCTGCGCTGGTCAACGAGCTGGCCCACCTCACCAGCGAGGAGGGCGGCGTCGGCGTGGCCGTCGCCGTCGGGCTGGTCGGTGCCCTGCTCGCCATGCAGGCGCGCGTCGTGGACGAGGAGCCCTCGGGTGTTGGTGACGGGTACTGGCGCACCGCGACCCTCGTCCTGATCGGCGTCGGTCTGGTCGCGGTCACGATCACGCTGTTCATCTTCACCGTCACCAACCTCGACGACGTCGGGTCCAGCTTCGCGGGCTACAACCCCAAGGTGCTGCTCATCGGGTACAGCCTGGGCCTCCTGGCCGCCGTCGTGGTCACCATCGGGGTCCCGTTCGTCGGTTTCCTCAGCGGGACCCGCGAGTGGGCGCGCGTGCTGGCCGTGGTCGGCTTCGTGATGATCGGCTCGGACTTCCTCGGCGGTGCCAGCGACAGCGCGGACTCGCTGTTCGCCTCGGTCACCCTGGAGTTCTTCAAGGTCGTGATCGGCCTGTTCCTGGTCGCGGCGGGCATCGCCCTGCTGGTCTCGCGGCCGGTCCAGCGCAGGCTCGCCTCCCTCGACGCGATCGGCACCTGGGTCGCCACCGCCCGGCACGCCTGCGTCGCCGGCGCGGCGGCACTGCTCGCGATCGCGGTCGCCCGGCTGCTGCTCCTCATCGGGGAGTCCGGCGTGCACGCGTCCTCGGTGATCCAGCTGGTGCTGACCGTCCTCGCCGCGGGCGCCCTGCTGCTCGTGCAGGTCCTGCTCGGCGGCAACCCGGACCACGCGCGCCGGATCGTCGTCGCGGTGGCCGGGGGCGTGATCCTGGTCGGCATCGTCGCGATCGCGGTCGGACGGGGTGACGACGCGGCCCAGACGAGCCGCTCGATCACCTTCGCCGACTCGGCCGGCTTCTTCGGCCTCCCCGCGCTGGTGCTCTGGGCGATGCTCGTGCCCGAGGCGATCCGCACGTCCTTCCAGCCGATCGCACCTCATCCGGCGCAGCAGGGAGGCCAGGTGCCGCCGCCTCCGCCGCAGGGCTACACCCCGCCGCCGCCTCCGCAGGGTTACACGCCGCCGCCTCCGCAGCCGTGACACAGCGCGAGGGAATTGCACGAGGGGTGCCCGCCGGGAGGCGGGCACCCCTCGTGCGTCGTCCTCAGAGCTGTGCGAGCTCGCGCTTGAGCACCTTGCCGGTGGGGTTGCGGGGGAGCTCGTCGAGGAAGACCACGTCGCGCGGGGACTTGTAGCGCGCCAGGTTGTCCTTCACGAAGTCCTGCACCCCCGCGGCGTCCAGGCTCTCGCCCGGCTTGAGCACCACGAAGGCGCGCAGCCGCTGCCCGAAGGACTCGTCGTCGGCCCCCAGCACGGCGGCGTCCGCGATCGCCGGGTGCGTGACCAGGAGCTCCTCGACCTCGCGCGGGAAGACGTTCTCTCCGCCGGAGATGATCATCTCGTCGTCGCGGCCGTCGATGTAGAGCCGGCCCTGCGGATCGAAGTGACCGACGTCGCCGGTGGACATCAGCCCGTCGACGATGTCCTTGCCACCGCCACCGGTGTAGCCCTCGAACGGTGCGGTGGTGCCGACGAAGATCCGGCCGGTCTGCCCCTGCGGCAGCGGCGTGCCGTGCTCGTCGAGGATCTTGATCCGTACGCCGAGCGTCGGACGCCCCACCGAGGTCGGGAAGTCGCGCACGTCGTCCGGGGTGGCCAGCGTCGCGACCGAGACCTCGGTCGAGCCGTAGAGGTTGTAGATGACCTCGCCGATCAGCTCGGAGACCTGCTGGGAGACCTGGGCGGGCAGCTGGGAGCCGGCGGTGAAGGCGCACCGCAGCGAGCTCACGTCGTACTCGCCGATGACCTCGGGGCCGAGCTCCACGATGCGCTGCAGCATCACCGGGACCACGCAGATCGTGGCGGCCGAGTGCTGGTCGATGTCGGCGAGCATCTGGCGCGGGTCGAACTTGGTGCGCAGCACGAGCTTGTTGCCGACCGAGATCGCGAGCAGCGCGAGCAGCAGGCCGGTGCCGTGGAACAGCGGCGGTCCCATCACGGTCGCCTCCTCCGAGCGCATCGGCATCCGCTCGAGCACGCCGCCCGGGATCGCGAAGCCCTTCGGGTCCGCCCGCGGCGCACCCTTCGGCGTGCCGGTGGTCCCGCTGGTCAGCAGCACGATCCGGCCCGGCTTGGCCGGGGCCGCGGGCAGGCCGGGCGTCCCGGTGGCGATCAGCCGGTCGAGGTCGTCCTCGCTCGAGCCGGCGACGTCGACCGAGAACTTGCCGAACCGTGGCGCGACGTCGGCCAGGATGCCGGCGAACTCGGCGTCGTGGACCAGCAGGTCGACGCCCTCGCGCTCGCAGACCTCGGACGCCTGGCGAGCGGAGAACGAGGTGTTCAGCCACAGGCTGCGCAAGCCGGCGCGCGAGGCCGCGAAGCCGACGATCAGCGGCGCACGGTGGTTGCGGCACAGCATCGCGATGCCGTCGCCGGGCTTCATGCCGGTGGCCAGCAGTGCGTGGGCCAGCCGGTTGATCTGGTCGTCGAGCTCGGCGTAGGTGATCTCGCCACGCTCGTCGGCGATCGCCGGGGCGTCCGGGTGCCGGATCGAGGCCAGGTGCACCGCCGAGCCGAATGGCCCGAAGGCCCGCAGCGCCTTGAGGATCGCGACGGTCTTGCGCGGCGAGGAGCCGCCGATCGCGCCGGCCCGGAGCAGGGCGGTCAGGGCGCGCGCCTCGGTGCCGGCGCGGTTGATCATCTCGACGGGGTTCGGCATGGATCTCCTCGGTGGTGAGCGCGGAACGGACCCAGGGTAGGGATCGCAGGGCCCCAGCGGAACAGGCGTCCACGCCGCGGCCCCCTGGTGCGGGGGTGAGCCGGCTGCTTGACTGCGGCGTGTGAGCGAGATCCCTCAGGACGTGTGGGGCCGACCCGGCGGGGCCTACGCCCGGCTGGCGACCGCCTTCGCCTCCACCAAGCCGGGCTCCTGGAGCATCCGCAAGCTGATGCCGCTCGACCGCCGGCTGATGGTCCGCACGCACGGGCGACGCACCTTGTTCGGCCCGATCGGTGCGCCGACCGTGCTGCTGGAGACCACGGGACGCAAGAGCGGCCTGCCGCGGATCAGCCCGCTGCTCTTCGCCCGGGAGGAGGCCGGTTCGATCGTCGTGGTCGGTTCAAACTTCGGCCAGGAGCACCACCCGGCGTGGACGGGGAACCTGCTGGCCAGGCCGGAGGCGGTCGCGATCGTGCGCGGGGAGCGGATCGACGTGCGGGCCGAGCTGCTGGCGGGGCCGGAGGCCGATGCGGCGTACGACCTGATGGTGGCGACGACGGCGGTCTACGCGACGTACAAGGGACGCACCGACCGCGAGATCCGGGTCTTCCGGCTCACGCCGCTGCCGCCCGCGTGATGCCGGTCTCACCTTAGGTTAGGCATGCCTTGGACGGTGTTAGCCTGGCCGGGTGGGCAAGGCGTACAAGCTTCCGAAGACGAAGTGCTGCGTGTCGAGGACGCGCTGCGATCGCTGTCCCATCCGCATGCTCAAGGAGGGCTCCCTGCCCACCGGATACGGTGTGCACAAGCGCGAGCTCGTCCGGATCGGCACCGACGGCAAGCCTCTGAAGAAGAAGGCGGCCAAGAAGGTGGCGAAGCAGGCCGGGTTCAAGGCCGGCACCAAGGTCAAGAAGGCCGAGCTGGTCGCCGTGATGCGCAAGCAGAAGAAGTCGGGCAAGCGCAAGGCGGCCTGACCCCGACCGGAGGACCTTTCGTGACCGCACCCCGTTTCGCCGCCCAGCTCAACGAGCAGATCGGCAACGAGTTCGCCGCGCACCAGCAGTACCTCGCCTGCGCGATCCACTACGACGCGCTGACGATGCCGCAGATGGCCGCGTTCTTCTACGGGCAGGCGCTCGAGGAGCGCGCCCACGCGATGATGATGGTGCAGTTCCTGATGGACACCGACTGCGACGTCAAGATCCCCGGCGTCGAGGCGCCGACGACCGGCTTCGAGGACATCATCGCGCCGGTCTCCCTCGCCCTCGCCCAGGAGAAGCGCGTCTCCGAGCAAATCTTCTCCCTGACCCGCACCGCGCGCGAGGAGAGCGACTTCGCCGCCGAGCAGTTCATGCAGTGGTTCATCAAGGAGCAGGTCGAGGAGGTCTCCACGATGAACGACCTGCTCACCGTGGTGACCCGCGCGAAGGACGACATCGAGGCGATCGAGGAGTACGTCAAGCGCGAGCAGGGTGGCGCGGGCACCGACCCGACCGCGCCCCCGATCGCCGGCGCCTGAACGACCCCGCTCGACCGGGTCGTCAGATCCAGCGCTCGAACCAGATCCGGTGCATCCACTGGGTCTGGGTGAGCAGGCCGTCGGTATAGATGGGCCAGAAGTAGGCGAAGTTGATCGCGATGACCACGACGATCGCGCCGGCCGAGATGGCACCGATCTTGCGGCGGCGGGTGCCGGGGGCCGCGCGGCCGAGGATCTCGCCGAGCAGCATCACCGCGCCCAGGATCAGGAACGGCTCCATCACGATCGCGTAGTAGCTGAAGATCGGGCGGTCGTCGTACTTCAGCCACGGCAGCCAGGTCACCAGGGCTCCGACCACGACGATCCCGTAGCGCCAGTCGCGCTTGCCGATCCAGCACACCACCGACCAGACCAGTGCGATGCTCGAGAACCACCACAGCGCCGGCGTGCCGAGCAGCAGCACCTGGCGCAGGCACGTCTCCTGGCCGGTGGCGTGGCACCCCTGTGCGCCCTGGGCGATGTCGAGCTGCGCGTCGACGCCGACGGGCCGGTTCAGGATCGGCCAGCCCAGCGGGTTGGACTGGTAGACGTGCGTGGAGGTGTTGAGGAACTTGGTGTGGAACTCGTAGACGTCGTGGTGGTAGTGCATCAGCGAGCGCAGCGCCTTGATCGTGTGACCGAAGAACCCGTGCGCAGGCTTGCGGATGTAGTCGCCCCAGTACGGCCCGTACTGGGTGTTGGACAGGTGCTGCTCGTAGACCCCGGAGTGCATGAGCCAGCCGGTCCAGGTGAGCACGTAGACGACGAAGGGCAGCAGCACGAGGTAAGCGAGCCCGGGCAGTGCGTCGAGGAGCGCGGACTTCACCGGTGCCCAGCGGATCCCGAAGGACCGGCGGCCGCCCCAGCTCCACGCCCAGAACAGCAGCCCGAAGGCGGCCAGCGGGAAGATCGCGTCCCACTTGGTGCCCAGCGCGAGGCCCCAGAAGACGCCGGCAGCCAGCAGCCACGGGCGCCACAGCACGCGTGGGCCCCAGCCCTCGAGGCGGCCGTCGTCATCGGCCGCGCGCGCCAGCCGTGCGCGGAACCAGTCCCGGTCGCACACCATGCAGGTGACCGCGCAGAGCACGAAGAAGGCGATGAAGATGTCGAGCAGCGCGAGCCGGGAGAGCACCAGCTGCAGGCCGTCGAAGGTCATCAGGATCCCGGCGACCAGGCCGAGCAGCGTCGAACCGGTGAGGCGGCGGGTCAGCCGGATCATCACGCCGATCATCAGGGTGCCGACGATCGCGGGCACCAGCCGCCAGCCGTACGGCGTCATCCCGGCGACGAGCTCACCCAGGCCGATCAGCCACTTCCCGACCTCGGGGTGCACCACCATGCTCGGGTCGCTGGTGTAGAGACCGTGCAGGTTCCCGCCGAGGATCTTCGGGTTCGCGACCTGGTCACCGCCGACGTACGTGGTCACGTAGCCGTGGTGGACCAGCGACCAGGCGTCCTTGGCGTAGTAGGTCTCGTCGAACTGGAACCTCTTCGGCTTGTCGAGCTTCCACAGCCGCAGGAAGATCGCGATCAGCATCACGCCGATCGTCAGCGCCCAGGAGATGACCGGGTCGAGGTCGACGGCGCGCGGCTTGGCGCGGTCGACGGCCGAGGGCACCACGCGGCCGGTCGCGGTGCGCGACAGCGTCGTCGTACCCGTCCTGCCTGCGCGCGCCACGGCGCCCACCTTAGAGGCTGGCCCCTCGCCCGGACTGACATGATCGGGCCATGACCTCGTACGGCGACCGGGCGCCCGGCGTGCTCGTGCTCGCCGGCACCCCGATCGGGCGGGTCGAGGACGCGCCGCCGCGTCTGGCCCGCGAGCTCGCCGGGGCGGACGTCGTGGCTGCCGAGGACACCCGCCGGCTCAAGCGGCTCACCTCCGAGCTCGGCATCGAGCTGACCGCCAAGATCGTCTCCTACTTCGAGGGCAACGAGCAGGGTCGTACGCCGCAGCTCCTCGAGATGCTCCAGGGCGGTGCACGCGTGGTCCTGGTCACCGACGCCGGCATGCCCAGCGTCTCGGACCCGGGCTACCGGCTGGTCGCCGCTGCGGTCGAGGCCGGCATCGAGGTCACCTCGGTACCCGGCCCCTCCGCGGTGCTGACCGCGCTGGCCGTCAGCGGCCTGCCGGTGGACCGCTTCTGCTTCGAGGGATTCCTGCCGCGCAAGTCCGGCGAACGGGGGCGGCGCCTGGCCGACCTCGCCGGCGAGCAGCGAACGATGGTGTTCTTCGAGGCCCCGCACCGCACCGAGGCCGCCCTGGTGGCGATGGCCGGCGCGTTCGGCGACGACCGGCCCGCGGCGGTGTGCCGCGAGCTGACCAAGACCCACGAGGAGGTACGCCGCGACGGCCTCGCCGCGCTGGCGACCTGGGCCGCCGAGGGCGTCCGCGGCGAGGTGACGATCGTGGTCTCCGGAGCGGCCGCCACCGGCCCGGTCGACGACCCGGCGACGCTGGTCGCCTGGGTCGCCGAGGTGGAGGCGTCGGGCTCGACCCGCAAGGACGCCATCGTCGAGGTGGCCCGGCGCGCCGGCGTACCGAAGCGGACCGTCTACGACCTGGTCCACGCCAAGCCCGCTCCCCGGAGCCGCGCGTGAGCCGCAGCGCGCAGCGCGCCGGCGAGCGGCCCGAGGCGCCCGAGCCGCTACCGTTCCCGGTCGTCGACAACCACTGCCACCTCGACATCGCAGCGCACGACGGCCCGGGCGAGCCGGTCCCGGTGGCCGACGCCCTGGCCCGCTCGGCCGCCGTCGGGGTGCCGCGGATCGTGCAGATCGGTTGCGACCTGCCCGGTGCGCGGTGGGCGGTGGAGACCGCGGCAGCGTACGACCCGATCGTCGCCGGGGTCGCGCTGCACCCCAACGAGGCGCCGCGCCTGGAGGCCGAGGGCCGCCTGGACGAGGCCCTCGCCGAGATCGCCGAGCTCGCCACCCACCCCCGCGTCCGCGCGGTCGGGGAGACGGGCCTGGACCACTTCCGCACCCCGCCCGAGGGCCGCGCCGCCCAGGTGCGCTCCTTCCGCCGCCACATCGAGCTGGCCCACGAGCTCGACCGGACCCTGGTGATCCACGACCGCGACGCGCACGACGAGGTGCTCGCGGTCATCGACGAGGTCGGCGCACCGGAGCGCTGGGTGATGCACTGCTTCTCCGGTGACGCGGTCTTCGCCGAGCAGTGCCTCGAGCGAGGGGCGTACCTGTCCTTCGCCGGCACGGTCACGTTCAAGAACGCCGAGCCGCTGCGCCAGGCGCTGCGGATCACCCCGCTGGAGAAGATCCTGGTGGAGACCGACGCACCCTTCCTGACCCCCGAGCCGTGGCGCGGCCGGCCCAACGGCTCCTACCTGGTGCCGACCACGATGCGCTCGATGGCGACCACCCGGGGTGCGGACCTGGGCGAGCTCTGCCAGGCGGTCGATGCGAACACCGAGAGGGCCTTCGGCGGGGCGTGGTGACGGGTGATCCGGGTCACGACTAGCGTCGCAGGAACGTGACTTGGGGCACGCGCCCCCGCTCGGGAGGGTGCTAGCGGTTTGCTAACTTCCTGCTAGCAATGGCAGGGTCGACCTCTGTTGGCCGGGAACGGGGAAATGGTTCTCTTTCGGGAGGATCAGATTGATACCGGACATCGCGTCGAAATCGTGCGATACCACCCCCGTGGCCCGGGAAGTCCGAACATCGGAGAACCGTGCGCGCCACCCTCACGCACTTCGCCAAGCAGCTCAACACCCGGACCGGCCTGATCGTCCTGGTCGCCACCATCGCCGTCGCGCTCGTCGCGACGACCGCCGGCTACTTCACCTTGACCGACAAGGTCACCGTCTCGGTCGACGGCAAGACCCGCACCGTGCGCACCTTCGGTGACAACGTCGCCGACGTGCTGGCCGGTCAGGGCATCGCGGTCCACTCCCGCGACCTCGTCTCGCCCTCCCTCGACTCCTCGGTCTCCGACGGAACCCTGATCACGGTGCGCTACAGCCGCCCGCTCGAGGTGAGCCGCGACGGCAAGGAGCAGACCTACTGGACCACCGCCACGAACGTGGCGACCGCGCTCGACCAGCTCGGCATCCGCACTCCCGCCGGCTTCGCGCTGTCCGCGAGCCGTGACGCCGCGATCGACCGCCAGGGCATGGTCCTGCTGATCACCTCACCGAAGCAGTTCGTGGTCAAGATCGGTGCGCACGCCGCGCACCCGGTCCGCGTCGCCGCGCCGAACGTGCGCAGCCTGCTCGCGCGCCTGAAGGTGAAGTACGACAAGGACGACATCGTGCGCCCGGCGCTCGGCAAGGCCATCACCGCCGGTGACCACGTGACGCTCGTGCGGGTGCACAAGTTCCGCAAGCACGTCGCCCGCGAGCGCGTCGCCCAGCCGGTGACCGAGCGCAGCGACTCCTCGCTCTACGTCGGGGACCGCGAGACCGTGAAGCCGGGCCGCCCCGGTGTGCGCGAGGTGACCTACAAGGTCGTCACGCACAACGGCACCGTCTTCCGCAAGAAGGTCCTGAGCCAGCACGTCCTGCGCAAGCCGGTCCCGGCCGTCGTGCGGGTGGGCACCAAGCAGATGCCCGCGAGCACCGCCAACGGTGGCGCCTGGGACCGGATCGCCCAGTGCGAGTCCGGCGGCAACTGGCACGCCAACACCGGCAACGGCTACTACGGCGGCCTGCAGTTCTCGCTCAGCACGTGGCGCGCGAACGGTGGTGCCGGTCGCCCCGACCAGGCCAGCCGCGAGCAGCAGATCGCCGTGGCCGAGCGGGTCCGCCAGGCCTCCGGCGGGTACGGTGCCTGGCCGGTCTGCGGCAAGCAGGCCTAGCGCCGACCCGGCGTTCCTGCGCTGATCCCGTACGCCGACCCGGCGCTCTTGCGCGAATTCATTCGTGCGCGAGCGCCGGGTCGGCGTCGTTCATGGGCGCACGTGCGCCAGGTCGGCGTGCGTCTAGGCTTCTCCTCGTGACCGACCCCGTAGCTTCCCGGCCGACGTTGCTGGGGGCGGCGGAGATCAGGACGCTGGCGGCCGGGCTCGACCTGCGACCGACCAAGCAGAAGGGCCAGAACTTCGTCATCGACGCCAACACGGTGCGCCGGATCGTGGCCGACTCGAAGATCACGCCCGCTGACGTCGTGCTCGAGGTCGGACCGGGACTGGGGTCCCTGACGCTGGCGCTGCTCGCGGTGGCGAAACGGGTGGTCGCCGTCGAGATCGACCCCGTGCTGGCGGCAGCGCTGCCCGCCACGATCACCGCGCACGCGCCCGCCCAGGCCGCCGCTTTCGAGGTGGTGCGCGCAGATGCGCTGCGGGTCACCGAGATCCCCGGCCCGGCTCCCACGGCGCTGGTGGCCAACCTGCCCTACAACGTCTCGGTGCCGGTCCTGCTGCACCTGCTCGCGCTGCTGCCCTCGCTCGAGCGCGGCATGGTCATGGTCCAGGCCGAGGTCGCCGACCGGCTCGCGGCCGCCCCCGGTTCCAAGACGTACGGCGTGCCCTCGGCCAAGGCCGCCTGGTACGCCGACGTGCGCCGGGCCGGCTCGATCGGACGCAACGTCTTCTGGCCCGCACCCAACGTCGACTCCGGGCTGGTCGCGTGGACCCGGCGCGAGCCGCCTGCGACCACCGCGACCCGCGAGCAGGTCTTCGCCGTGGTCGACGCGGCCTTCGCGCACCGGCGCAAGGCGCTGCGTCCCTCCCTGCGCGACCTGGCCGGATCTGCCGATGCGGCGGAGGCGGCGCTGGGACGTGCCGGGATCGACCCGATGACCCGCGGCGAGCAGCTGCACATCGACGACTTCGTCCGCATCGCCGAGGAGCTCGCCCGATGAGCCTTCCCGCGCACGCGGCGCGCGCCGTGACGGTCCGCGCCCCGGCCAAGATCAACCTGCTCCTCGGAGTGGGGGAGGTCCGCGAGGACGGCTACCACCCGCTCGACACCGTCTACCAGGCGATCAGCCTCTACGACGACGTCACCGTCACGACCTCGGGCGTGTGGTCGGTCGGCGTGGAGCCCATCGGGGACGTCGACTGCTCCGGCGTACCGCTGGACGAGAGCAACATCGCCATCCGCGCAGGGCGTCTGCTCGCCGAGCACCACGGCATCGCGCGCTGCGCCTCGATCGGGATCAGCAAGGGCATCCCGGTCGCCGGGGGCATGGCCGGGGGGAGTGCCGACGCGGCCGCCGCCCTGGTCGCGCTCGACCGGCTGTGGGACCTCGGGACCACCGATGAGGACCTGCTCGCGATCGCGGCCGACCTCGGCAGCGACGTCCCGTTCGCGCTCCTCGGCGGTACGGCGCACGGCACCGGGCGCGGCGAGATCGTCGAGCCGATCACCGACGGCGGTACCTGGTGGTGGGTCGTGGTCCCGCACGACGACGGGATGTCGACCCCCGCTGTCTACCGGGCCTTCGACGACCACGGCAGCGGCGGCACCGGATCGGCCGCCGTGCTCGCTGCGCTCGCCGAGGAGGACCTGCCCGGACTGGCAGCCGCGGTGCACAACGACCTGCAGTCCGTCGCGCTCGAGCTGCGCCCGGACCTGCGCGTCATCGAGGACCGGCTGCGCGAGGCGGGAGCCCTGGCCACGTTGCTCTCGGGTTCCGGCCCGACCTTCCTCGGTCTGGCCGCGGACCAGGACGCGGCTCACGAGATCCGCGAGGCGCTGCTCGCCGCCGGCCACCCGCGCGTGGTCGTCGCCACCGCTCCGGTCGCCGGGACCCACGTGGTGACCTACGTATGAGGGTCCTCTGATGGCGAACCTGCTGAACCTGGAGAAGGTCTCGAAGTCGTACGGCGTCCGGATCCTGCTCGACGAGATCAGCCTCGGCGTCGGTGCCGGTGAGCGCGTCGGCATCGTGGGGCGCAACGGCGACGGCAAGACCACGCTGCTCAACCTGATGGCCGGCAGCGAGGTGCCCGACGGCGGCCGCATCTCGCGCTCGCGCGACCTGCACCTGGGCTACCTCGACCAGCGCGACCTGCTCGACGACAGCCACACGGTGCGCGAGGTGGTGCTCGGCGGCAAGGCCGACCACGAGTGGGCGGCCGACGCGACCACCCGCGAGGTGGTCGAGGTCCTGCTGGCCGGCATCGAGCTCGACCGTGCGGTGCACGGACTCTCCGGCGGGGAGCGCCGGCGGTGCTCGCTGGCCCGGCTGCTGCTCGAGCCCGACGACCTGCTGATCCTCGACGAGCCCACCAACCACCTCGACGTCGAGGCGGTGGCCTGGCTCGCCGACCACCTCAAGCGGCGCAGCTCGGCTCTGGTCGTGGTCACCCACGACCGCTGGTTCCTCGACGAGGTCTGCGAGCAGACCTGGGAGGTCCACGACGGCACGATCGACTTCTACGAGGGCGGGTACGCCGCGTTCGTGCTCGCGAAGAACGAGCGGATGCGCCAGGCCGCGTCCAGCGAGCAGCGCCGGCAGAACCTGATGCGCAAGGAGCTCGCCTGGCTGCGCCGGGGCGCCCCGGCCCGCACGTCGAAGCCGAAGTTCCGCATCGACGCGGCCAACGAGCTCATCGCCGACGAACCGCCGCCGCGCGACCGGCTCGAGCTCGAGCGCTTCGCGACCCAGCGCCTCGGCAAGGACGTCATCGACGTCGAGGACGTCGACCTGGTCCGCGGCGAGCGCACCCTGCTGCGGCACGCGACCTGGCGCCTGGGGCCCGGCGACCGCGTCGGCATCGTCGGGGTCAACGGCGCCGGCAAGACCTCCGTGCTCTCGCTGGTCTCCGGGCTGCTCGAGCCGACGCACGGCAAGGTCAAGCGCGGCCGCACCGTCGCGCTCGAGCACCTGACCCAGCACGTGACGCCGGAGAACCCCGAGTCCCGCGTGCTCGCCGAGATCGAGGACATCCGCCGGGTCACCCGGACCGCCTCGGGCCAGGACGTCTCGGCGACCTCGATGCTCGAGCGCTTCGGCTTCACCGGCGACAAGCTGACCGCCCGGCTCGGCGACCTCTCCGGAGGCGAACGCCGTCGCTTCCAGCTGCTCAAGCTGCTGCTCTCCGAGCCCAACGTGCTGCTGCTCGACGAGCCGACCAACGACCTCGACATCGAGACGCTCGCGGTGCTCGAGGACTTCCTGGACGGGTGGCCGGGCACGCTGATCGTCGTCTCGCACGACCGGTACTTCCTCGAGCGCGTCACCGACTCGATCTGGGCGCTGATGGGCGACGGGACGATCGGGATGCTTCCGGGCGGGGTGGACGAGTACCTGGCACGTCGCGCTGCCGGCTCCGGTGTCGGGGCGGGCTCGGTCGCCCAGTCGGTCGCCCAGTCGGTCGCCCAGGAGGTCGCCCAGAAGGTCGCCCAGCCGCCTGCTCAGCCGGTCGGCGTGCCGACGCCGGGCCCGGCGCAGTCCTCGAAGGCCAAGGCCGGCTCCGCGGAGGAGCGCGAGGCTCGCAAGGCGGTCGCGCGGATCGACAAGCAGCTGGCCCGCCTGGCCGAGCGCGAGGCGAGGCTCACCGAGCAGATGGAGGCCGCCGGCAACGACTACGACGAGCTCGCGCGGGTCTCGGCGGAGCTGAGCGGCCTGGCGCAGGAGAAGGAAACCCTGGAGCTGGAGTGGCTCGAAGCCGCTAGCGTGCTGGAGTGATCTCGACCGACCAGCTGCTGACCTTCGGCCTTGCCGCGTTCATCATCATCGTGATCCCGGGCCCGAGCGTCGTCTTCGTGGTCGGTCGTGCGCTGTCCTACGGCCGCGGCGTCGCACTGGCCTCGGTCGCCGGAAACACCCTCGGCCTGGTCACGATCGTCGTGCTGGTGGCCGCCGGACTCGGCGTGGTGGTGCAGGAATCGATCATCCTCTTCACCGTCCTGAAGCTGGCGGGCTCGGCGTACCTGGTCTTCCTCGGGGTCGAGGCGGTCCGCCGCCGCAAGGACTTCCTGGCCGGCAACGACCCTGGCGCGACCGCGATCCCGATGACGGTGGCCAAGGCGATCCGGCAGGGGTACGTCGTCGGCGCCTCCAACCCCAAGGGCTACATCATGCTGGCGGCGGTGCTGCCCCAGTTCGTCGACCGGGGCGAGGGGCACGTGCCGCTGCAGATGCTGCTCCTCGGCCTGCTCGCCACCACCATCGGCCTGCTCTCGGACAGCCTGTGGGCACTGGTCGCCTCGCAGCTGCGCAGCTGGTTCAACAGCTCACCGAAGCGCGGGGAGGCGATGGGCACCGTGGGCGGGGTCTCGATGATCGGCCTCGGCGTCGCCCTGGCCGTCACCGGCCACAAGCGCTAGCCGCCGGCGCACTCAGCGCAGCGGCTGCATCAACCGCTTGAGCAGCGCGGCGAGCTGCTTGCGCTCGCTGGCCGAGAGCTCGCCGAGCAGGTCGCGCTCGCTGGCCAGCAGCGTCTCGAATGCGCCGTCGACCGCGCGCTTGCCCGCGGTCGTCAGCCCTACCAGCACCCCGCGCCGGTCGTTGGGGTCCGGCGACCGGTCGACCAGTCCGCGCTCGCTGAGCCGGTCGATCCGGTTCGTCATCGTCCCGCTGGTCACCATCGTCTCGCGCAGGAGCTGGCCCGGGCTGAGCTGGTAGGGCCGGCCGGTACGCCGCAGCGCGGCGAGCACGTCGAACTCCCACGGCTCGATCGACTGCGCGGTGAACGCCTCGCGGCGGGCCAGGTCGAGCAGGCGGGCGAGACGGCTGATCCGGCTGAAGACCTCGACCGGAGCGAGGTCGAGGTCGTCGCGCTCGCGGCGCCACGCCTGGACCAGCTCGTCGACCTCGTCAGCCTCCATGAAGGCATCTTAGTGCAAAAGATTCTTGACATCGAGAGATGAGCGGCGCAGAGTATCTTGATGTCAAGACATCGTGGAGGAACGAGCATGGCGCACACCTGGGACCCTGACCGCTACCTGAGGTTCGCCGGCGAGCGCGGCCGCCCGTTCGTCGAGCTGGTCGCGCGCATCGGCGCCGAGGCTCCCGGGAGCGTCGTGGACCTCGGCTGCGGGCCCGGCAACCTGACCCGGTTGCTGGCCGATCGCTGGCCGGGAGCCCGGATCGAGGGCCTCGACTCCAGCGCCGAGATGATCGGAGCCGCCCAGCGCGAGCCCGGTCCGGTGACCTACCGGGTCGCCGACCTCGCGGACTGGGCTCCTGAGGAACCCGTCGACGTCCTGGTCTCGAACGCGACCCTGCAGTGGGTCCCCGGCCACCTCGAGCTGCTGCCCCGCCTGGTGGGTCACGTGCGGCCGGGCGGATGGTTCGCCTTCGGGGTCCCGGGCAACTTCGACGAGCCGAGCCACACGATCCGGCGCGACCTCGCAGCCGAGGAGCCGTACGCCGCCCAGACCGCCGCAGTCGCCACTCCCGATGCCTTCGACGCGGCCACCTACCTGCGCGCCCTCACGGCCCTGGGGTGCGAGGTCGACGCCTGGGAGACGACCTACCTGCACGTGCTCAGCGGTCCCGATCCGGTCTTCACGTGGATCAGCGGCACCAGCGCCCGTCCGACGCTGGAGGCACTGGACGAGGACCTGCGGCCCCGCTTCGAGGAGGAGCTCAAGCGGCGGCTGCGGGCGGCGTACCCGGAGATGGGCGACCAGGTCGTGATGCCGTTCCGCCGGGTCTTCGTGGTGGCGCGGACCGGGCCGTCCGGCCGCTAGCGCTGACCGGCGTGGGGGTGGACAGTGGTCCGTGCCGGCACTCGGGAAGGAGTTGGCGATGGCCACCAGGCTCAAGATCAAGGACAAGGGCGGGCGGACGACCGCGACCGGACCCGATGGGACCGTTCTCGTCGACGTCACCGCGGTCTACCAGCAGCCGACCACCATCGACACTCCTTCGGGCCGGTACCTGCTGACGCCCGGCGAGGTCACCGATGCCACCGGCAACCTGGTCGCGACGGCGACGGTCACGCGCAGCGTGCTGTTCCCGAACGCCTCCCAGCTGACCCTGGCCGACGGCGAGACCTTCCTGTGCGGCGCGAAGAACAAGGTGCTGCGGGCGGGGACCTGGCAGGCGGTCCCCGAGGCGCACCCCGAGCAGGTGTGGGCCTCCTCGCGGCACGCCGGCTTCGGCAAGATCCTGTTCTCCGTCGAGGACGAGCTGCTGGCCCATCCTCAGCACGACCTCCTGATCGGGCTCTTCGTCCGCAACGGCGTCAACCACGTCACGACCCAGATCTCGCTGAACCAGTAGGTCCGGACGTGGACCGTGGCGGTTGTCGGTCCGCAGCGCCAGGATGGGTCGCATGAGTCACTTCGTGCTGCTCCCGGGAGCCGGCGGCGCCGGCTGGATCTGGCACCGCGTCGTGCCGCTGCTCGAGCAGGACGGCCACACCGCGGTCGCGCTCGACCTGCCGGCAGACGATCCGGAGGCGGGCCTGTCCGAGTACCTCGAGATCGGGCTGGCTGCCTGTGCCTACGAGGACGACCTCGTGGTGGTGGGCCAGTCGCTCGGCGGGTTCGCCGCGGTGCTCGTCGCCGACCACCTGCGCACCGCCAACCGGGCCCCGCGTGAGCTCGTGATGTTCAACGCGATGGTGCCGCTGCCCGGTGAGACCCCGGGCGCCTGGTGGGAGGCCGTCGGCCAGCAGGAGGCCATGCGCGCCGCCGCCGTGGAGGGCGGCTGGAGCACCGACTTCGACCTCGAGACGCACTTCTCCCACGACGTCGACCCGGACGTCTGGGCCTCGGGGGAGTCCGAGCAGCGCGACGAGGCCGAGATCGTCTTCACCACCCCGTGCGCGATCGAGGCGTGGCCCGACGTGCCGACCCGGGTGATCGCGGGCGCCGACGACCGGTTCTTCCCGCTGGCGTTCCAGCGCCGCGTCGCGCGTGAGCGCCTCGGTCTGGAGGTCGAGACGGTCCCGGGTGGGCACCTGGCCGCGCTGTCGCAGCCCCGGGCGGTTGCGAGCGCCCTGACGCGGAGGACCTGAGCGGCCGGGTGGACCTCACACCGGCCCGCGCAGCTCCGGCTTCTTCTCCAGCCCCGCGAGCCCGTTCCAGGCCAGGTTGACCAGGTTCGCGGCCACGACCTCCTTGGCCGGCTTGCGGGCATCGAGCCACCACTGGCCCGTCGTACCGACCATGCCGACCAGCATCTGGGAGTACATCGGCGCGGTCCTCGGGTCGAAGCCGCGGCGCTTGAACTCGTCGACCAGGATGCCCTCGACCCGCGTCGCGATGTCGCTGATGATCGAGACGTAGGAACCGCTCGCCGATCCCAGCGGACTGTCGCGCACCAGGATCCGGAAGCCCTCCGAGGACTGCTCGATGTAGTCGAGGAGCGCGATCGCGGCCTGCTCGAGGAGCACGCGCGGGGAGTCCGCGGTCAGGGCCTCGCGCATCATCCCGAGCAGCTGGCGCACCTCGCGGTCGACGACCACGGCGTACAGGCCCTCCTTGCCGCCGAAGTGCTCGTAGACGACCGGCTTGGAGACCTCGGCGCGCGCGGCGATCTCCTCGACCGAGGCGCCGTCGAAACCCTTCTCGGAGAAGACGGTGCGCGCGATCTCGATCAGCTGCTCGCGCCGCTCCGCGGCGGTCATCCGGCTGCGGGGCGGCTTCTTCGCACGATCCTGACGGGTGGCCACCGGGTCATCCTGCCAGCGCGGTGCGCTCACGGCACCCGATCTGCCGCGGCACCCGTCTGCGGGTGACGAGCGCAGACCCGAGGGTCACGCGGCGACCGGCGACTCCGGCTGGGCGCTGATCAGCTTGGCCTGGATCCGCTCGGCCACGGGCCACCGGACGTCGGAGACCAGGTGCAGCTTCTCGAGGATCCAGATCAGTCGCGCGGAGGTGTCGAGCTGGCCGCGCTGGACCCCGTGCCGCGCGCACGTCGGGTCGGCGTG
>JBJMIO010000025.1:0-10611 GCA_045806765.1 Marmoricola sp.
CGCAGGGGCCCGATCCCGGTCAGTTCGGAGCGGCCGTCGGCGAGCGCGCACACCGCGGCCAGCACGGGGGTCAGCTCCCCGACCGCGTGCAGGTCGGCGACCAGCGGGCGGATCCGGCCGCCGCCGGTGACCTGCAGCCCCTCCGGCGTGCGCACCACCTCGGCGCCCATCTCGGCGAGGATCGCGCGCAGCGCGTCGCCGGCCTGGGTGGTGGAGAACGGCCAGCCCGGCACCCGCACGGTCCCGCCGCTGGTCATCGCCAGCATCAGGAACGGTGCCGCGTTGGAGAGGTCGGGCTCGATCGTCACGTCGCGCGCGGCGACAGGCCCGGGCAGCACCCGCCACCGGTCGACGTCGCTGTCGTCGACCTCGACACCGCGCGCCCGCAGGCAGGCCAGCGTCATCTCCACGTGCGGCACCGAGGGGATCGGCTTGCCGTCGTGGCGGATGTCCACGCCCAGCTCGTACGCCGGGGCGGCCAGCAGCAGAGCCGAGAGGAACTGGCTCGACGCGGAGGCGTCGATCACCACCTCACCACCCCGGACCGATCCGGCGCCGAGCACGGTGAACGGGAGGCGGTCCTGCTCGCCGTCGAGGCGGACCCCGAGCGAGCGCAGCGCTGTCAGGACAGCGGCCATCGGCCGGGACCGGGCGTGCGGGTCACCGTCGAAGGCGACCGGCGAGGCGCGCAGCGCGGCTACCGGCGGGACGAAGCGCATCACCGTCCCGGCCAGTCCGCAGTCGACCGCGACAGGGTCGGCCGGGGTGCGCACGATGCCGGGGGTCACGCGCCAGTCCGGACCCGAGGTGTCGACCACGGACCCCAGCGAAGTCAGGGCCGCCGCCATCAGCTCGGTGTCGCGCGAGCGCAGAGCGCGGCTCACGACTCCGGGCCCCTCGGCGATCGCGGCCAAGACCAGCTCCCGGTTGGCCAACGACTTCGACCCGGGCAGCTCGACCGTCGCGTCGACCGGCTCGTGGGCACGCGGAGCGGCCCAGAGCGGGGGAGCAGCGGTGTCGGTCACCACTGAAGGCTATCGAGCCGGAGCGGGTGCGGGCTCAGAGGAGCCCGAGGAGCAGGCTGTCGTGGTTGTTCGACGGCTCGGTGTCCTGGACGTTCTTGGGCGTGC
The DNA here is from genome assembly GCA_045806765.1 of Marmoricola sp. Lineage (GTDB taxonomy): Bacteria > Actinomycetota > Actinomycetes > Propionibacteriales > Nocardioidaceae > Marmoricola. The sequence goes on from JBJMIO010000025.1 coordinate 1,131, forward strand.
CCACCTCAGCCGACGCCACGACGGGCAGGCCCATGACCTTGAACTGCAGCGGGGGAGTGTCGGGCCCCATGATGCACACGGCCGTGGCGCCGTTGATCACGCAGGTGCCGGCCCCGCCGGCCGCAGATCCAGCCGTGCGCCGCGCGCTGGTCGTGCTCGGCAGCTGCTCGAGCGAACCGCCGACGACCTGGATGGTGACGGTGCCGGTGGTGCCGGCCGGGATGCCGGAGGTCTGCGCGGTCAGGTTGCCCAGGGTGCCGGCGTTCTTGGCGCCGAGGAGCCCCAGCTTGGGGGTGAACCGCATCGCGACGCTCATGTCGGCGCTCGTCGGGACAGGCGTGGTCGGCGGCGTGGTCGGCGGCTTCGTGGGCGGCTTCGTGGGCGGCTTCGACGGGTGGTGCGACGGCGTACCGGCCGGCGTGCTCGGCGTGCTGACCACCGGCACCACGACGTTCGGGCTCTGGGTCGTCGGCCCCGAGGTCGGTTCGTGCGTCGGCTTGTGCGTCGGCTTCGGGGTCGGGGTGGGCGTCGGCGGCGGGGTGACGCCGATGCTGGTCCCGGGGATGCCGGCGTCGGCGACCGGCGGCTGGTGGGACGTACCCGAGCTCGCGATCAGGACGGCGGCGGTCGCGATGCCCGCGACTCCGGCAGCAGCACCGACGCCCACGGCGATCGGGCCCTGGGCGGCGAGCGCGTCCTTGACCCGGGCCAGCGCGGCGGTCGCTCCGGTGGCGACCCCGCCGAGGAACCCGCCGACGACGCCGGCCTTCGCACCGGCTCCGAGGTAGGCCATGGTGGCCGAGCCGAGCACGACCGGGCCGATGACGCCGGCCATCGAGGAGTTCACCTCGGAGAGCTCGACGAACAACGCGGTGCACTTGCGGCAGGTCTTCAGGTGCTCCTCGACCTTGGCCGCGTCACGGCGCGAGAGGCCCTTGCGGACGTAGGCGCCCATCTTCTCGTGGACCCAGCGGCACTCGGCGTCACCGATGTCGGCGGAGTGCATCTGCAGGTAGGCCTGGCGCAGTCCCTCACGGGCGCGGTAGGCGAGCGCGGAGACCGAGTTCGGCGTCATGCCGAGCAGGGGAGCGACCTCGGCCGGCTTCTGGCCCTCGACCTCGAGGTGCCACAGCACCAGCTGCCAGCGCTCGGGCAGGCTCGCGTAGGCGCGCGCGGCGGCACCGCCCTCGAACCCGGCGATGACGGTGTCCTTGAACGGCTCGCCCTCGTCGTACGGGCTGAGGTCGTCGGTGGGCATCGCGCGGTTGGTGGCGCGGATCTTGTCGACGTGCAGGCGGCGTACGGCGGTGAGCAGGTAGGCGCGGAACGCCACGTCGGGTCCACCGCCGGCGAGCAGCACGTTGAGCACCTTGGCGAACGCCTCGGAGACCAGGTCGTCGGCGTCGGGACCGGAGACCAGCTGGCGCGCGAGCCGGATGGCGGCGTCGCGGTGCCGCGCGAAGAGATCGCCGTATGCGGAGACGTCGCCGCCGCGCACGCTCGAGATCAGCTCGGCGTCGCTCAGCTCACCCTGCGGGGGCGTCCGGTCCATAACGGTCATATGTCTCATTAACGGACGAGTGGTTGATAAGTGACGCCATCGTAGTAGGGATCACCGCCGTCCGTCGCATTCGCCAGTATTCAGCTGGTCCGAGGAAATATGCTCGGACCGGCGTCATGAACCCGCCCGCGCACCGTTTCCCTGGTGCGTTCGGTCGTCGGGGAGGATCGAAAGCAACCAGTAACAGTGAGCCCGGAGGATTGGTGATGGGACTCTTCGCGACCAAGTCGAGAAGGACCAGCACCACCGGCGGCAAGAGGCAGGAGATGCCCGAACGCCTGCGGCGAAAGTTGCCCGCACGCTTCGAGGCAGTTGGGGAAGCTCTGTCCGCCGGCTCCGAGGCACACGACGCTTGCGCAGTGGTGGGCCGGGACCTGGCCAGGGACGGTGTGGACCTCGGTGAGGCCCTGCACGGCCTCCGGTCCACCTTCGCGCTGGTCGTCGGGCGCGAGCCCGACTTCGAGTCGACCCGCGCGCTGGGGATCGCGTGGAGCGACGAGACGCTCGGCTACCTGCACGAGGTCTCGTGCGAGAACCCCCTGACCGGGCTGGCCACGCTGGCCCACATCCGCGGGCGCCTTGCGGAGATCCAGCGGGGCGCGGAGTCGCGCGGCACGGGTGCCGAGGCCAGTCACGCACTGGTCGTGGTCGACGTGCCCGTCCTCGTCGGTGGTGAGCGCGAGGAGCGTCTCGGGAGCGCCCTGGTGATGGCGCAGGTCGCCAGCCAGGTGCGGATGGTCTTCGACGGCGAGGAGAGCATCGGTGAGGCCAGCCCGAGCCGGCTGCTGGTCATTGCCGCACGCACCGAGAGCCTGGGCAACCGGGTGGCGGTGCTGCGCGACTACCTGACCGAGGTGATCTCGAAGGACGTCCCGGTACGGATCTGGATCGAGGGCCTGCCGACCACGGCGGTCGCCACCAGCACGTTGCTCGACGAGCTCGCCCGCACCTGAACGTCGGCGCCGGGGCCTAACCTGGGCCTCATGTGCGGCCGCTACGCCTCGAGCGTCGATCCCGAGGACATCGTCGAGGAGTTCGAGATCCACACCGCCGTGCCGGCCGGCGACCTGCCGCGCCTCCCGGCCGACTACAACGTCGCACCCACCAAGGAGGTCTACGGCGTCCTGGAGCGCCCGCCGCGCTCGGAAGGTGAGGAGCAGCTGCCGGCCGAGCGCCAGCTGCGGGTGCTGACGTGGGGCCTGGTCCCCTCGTGGGCCAAGGACCCCAAGATCGGCAACCGGATGATCAACGCGCGGATGGAGACGGTCGCGGAGAAGCCGGCGTTCCGCAGGGCGTTCGAGAAGCGGCGCGTGATCCTGCCTGCCGACGGCTACTACGAGTGGTACGCCACCGAGGAGAAGACGAAGGCCGGCAAGCCGAAGAAGCAGCCGTTCTTCATCCGCCCCAAGGACGGCGGCATCCTCTCGATGGCCGGGCTCTACGAGCTGTGGCGCGACCCCGACAAAGCGGCCGACGACCCCGCGCGCTGGCGCTGGACCTGCACGATCATCACCACCGAGGCGACCGACGAGCTCGGGCGGATCCACGACCGGATGCCGCTGATGCTCCCGCGCAGCGCGTACGACGCGTGGCTCGACCCGACGCCGCGACCCTCCTCCGAGCTGCTCGACCTGCTCGTCCCGGCGCTGCCGGGCACGCTGGAGGCCTACCCGGTCTCCACCCTGGTCTCGAACGTCGCGAACAACGGACCCGAGCTCCTCGACCCGCTTCCGCTGGAGGAGGTGTGAGCGTGAGCGAACGCCTGATCGCGACACCGCAGGGCGACGCCCGGGTGCTCGAGCACCGTGCCCGTGGGCTGATCGCCTCGCTCGTGCTGACCCACGGTGCCGGAGGCGGCATCGACGCGCCCGACCTGGTCCGGATCGCCGCCGACCTGCCGCGCCAGGGGATCGCGGTGACGCTCGTCGAGATGCCGTGGCGGGTGCAGGGCAAGCGCCTGGCACCGCGTCCCACGCTGATCGACGAGGCCTACCGCGCCGTCCTCGCCGGCTTGCGGCCGAAGGCACCGCTCGTGCTGGGCGGTCGTAGCGCCGGAGCCCGTTCGGCGTGCCGGATCGGCGCCGAGATGGGAGCCGAGGGCGTGCTCGCACTGTCCTTCCCGCTGCACCCGCCCGGCCGCCCGGAGAAGTCCCGGCTCGAGGAGCTCGCCGGGGCCGGTCTGCCCTGCCTGGTGGTGCAGGGGGAGCGGGACCCGTTCGGTCGGCCCGAGGAGTTCCCCGAGGACACCGAGCTGGCCGTCGTACCGGCTGCGGACCACGGGATGAAGGTGCCCAACGCGGCGCCGCTGAGCGCCGAGGAGGCGCTCGGGGTGGTGGCCGAGAGCGCGCTGGAGTGGATCGTGCGCGAGGTCGCCGGGAATCGCCCGGCCTGAGCAGTTGTTCCATCTCCCGACGGGCCGGGTGGTCGCGTCGCGCGGAACCGGAGAAGGGAGAACCACGTTGCTGGCCGTACTGGAGCGCCCCACGGATCGCGCTGGGGATCCCTTCAGCAAGGAGGGGTCGCTACTCTTGAACACGATGACTGAAAGCACCGAGGCCGAGATCGTGCTCGCCGACGAGACCGAGGCGGAGCGCCAGCTCCGGTTCGAGACCGACGCGCTGCCGTTCCTCGACCAGCTGTACTCCGCCGCGATGCGGATGACGCGCAACCCCCAAGACGCCGAGGACCTGGTCCAGGAGACGTTCGCGAAGGCGTTCGCCGCCTTCCACCAGTTCAAGCCGGGCACGAACCTGAAGGCCTGGCTGTACCGGATCCTGACGAACACCTTCATCAACACCTACCGCAAGAAGCAGCGCGAGCCGCAGCAGTCGATGGCCGAGGACGTCGAGGACTGGCAGCTGGCGCGCGCGGAGTCGCACAGCTCCTCCGGTCTGAAGTCGGCGGAGATGGAAGCGCTCGAGCACCTCCCCGACTCCGACGTGAAGGCAGCCCTGCAGCGCCTGCCCGAGGACTTCCGGCTCGCGGTCTACCTCGCCGACGTCGAGGGATTCCCGTACAAGGAGATCGCGGAGATCATGGACACCCCGATCGGCACCGTGATGTCGCGCCTGCACCGCGGCCGGCGCCAGCTGCGGGAGATGCTCTCGGACTACGTCCGCGACAACGACCTGTCCCCCAGCGGCTCGCGGGGAGGGGCGTCATGAGCGAGACCGGCCACGCCACGGACTGCTCCGAGGTGATCCACCAGATCTTCATGTTCATCGACAACGAGATGGACCAGGCCGACTGTGCGGTCATCCAGAAGCACCTCGACGAGTGCGGGCCGTGCCTGGCCAAGTACGACCTCGAGCGGACGGTGAAGTCGCTCGTGCAGCGCTCCTGCTCCGAGCAGGCTCCCAACGAGCTGCGTGACAAGGTGCTGCTGCGGATCCGCGAGGTCCAGGTGAGCCTGCGGATCGAGTCCGAGGGCTGACCCGATTCGCGTCCGTGGCCATGACCTGAGACGATGGGCGCCGCAGATTTTCTAGGAGGACCCCATGGGTAAGACCGGACGCAAGCGCCGCGCTCGCAAGAAGAAGGGCGCGAACCACGGAAAGCGCCCCAACGCCTGACGGCGTTGTATCCGTTTCCGTGGTCCGCGCCGGGCGCGCTGTGCTGACTCAGGAGATGCTCCGCATCTCCTGGGACGGCAAGCGCCCCAACGCCTGAGACTCGTTCTCAGCGCGATGGTTGAACGTACTGAACTCCTGGGTCGAACCTCGACCCGGGAGTTCGTCGTTTCCGACGTCGACACGGCGATCGCCGTCGGCTCCGGCTCCCTGCCCGTCCTCGGCACCCCGGTCCTGCTCGCCTGGTGCGAGGCGGTGACCTGCGACGTGCTCGGACTCGCCGCGCCGGAGACCTCGGTGGGCACCCGGGTCAGCCTCGAGCACCTGGCCGCCTCGAAGGTCGGCGCCGCGGTCGCGGTCACCGCGACGGTCACCTACGTCGACGGACGACTGGTCCGCTTCGAGGTCAGCGCCCGCGAGCCGGGAGGCAAGCTGCTGGGCTCAGGGGAGGTCACGCGCGTGGTGGTCGACGGCGAGCGGTTCCTCGGCCGCCTCTGACCTGCGTCGCGCTGACCGTAACGAAATGGGCGGTTTGCGCGTTTGAGTACCCGAGAACAGAACTCACCCTGGGGAGGGAGAGCTCGGGAGCCCTCAGATGCGCACGGCCCAGTACAGCTTCATCCTCGTCGTCCAGGTCCTGCTCCTGTGCGCGATGTTCGGCCTGAGCTCGCACTACGTCGGCCTGACCTCGCGCGAGGCGCGCATGCCCGACCTCGCGGGCGCCACGCCGCCGCCGGCCCAGCAGCAGCCGGACAGCCTGATCGGATTCCTGTCGCGCTGAGAGTCCGCGCGTTGTGGGCCCCACCGAGGTCACCTACTGGATCAGGCGCGCCCGGTGGGGGCAGGGCATCGCGACCGCTGCTCTGGCCGAGCTGGTGAGCGTTGTCGAGGAGCGCCCGTTGTGGGCGCGGGTCGCCTCCGACAACGTCGGGTCAGCCTCGGTGCTGGAGCGCAACGGCTTCACGCGCGTAGGCACGGAGGCGGGGTTCGCGAGGGCGCGCGGTACGGAGATCGAGGAGACGATCTACCGGCTCGGCGCGTAGAAGCCCGGGTCCTGGAGCGACCGCCGAGACCTCCTAGGAGGGGCGAACCTGGACGACCGTCTTTCCCTTGCGACGCTCGGTCGAGGTGAATGTCGCGATCGCGTCGGCCAGCGGGACCACCGTCCCGAGGTTCGTGCGCAACCGTCCGTCGCGCACCCGGGTGACGATCTCCCCGAGCTGGGCGCGGTCAGCCTCGACGACGAAGTCCACGGCTCGACCATTTGCCGGCTCGGTCTCGACCGGACCCACGACGGAGACCAAGGTTCCGCCGGTCGTGAGCAGGGCGGCGGACTGTTCCTGGACCCTGCCGCCGATGACGTCGAAGACCAGGTCGACCCCGCCGAGGTCGCCGAGCGCGTCGTTGTCGAGATCGACGAACTCCTTCGCGCCGAGATCCAGTGCTTTGTCCCGGTCCGCGGCGCGGCCGGTGCCGATGACGTACGCTCCGGCCTCCGTGGCGAGCTGGGTGACCATCGCGCCCACGGCGCCCACCGCGCCGTGCGCGAGGACGCGCTGTCCCGGCTGGAGGCGGCCGTGGTCGAACAACCCCTGCCACGCGGTCAGGCCTGAGATCGGCAGCGAGGCGCCCACGACGAAGTCGACCTCGTCGGGCAGGGCAGCGAGGTTGCGCGCCTCGATCGCGACGTACTCGGCCATCGTGCCGTCGCGGTGCCAGTCCGCGAGTCCGAGGACCCGCTGACCCACCGTCAGTCCCGTGGTGCCGTAGCCGAGCTCGCGGACCACCCCGGCCAGCTCGTGACCAGGGATGGAGGGGGTGCGGTCGCGGTTCGTGCGGTCCGTCCAGGTCGAGGGCCACTCGAGCTCGGTCGAGACCCACCCCGATGCGTGCACCTCGACGATCACGTCGTTGATCGCTGCCGGCGGGTCCGGACGCTCGACCAGCGTCATCCCGCCCGCTCCAGCGGCCTGATCCGTCACCACGATTGCCTTCACCTGCGACACCTTCTCCCGAATCCAGGGTCTGCTCGAGCATAGATCCAGAGCCCGACGCTCGTCCGGCGGCGAAGCTTGACCCGATGGGGGACTTCAGGTCGACCTTCGGATCACCGCGTAACGGTGTTCCTGCGGCCTCTCGCCTGCAGCACCACCATCACCACGACCACAGCGATGGTGAGGTAGGTGGAGTAGTGATCGATCCGGTCGACCACGTCGACCGCCGGCTTGCCGATCGCATAGCCCAGACCGACGACCGGACCGACCCACAGCAGCGTTCCGAGCAGGTCGAGAGCCAGGAACGTCCGGAGGCGCATGCCTGACAGGCCGGCCGCGACGTAGATCAGGAACGTCGGCACGGGCAGGTAGTACGCCAACGGGATGAGCGCCCACCCCCACCGTCCTGCCGCTCTCTCGAGCCGCGCGATACGGACCTCGCGTCGTGCCACGTCGCGCGGGGACGAGCCACGGCCCAAGAACATGTGGAGTGCACGGTCCCCCCACCGCCGACCCGCCCACCAGAACACCCAGTCGAACATCATGCTGGCCGGTACGCCGGCCGCGACTGCGAACCACAACGGCAGCTCGTGCAACCGGCTGTGCGCTCCGACCGTCACCTCGGCCACCGTCGACCCGCCCAGGATCTCCAGCAGCAACGGGTGCGGGCCGATCAGCGCTGGGGTGAGTGGCCAGAGGGCGAGGGAGTAGACGACCATCACGCCGAGCAGCACCGCGATCGTGACATCGGCGCGACCAGCGCCGTCGCCCCGCTCCCGCAGCGTGTGCAGGTAGCGCGGCGACCGCTTCCGGGAGGAGTCCGAGGCAGTAGTCATCGTGGCAAGTGTTCCACCGGCTCCGAACGCGAGGGTGATGGCCGACGCTAGTGATCCCGGCTTCCCGGATGGACAGCGTCGAAGGGCGCTCCCGGGCGCGTGCGCCGGGCGAGGTCGGTCGTACCACCTAGATGCCGAACGTGTTCCTCGGGTACGCCGCGTTCACGTCCGTGATCACGTTGACCATGTACGGCACGCCCGACGCGAATGCCCGGTCCAGCGCGGGCCCGATCTGGGCCGGGTCCGTCACGGTCTCACCGGCCCCGCCGAGCGCCTTCACGACGTCGTCGTACCGGGTCTGTGGCGCCAGGTCGGCGGCGACGTCGTACCCGTAGAGGAACTGCATCGGGCCCTTCTCCAGGCCCCACGCTGAGTTGTTGCCGCAGACCATCACGACCGACAGGTCGTGGCGCACCAGGGTGTCGACGTCCATCAGGGACATGCCGGCGGCGCCGTCGCCGTACAGCAGCACGACCTGGGCCGAGGGTCGGTGCAACCGTGCGGCGATCGCACCACCCATGCCAGCGCCCAGGCAGCCGTAGGGACCGGGGTCGAGCCAACCGCCGGGACGTTTCGGCTCGACGAACTTGCCGGCGAAGGAGACGAAGTCGCCGCCGTCGCCGACCACGATGCTGTCCTCGTTCAGGCGCGGCACCAGCTCGCCGTAGATGCGCGCGGGGTGGATCGGGTCCGCGCTGGCCCCCAGCAGCTCGTTGTCGCGCGCCGTGGCCGCCGCGACAGTGTCCCGGAGGATGCTCACCCATGCAGCCCAGTCGGGCTTGTGCTGCGCGGACTCGACGGCCTCGCGAAGTCCGTCCAGCACCAGCGTCAGGTCGCCGGACGCGGACCCGGCCAGCTCGGCGTGGCCCGAGACCTGGGCGGGGGAGTCGGCCAGGTGCACGGTCTTCGCGACCGGGGCACCGTCCTTGCCGCCGAAGACGCCGTAGGAGAGCCGGAAGTCCAGCGGCGTGCCGGCCACCACGACCACGTCGGCGGTCCCGAGCGCCTGGCCGCGCGCCTTGGTCGCCAGCAGCGGGTGCCCGCCGGGGATGACGCCGCGACCCATGCCGTTGGTGATCACCGGGATCCCGAGGCCCTCGACCAGCTGCAGGGCGGCCTCCTCGGCTCCGTCGGCCCAGATGTCGGTGCCGAGCACCAGGACCGGGCGGTCCGCGGCGACCAGCAGCGCGGCGATCGCGGCGAGCGCGGAGGCGTCCGGCTCGAGGCGCTCGGGCGCGCCGACGACCGGCCGCTCGCTGGTCGCGGTGTTGAAGAACTCGTCCATCGGGACGTCGACGAAGACCGGACCGCGGTGCGAGGAGCCGGCGACGGTGAAGGCCTCGAGCAGGCCGGGCGCGACCTCGCCCGCGGTGTGCAAGGTGGTGGCGAGCATGGAGACCGGCGCCAGGATCGGCGGTTGGTCCAGCTCCTGGAGTGATCCGGTTCCCCAGCGGTTGGCCGGCGCCCGTCCGCCGATCACGACCATCGGCGAACCGGCGAACTGTGCCTGCGCGACGGCGC